>NZ_JAVRCB010000007.1:0-199029 GCF_034530955.1 Nostoc sp. DedQUE05 | reverse complement strand
ACAGAAGTTGGACTTTAATACACATAATCATGATTCTGTCAATGCGTAAGTCCTATACTTGACTCAGGAACTAGAGCGGATTTACCCAGAGATCATGACCAAAATACAGTTTCAACTTTCTACTAAACCCTCACAACAAGAAAAAGCAGCACAAGGAAAATCTGGATTTGTTCCAGCAGTAGCCAGATGGGTGATCGAGCGCTCCAATGCTTGGATGGAGCGTTGTAAAATTCTGGTGAAAAACTTTGAACGAACTCTAGCTAGTGCCACTGCCAAACTCAACCTCTGCTTCATCAGGCTAATGATTAAGAGGCTTGCGGGTTCTTCCTAAGATGTCAAATGGGTTCTATAGTCTTGAGCCTATTGGGTTGGCGAGGTGAACTGTGAGGAGCGTAGGCGCAGCCCGCCGCAGGCATCGCCTCTTTGAGATATCCCTCTTCTGTCACTTTCCGGGTATTATAATTTATCCCCCTGCATTAAAAACGCTACGCTTTTACGCAAAACTGCACTTAGTTCTGGATTTTGCAGCCGCTCTGCCAGTTTTGGGCCCACAGCAAGATATACGGTTGTTTGCTGTGAACCTTAGTTTTCAAACACGGCCCTAGCAAAAACTTATCCTAACCATTCAGGATTTTTGGCTGTACTATCAAATTGGCTAGTGGTTTTAAACAGTTCATACTGACCTTTGAGAGCAGCTTGGCGAGTCCGATTCAGTAATGCTTTAACTTGTTCCTGGCTCATGGGTGTAAAAGTACGTACTGCCTCGAAAGCCTGGTTTAAGATGGGCATACTTTCAATGCCTGTAATCACCGTTGAAGTTGGTAAATTCATCGCGTAATGCAGACATTCGATAGGTTTGACCACATTGCTTTTGAGAATGTTTTGGTCGCCCATTGATTTCATCCCCAGTACAGCAATTCCGTCTTGAACCAGTCTGGGTAAAACTTGTCTCTCAAAACTGCGGAAATGGGCATCCATAACATTTAACGGCATCTGCACTGTATCAAAACGAAAGTTGTTTTGATTGGCAACTTCCAACATTCTCAGGTGTACTAATGGGTCTTTGTGTCCAGTAAAGCCTATGTAGCGAATCTTGCCAGCTTTTTGTGCTTCCACAACTGCTTCCATCGCACCACCAGGGGCAAAAATCCGGTCTGGGTCTTCCATGCGAATAACTTCATGATGCTGCAACAAATCAATGTGGTCTGTTTGCAAACGTTTTAAAGATTCATTAATTTGTTGAGCAGCCGCCGCCTTTGTGCGACCGTCGATTTTAGTCATCAGAAAAGCTTTTTGACGATAACCATTTTGCAGAGCTTTACCCATGCGGATTTCGCTACCTCCGTTATGGTAATCCCAGCTATTGTCCATAAAATTAATCCCGCGATCGAGAGCAGTACGGATCAGATTAATACCCTCTTGTTCATCTTTTGGTCTACCAATATGATGACCACCTAGACCAATTACAGATATTTGTTCTTTGGTGCGTCCTAGTGGCCTGTAGAGCATTTCCCCTTTTTTACTCTGGAGTGGGGTAGACTGATTTTGTGCTAAAACCTGTTTGGTTAAACCTTGTAAAGCAAATACCCCGGCTCCACCTAAACCAGAAGCAGAAACTACCTTCAATAAATTTCGTCTGCTAATATCCACAAATTTATCCTTTGACCGCAATATGAGAACTTTCTTTCATAGCTTTGCATGGAGCAAAATTCGTTGCTTCTAACTGTTGAAGGATAAAGGCAGTGAGGTAGAGATAGATTTTTGATAGAGGGAAGGTAATAGAAAAATATTTGATCGTTGTGTAAGTAGAGGAAGCATTAGAGACATGGGTAGCAGAAGAAGAATCTAATAGTTATATTCCCGCTCTCGTTTCAGTAGTTCAAATGTCAACTCCAACACAAGACTTTAGTCCGAAAGTTTTCTTTGAGAATTGTTTCTAAATCTTGGCAAACATTATTCGGATTGCTAAATATTTCTTGCAAGATTTTGAAACACAAGACTTACGCAAAAATAGCCAAAAAATTTAATTTATCGAAGTACCAAGATGCCTTCTCTACGAGACACTACGCGAACGCGCAGCGTTTCGTAGAGAAGAACGCCAAGAATTCGTAGAGTTTGCGTAAGTCCTAAAACATTTAGTGCGTGGTTCAAGAATTGATAAAATCGAGAAAATTTATTTAGAAAAATCGTAATTTTAAACTTGATTGCGATAATACGTTTAGGTAAATCAAACCTGTTTATCTTAAACTATTAAAGTTCCCCGTACTAAACATGAGTAGAGTCAATGACTGCTTCATCACCAGAAAATTTAATCAGTTCATCAAGTACTCATACTTTAGATATAGCTAGGCAAGAGTATCAATATAACTACATCCATATTCCATCAATTGCAATGCTAGATCGGCTTTCTATTGCCGAAGAGTTCACCACTAACTGGTATTTTTTATTAGCCCAGCAGTTACGAGTTGTGTTTATCAATACCTTAATTGTCAACAGAGGCAATCAAGGTTCTAAATCGATTCGTGATGATGTCGAAAAATTTATTTTAGAAGCCTTGCTCAAGGGAGCAATACCAGTAAAAATCAGTATTCTGGCAAGAATTCTGCAAATTATCCCTCAGTTTTTACTCAAAGGTATATCTAAGGATGTTAGAGAACTCGACGATCTTTTTTATTCTATTTTGAAAGAAAACGGACTTGTGATCCTCAGAGATGCCTTAAATAGGATAATTAACCTTCTATACGAAGGACAGCCGACAGGACATGCAACCAGTCTTAAGGACTACGAAAATTTGTTTCAAGTGATTGGTGTGCCAGCGATCGCTAAAACTTACCAAGAAGATGAAGTATTTGCCTATATGCGAGTGGCTGGCTACAATCCCGTCACGATCGCGCGAGTCACGACTCCAGGCGATCGCTTCCCAGTCACAGACGAACATTACCAAGGCGTGATGGGAACTGACGATTCATTAGCAGCAGCAGGACTTGAAGGCAGGCTCTACTTAGCTGACTATAAAATTTTAGATGGTGCGGTCAACGGTACATTTCCACACGAGCAAAAATATCTCTATGCTCCCCTAGCACTGTTTGCCTTACCCAAAGGCTCAGACCCCACCCGTTTATTGCGTCCGATAGCCATCCAATGCGGTCAAACCCCAGGCCCAGATTATCCAATTGTTACCCCTAACTCCGGTAAATACGCTTGGCTTTTTGCCAAAACAATAGTCCAAATAGCAGATGCCAACTACCACGAAGCTGTTACTCATCTAGCAAGAACTCACTTGTTGATTGGTGCTTTTGCGATCGCCACTGCCAGACAACTGCCACTCACCCATCCCCTAAGAATTCTGCTACACCCGCATTTTGACAGTACTTTAGCAATTAACGATGCCGCTCAACGGATTCTCATAGCTCCAGGCGGTGGTGTCGATAGATTACTCTCATCATCAATCGATAACTCTCGCGTTTTAGCAGTGCTAGCCTTGCAAAGCTATGGTTTTAACAGCGCCATCTTACCTAAGCAATTTCAACAGCGTGGTGTAGACGATCCCAACCTCTTGCCTATTTATCCTTACCGAGATGATGCTCTACTAGTCTGGAATGCAATTCATCAATGGGTTTCAGACTACCTGAACCTTTACTACCCTACCGATGAAGACATTCAGAAAGATACAGCCTTGCAAGCGTGGGCAGCCGAAATCCCAGCTTACGATGGTGGTCGTATCCCCGATTTTGGCGAAGATGGAGGCATCAAAACGCTCAATTACCTGATTGATGCCACTACGCTGATTATTTTCACTGCCAGCGCCCAACACGCTGCGGTTAACTTTCCGCAAAAAGATTTTATGGGCTACGCCGCAGCCATACCATTGGCAGGTTATTTACCAGCCTCAACTCTCAAAAGAGAAGTTACTGAGCAAGACTACCTTAATTTGCTCCCACCCTTAGATCAGGCGCAACGGCAATACAACCTACTCAGCTTATTGGGGTCTGTGTACTACAACAAGCTAGGTGAGTATCAGCAAGGATACTTTACAGACCAAAAAGTAAAACCATTGCTACAAGCATTCCAGAGTAATCTTCAGCAGGTAGAAGACACTATCAAGCAACGTAATTTACACCGTCCACCCTATGAGTATCTACTTCCTTCTAAAATCCCTCAGAGCATCAACATCTGAATCTGAATCAGGGACAAATGACCAATAACAAATGACCAATGACCAATGACAAATGACAAATGACTCAAAATAAATACCATGACACTTAAAGATAAAGTCCTCAAAAATCACGATCGCCAGCTTTGGCTTGCACCTATACTAGCTAAAGTAGGTTACGATACTGCGATCGGTAAGTTTCTCCGCTTGATTTTTTATTACATGGATGCGTCAATCATGCTCAATGCATGGCGAGACTTTCTTTACATCCGTAAGGATAATATTGGAGATAAGTATTTTGCAGTAGACCAAGCAATTATGCATTCCTCTCACTCGCAGGTGAGAGAACTAATGCAAACCGAACCACAACTGCGAGGAAATGATTTAGGCATCATCAGAATATTAGCTCCTAGCTACTTGCTGGATAATCCTCTGAGCTTGGGAACAAACGGTAACGAACACACAGGACTACGTACTGTAATCTTACAAGCTTTACCAGAACCGTCAGGGCAGATAGACTTTTTAGGGGATTTAGTAGAGCAAAGCCTGTTAGAAGCTGCTAAACAAGCCAAATTACACATCGGCAATGATTTGCCAAAGATTATGCTGTCGAGTTTGCACCAACTAGTTTTTCAGATATCTTTATCTGAGGAAGAAATCACAGCATCCGATAGTTACATTAAAAATTTGGCTCTTGCATCCTTGCCTAATTTTATCAGCAAGTATCTGCTGGCAATATTAACAGCGCCAAAAATTCGGCATCGTCAATATTTAATTAACCGATATAAACAATCACCTAAATGGGCATCTTACTTTGAAACAGGCGCTCAGTATCAGTTGAACGAACACCAAATTGCTAATACCCTTTTCGATATGATTCATATCGCCGGAACTGCCGGCACGAGTGCGCTTTTAGGATCTGTGATTGGTGTTCTTTGCTTAGATAATACTCTCAGAAATGATGTAGTGTCAGAGGTGAATGCAGTCTGGAATGGCAAGAAAACTTTAGACTCAGACGCTCTAGAAAAGTCAACACTTCTCAATCAAGTGATTTTAGAAACGGCTCGTCTCTATCCACCTGTGCGATTTGTTAGCCAACTCACCACTGAAGCTGGTGAAGTTGAGATTGGAAAACAAAAATGTCCATTCCAAAAAGGTACTCGCTTGCTTGGCTCTATTCTTACAGCTAATCGGGATGCCAATAGATACCAAAATCCAGATGATTTTGACCTAACACGGAATTTTTCAGATATCTTATCTTGGAATGGCGAAGAGCATGAACGAGCCTGTCCTGGTAAATCTTTATCAATTGGCTTTATCAAAATTTTCTGTTTACATCTGTTCCACAACTATCAATGGGACTCAATTACAGAAGTTAAATGGGATTTTGAAAAAGTGACTGCCGTTACTCCTAATAATTTAGTACTACAAGGTTTTGCTCAACGACTGTGAGTAAGGGATTTCCAGTAAGGACACACAGTTGTCATTAGTGTCAACTTAAGCTGAAAGCCTTTTCAAATCTCGTTTCCAGCCTAGAGGCTGGAAATGCACTTCAATTGGGCTGCTGCCGCCCGCAAGGGAGGCGGAGCCTCTAGGACAGCATTCCCAGTCGGAGACTGGGAACGAGACAATATCTAAAAACTTGTTCTAGGCTGGCTTTCACGTTAAGTTGACACCAATGCACAGTTGTGCGTCCTTAATTCCCGCGCTGAATTATGAGTTGGTAATTGTTCTGGTTTTTTGAGTTGATTTTACTCTTTTTCTCGTGCAATATTACTCATCTTTTCTCTGACTCGGGTTGTTAAAAATTTAGGTATTCTTTTAGCACAAAGTAAGTAATTACAAATTCTATGGCTGAATTAATTGAAAAAAAGCAACTTAATAATATTGCAACCTGGATGATTCCAATCAAAGAAACAAACTTACCATCTATCCTTAAAGGTGTGTTTTTTATGGATGGCAATCCACTGCCAGATACTTGCATTACTATGTACAATTTAGAATGGGATATACAGAAGATGACTTTGCTTTTACCGATATTTGCCCCGCTACAGTGGACTTTTCATGACTCGATTGCTGGCTGGATATTACTACGTTCAATTCAATGGTTTAAAGTAAGTTACAAAATTCAGTTTGAAGATGAAACTTTGCAACAAGCTCAAGTCACACCTATTTTTCTAGGAATATCAGTTCCAAAATCGATTGTGAGTTTCACTATGTCCCAAGACAAAAATTCTCTCAATGGAGATATTTGGCACAGAAAGAATGTTTGGTTCGGCGGACTTTCTCGGGCTGGTGAGTATACTCTTCGTAAGGTTGTTGATAAAGATGGTTGTTATACTCCTGCTTTTAACGATATGCTTACCAGAGTCCAAAATGAATGTTTAGTTATTGAACGCCACTAAAATTGAGCCGACTCATGTTAGTCAGCTAAGGCTTAGAGCCTTGTCGCTCTCCCATCACTAACTTTTGTCACGTTCCAGATTAAGCAAGTAGTAAATAACTAAACGATCCAGATTAGCTACTCAATTTAATTTCAAAGAGAACCTATCAATTAGTTATACCATTTTGAAAAATGATTGCGACACATGGATTCACACCAAGCCAGACGCACCAAGGCAATTCCCAATCCAAAATCTCAAATCCAAAATCTAAAATGGTATTAGCTATTATATGCGAATATCAAAAATTCAGTGCCTTCATAGATGAACTCTGCTATTTTGCACATACCCATCTTTTGATGTGCTTGAAGTGATGCTTTGTTGTTTGCCTTGAT
This sequence comes from Nostoc sp. DedQUE05, assembly GCF_034530955.1. Classification (NCBI taxonomy): domain Bacteria; kingdom Bacillati; phylum Cyanobacteriota; class Cyanophyceae; order Nostocales; family Nostocaceae; genus Nostoc; species Nostoc sp. DedQUE05. The sequence goes on along the minus strand of NZ_JAVRCB010000007.1, from coordinate 192,100 downwards.
GAACAGTATTCCTTCCCGCTTTGGTAGCAAATCTTTCAACTTAGCAAACATTTCCGCAGCAATACCTTGCCCACGCATAGTTTCATCAACACAAATAGGGCCATACAAGTAAGCATCTTTTGTACCAGGATAGGTTTGTAACATTACCTTTATAATTGGTAGATTAGCAGTTGTCTTTGACCAACTGAGTAAGAATCCTACAACTTGACCATTTTTTCGGGCTACAACGCTTGGCATTTGAGAGATAGTCATCATCACAGCCTCTGGCTCAAGATGACCTAACAACATACCACCATGTTCTGCGTCATTGGCTTGGGCCAACTTGACGATTCCACTAACATCACTGGGGCTGGCACGGTCGATCGCTACATCATTGAGACACATACCTGGTTAATATAAATAAGAGAAAGACTTGGAGCAAAAGAATTTTCTTTTAGAAGAATAACAGAGAATAACGCTTTGGGGAACGCATTGCAGAGGCAACTAAACGTTAGGTGAAGTAGCTTTTGATACTTTTATTCGTTTGTAGCACTCTTGTATCTGACAAAAATTCAAAGAGTCAAAGTTGCACCAAAGTAGCGATCGCGTGAAACAAGCAGTACACTGCTACTATGCCAACCAAAACTTCTAAAGTGCAAAGTGCGTAGGCGTAGCCTAACCTAAGCATCGCTGTTTTTTCTACTAGTAAGAGTGTTTTTCTAATGGGAATACTTTATATATAGTAATTCCAACAAATAGAACTCCTGTAGTATGAGCTACTGTACCAATATTGATTGCCTACGTCCACAAAATTCTGACAGTTCTCGTTTTTGCAATAGTTGTGGTCAGGAATTATTACTTAAACAGCGATATCGTCCACTCGCGGTTATTGGAAGCGGTGGCTTTGGGAGAACGTTTTTAGCTATTGATGAACATCTTCCAGACCAACCCAAATGTGCAATCAAACAACTATGTTTTCAAAAACAAAATACTGAGATTTGGCACAAGGCTGTCAATTTATTTCATCAAGAAGCCCTTCGTCTCAATGAACTAGAACACTCTCAAATACCCAAATTACTAGCGCATTTTGAACAAAATCAAAAATTTTATATTGTTGAAGAATTAGTAGATGGACAAACACTCGCCCAGGAATTACAAAAACAGGGCGTTTTTCAAGAATCGCAAATTTGGGAGATATTAAAAAGTTTATTGCTTACATTGCAATTTATCCATTCTCGACAAGTAATCCACCGAGATATTAAACCGGAAAATATTATGCGCCGTTCAAGTCGAGGAGACCTGGTTTTAATCGATTTCGGAGTTGCCAAATTCGCCAATAACATGAAGCAGCTTCGTACAGGCACCATAGTAGGTAGCCCAGAATATATCGCTCCCGAACAAATGCGAGGAAAAGCATTGCCAGCCAGCGATCTTTACAGCTTGGGTGTAACATGTATTTACTTACTTACCAATGTTTCTCCCTTTGATTTGTTCGATATTGCTAGCGATCGCTGGATATGGCAAGAACATTTACCAGCATTCAATACTGTTAGCGTTCACCTCTGTGAAATCTTAGATAAACTTTTACAAAATGCCGTTTCGCAACGCTTCCAATCGGCAACAGAAGTTTTACAGATACTGGAGCAACAACCAAATAAATTGCTAAATTTTTCTAATTATCGTACAGTAAATACTATTGATTGTACGCATTTGCGTGATTTATTATCAAAAGGAAAATGGGAATCAGCAGACCGAGAAACTTGGGAACTAATATGTCAAGCGCTAGCAAAGCCTAGAGGTAGCTATATATTTAGTAGCGATTTTGAGAAACTTCCCTGTGAAGATTTGCAAACCATTGACCTTTTATGGGTGAGTTACAGTCAGAAACGCTTTGGTTTTAGCGTACAGACACTTATTTACAAAAACGTGAATGGCGACTATGGAATTTTTTGCAATCAAGTTGGTTGGCATATATACAATTCTAGTTATACCAATTCGGAATTTAATTTTAGTCTCAAAGCACCAATCGGTCATTTACCCTCACGTCTTTGGATTGGTGGTTCTCAACTGTGGCGCTACCCCAATGCTTTAACTGTAAAATTAGCAGCTTGTGGTATTAGTTAGTTTTGATAAAAAAATTGTTGAATAAGATTACTAATAAACTCCTAGTTTGTAGCGAGCGATTCATCGCTCAAAGCAACGATAATTAGGACTAAAATCCTCTCTACAAACTTTAATTGATTTACGTCTAGCTACTTATAATTTAACAGTGAGCTTTGTCGATCGCTCTTCGTCTTTATGCCCCAGGTATCGCTCCCCCAATCGTTCTATCCACACCTACCCCTCACCGCTCTTGCGCCCATGCAGGATGTGACAAACCTCTGGTTTATGAAGGTGATTGCCCAGTATGGCAGCCCTGACTACTTTTTCACCGAATATTTCCGCGTTAATGATACTTCACGGCTCAATCGTGGCATTTTAGCAGCCATCACCGAAAACGACACAGGTCGTCCCGTTTTTGCGCAAATGATTGGCGAAAGCATTCCAGATTTAGTCAGAACAGCAAAGGAACTCTGCAACTATAATATCGCTGGAGTTGACTTGAACATGGGCTGTCCAGCACCTAGAATCTATCGCAAAAATGTTGGAGGTGGATTGCTACTCTTGCCAGAAAAAGTGGATCGGATTTTAGGAGAATTGCGACAAGCAGTTAGCGATCGCCCTTTGACTGTTAAGATGCGCGTAGGCTTTGAAAATACAGATAATTTTGACAAAATTCTAGATATAATCAATCGCTACAGCATTGATTTGCTTTCTTTGCATGGTCGCACCGTCAAAGATATGTACCACGGGGCAGTAAAATATGATTTAATCGCTGAAGCAGTTAGACGAGTCGATTGTCCAGTGCTTGCTAATGGCAATATCAACTCGGCGACAACTGCTGTTGAAGTGCTTTCTCAAACGGGCGCGGCGGGTGTGATGGTGGGACGCTGGGCGATCGGGAATCCTTGGATTTTTAATCAAATTCGGCAAGCTTTGCGCTGCGAACCGATCGCGCCCGTTCCTTTGGCGGAGGTACGCAACTATATCGATCGTTTATGGCAAACCCCCACAGCAGCAAATATGCCAGAGCGATCGCGCGTCGGCTATCTAAAAATGTTTCTCAACTACATTGCTCTAAGTGTTGATACTGAAGGTGATTTTTTACGGTTGATGCGACATACTTCTACTGAAGCAGAATTGTTTAACCTGTGCGATCGCGTTCTCCTTACCGATCTGACAAAAACTTTAGCCCTAGCACCTTCTTTGAGCGTGTGATATCGGGCGTTGTCGATTTGGTTGTGATTTATGGTAAATTCAACCGCTTGCGCGCACCAAATCGAAATAAGTTATCTGGCAATATTGCTTTTAAGCGAGGCAACCATTGTGCCTCATTGCCAACACGATAGCGTAATCGTGGCGACCGACTACGAGCAGCAAATAGAATCGTCTGTGCGACTTTTTCAGGATCGTCGCCTTGTGCAATTGCTTGACTAACAGTTGAGCGAATCACATCGCGTACATTGTCGTAATCAGCGTAATTCAATGTGGATGACAACATGGCGTGGTTGAAGTTGGTCTTAAAGTAACCAGGCTCAATTAAAGATATTTTAATATTGAAAGGGTCTAGTTCCACGCTTAATGCTTCGCTATAACCTTCGAGTGCAAACTTACTTGCACTGTAAAAACCTTGGCCTGGTGCACCAATCAATCCCGCCACTGAACTGATATTAATAATATGCCCACTACGCTGCTGTCTCATAACTGGCAAAACAGCATTGCTAACCCGGACAACACCCCAAAAGTTAGTTTCAAAAACCTCCTTGGCTTGTTCTAAAGAAGTTTCTTCAATCATGCTGGCATGAATTTGTCCAGCATTGTTAATCAGTAAATCAATGCGATTAGTCCGCGCGAGCAACTGTTTGATACATGATTGTACTGAAGACTCGGAGGTAACATCAAGTGTCAACATTTCCACATCTTGTACAGTTGGATGTTCCTTGCGACTAGTACCGAAGACCCAGTAACCTTCTTGAGCAAGCTTTTGAGCGGTTAATTGCCCAAATCCAGATGATGCTCCTGTTACTAGCACGACCTTTTTATCAGTCATCGGTTCTCCTTTTGCTTGTGAATTCTTTGATACTGCGATGGATTACACCCTGACTAATAGTCACGTTTTTTCTAAATCTTATTCGTTCTCAATAAAAACATAATTTTAGCAGTCCTGCACTTTGTACATCATCTATTTAAGAACTGCTGTATATGTTTTTATAGCAATTTCATCAGTAACACCAGAACAAAAATATCCCCGACTTATTGAAAAAGTCGGGGATCTCAAGCTCTCAATTAGGATTACAAAGCTATTTAATCGCACACCATATCACTCAAATTGCACAAGCGATCGCTCCCATCCAAGCAAGGCGATTTGAACGTTTTATTATACTAAGTACAGACCACCATAAATGAGGTACGGAATTCGTTTTTTGAATTAAACAGTGTCTAGAAGCATCACAGTTTTTATTTCCGACCCCTTTTTGCGGTGACGTGTACTAAGACTGAGGAAATTCTCATTCCGATACTGCTTGAGGCACTAAACCTTCAATAAAAGTATATATTTTGTCTTCACTCTTAGTAGCATTACACATTAGATAGGGAATGTTTAATTTATCCCTGATGTACTCAGCGTTATAAATTTCTTGTTTTTGAAAAGATCGCAGCAGAGCTAGATCATGTTTAACACTGTCTCTTGAGCTTAAACGAGTATAAATATTTTCAGGTTCGTCAACTAAAACAATAATAGCACTTAGGCAAATGCCTTCAAATGTTGAGTATGGAACTTTAGTGATTTCATTATCCTTGTTTAAGAGACAAAAATGTCCATCAATTAAATACGTGTTTTCATTCTTTAGATACTTGTTTATCGCTTCTACTAGAATGTCTTGATTTCCGGCAATATTCCCAACTCGTTTGCTACGAAGATGTTCCTCTGTCTTTTCTCTGGAAATCAGATTGCTCGCTGAAAAATGTTCGATATTAAATCTTGATTCTATATTTTTACAAAGCGTTGTTTTACCAACACCATGCACTCCACCGACGAAAATTATTTTCCGTTTTACCATATTGTCTATTTATAAAAAAACAACAAACATGATAAGTTTAAATATACACAACAATTTATTGACCCGTCAACTCTACACACTTGATCACGCGATCATTTTATTTAGCACTGAAAGTCGAGTAAAATTAATCGACTCTATTTACTGCAATGCAAATAAACTCAACTGTTCACTTAGTCTCCCTTCCTGCATTAACTGATTTCTTCCCTTGTTAAGTGCATCAATCCATTCAGACTTAATGTACCAATCCTGACGCCAGTTGATTGTGGCTTGTGGTGGTGTAAAATTAGGGCAACTTTCGTGTATTTGTTTCAGAGAAATTGAAGGAAAAATAAAGCTTTCATATATAAAAGTGCCGTATGCAAATTCACAGTTTTCAAAATACATATCATAAAACTCTTTGTCTACTCCCAGAATATGCTGATACTTACTCCACATCTTACAGACAGGTAAGGATATAGTTTTATCAGCAATAAAACCTCCCCTTATAATAGAATCAGGTGTCGTTTCATACAAAAGAATTAGATCACCTAATTCCATCCCAATTGAACGCTTTCGTAACTCGATTTTTTTAGTCCCATCAATAATTCGTTCAGCATACATTCGTTTGATGCTTAGAGCTTTAATGTATTTAACCTGCATAAAAACCTCCAAGTTCAACAGCTAGTTTATAACGTTCTATACTAAGGCTGTGCATTGTTTGCGGTGGGCCATTGAGAACACCATTGCTGAGTAAGTCATTTAGATGAACTACTTGACTAAGCGGCATTAGGAAACTACGTCGGTAATTCTCAGTAACAAAAAGAGTTGATAGTTTTGCTATTCCATTCCCTTTCGGCTTCCAAATAGCAACTCCAATAGCTTGTCTATCTCTATAAGCTACGTTAAAAACAGCATCTGAACTGCTCATTGTTCTATCGAACCATTGAGGAAAGCCTGGATAAAGCGGAGATAGTTCATCATCAAGGACTTTGACTAATTTTATCTCACGCCTAAACTCGCTACCACTAAGCTTTCTTACCCCAAATGCAGAAACGATAGAATCGAATGAGTCTCCTTCAATATCTTTTCGTCCCCCACCTAATTCTGAGAAATCATCAATAATTACAGCTCGATAAATCCTATCTAGGAAATACTGTAATTCTTTTTGATTGGGAAACCTAAACCACTCGATTCCAGGTGCTTCTGAAATATGATATCCCTGATTTTTCAATTGGGAATGAATTGTTATTTCCACCCATTCGCCCGGAACTTTGACTGCACCCAACAATTTAGGTTCTTCTGCATGTGAAGTTCTAATCTGCCCACGTATGCGCTGCAATGCTAATTCTTTAGGATCAGCATCAATACTGCCAGAAGTTCTGCCAATTTTAACTCGTGGCTGTTCCCGCAGATACGAAGGAAATGAATAAATGTAAAGAACTATCTGAATCTCCATCTCTTATGCGTGACAAACATAATGCTGCCTTACTTTACTGAGTAGGAATAAGCAAAGGCGTTAAGCTATTTATTATAACTAACTCACGAGTTTTAGCTGTAATTGTCAACTGTTTAGGCTCATTTAACCACAAGCACGAACGATAACGAGAATAAAAAACCTACCTAACCCCTCTTTGCAGGAGGGGTTAGCGCGGGTATTATGGCTATTTAACCGCACATAACATCACTCAAATTGCACAAGCGATCGCCCCGATACTACAATAAAACCCACAGAATCAAGTCTCAGAAGCGGCTGGCGAATTCCCTCTAGAATGGCTGCATTTAAAGCAGTTTCTATCTTCAATTCTTCAGCTAATGCGTTATCCCAACTTTGCTGATTTAAACGTAGTCGTAATTGTTCTACTCTATTGGCTAATTTCTTTTCGGCGACTTTAGCACAACTTTGACATAAATCAATAAAATCGGGACGATTTGAAAGTAATTCCGCAGAAGTGTTACGCACTTCATAGCAAAAATTTTGCCATTTACTAGGATCGACAAAATCGTTAATAATTCCTAAGCGCTCTTTTGCTAAGTTGTAATCTCGTCCTTGATTATTGTTTTTATCTTTATATGGACGTTGCAGAATACTTAAGAGTGCTTTATCCTCAACAACCCGGATTGGCTGCTTGCGACCATCAACATAGATAGTTTCTATAATTGGTGGAAATAGAGCATCAACGCGGCGCTGCAAATTTTTGAATTGAGAATTATCTAGTTTGTTATCTAGTAAAACTTGTTTGGCAATTTTTAAATTTGCCTCGACTACATAATTGCATTGGAAACCGAACCACTCCTTCCCTTCTTTCGCGTCCCAAGATGCATCAGTGCGCCACAAAGCAAAGGCTTCACCTCGGTCATCCCAGTTGATATAATTCAAGAGTGCTTCGATAAATCCTTCGCCAACTCGAAAGAGTTTAACACCAGCATTTTGGTTTGCCACTCTGCGATTATAAGTACCAAATTGGTCTAAAGAACTCTCAGCAAAACGGTTTTGTAAATCATTTATCGGCACCAATGTCCGCGTTGTTGGTTGATAACGTCGCAGTTCTGATGAATCGGGGTTATTCAGTCCTCTAAATCCCAGCGCGTCGCAAATCCAGCCTTCAATTGCTCGTTTCATTTCTAGATGACGAGCATCGTAATTATCTAGCTCTTGAAAATACTCGGTAGCAATTTCATCGTTTGCATCAATTTCATCTAGAGCATTTTGTTCGCTAATTTTGGCTATTTCTGTTTCAATTTGCTCTTGGATTGGTGAAACCATCTCTAACAATCCAGCCGCACCTGATTGAAACAAAACTGTTTCTAATTCTGCAAGTTTCTCATCCACATAAAACTGGAGACTAGCAATTGATTGTTGGAAAATACCAAACCCATCTTTTAATACTTTATACCAAGCATTGTGAGGGCTATCTTCCAAGTATGGGCCAATCAAGGCACTAGATTGAATGCCAATTTTGCTGCCAATGCGGTCAAGTCTGCCAATTCTCTGCTCTAATTGATTAGGCGACCAAGGCAGGTCAAAATGAATTAACCAATCGGCAAACTGAAGGTTACGCCCTTCTTCTCCAGAGCGATCGCATACTAAAATAAAGCAGTTGGGGTTATTCTTGAACCGATTTAAGCCTTCCTCAACTTTGTCTGGTGATTCTCCAAATTGATGGCTGGCTATTGTCTCTGCACCAAAGGTATCAGATAAATACCGGACAATTTCGCCACAAGTTTGCACAAAACTGGTAAATACAACAAATTTGGGCAGAATATCGCCAGTAATTGGTCTTTTAATTCTCTGCTGTATTCTCGTGATGAATTCCTTTTGATTCTTCCGAACGTTTGCGGGAATTTTGAAATAAGTGCCTAGCTGATTCAACAGCACTGTTTTCAAATTTTCCGTCCGTTGTCCGTCCTCTTGAGGTTGACGAATAATTTTTAGTAAGGATTGGAGAATCTCTTCTTCCCCTGAGAATTTGGGGGTTGTAGTTAACAGGCGAACATCATCTTCTTTAAACTCCTGGATGAGTTTAGCATGAGGTTTCGCAGTTAAACGCGCCGTAATTACCTGCTCTAAAATCCCTAACCAAGTACCAGCAGCGAGAAATAACAGCAGAAAAATTCGCTGATATTGCTTTTCATTAGGAGCAACACTTTGCCATTGATTGAGCAGTTCGTGGATATCAAGCGATCGCTCGTCTAAATCATACTCTTCTTTGGGCGTAAAGTTGCGGTCAAATATCACATCTTCCACCGCCGCGCGACGGTTGCGAAGCATTCGCCGATGTAGTCGATAGATATCGCTGACATGGACGCGAATCGCTTGGACGATTTGCTCTTGCTCAGGAGAATTTGCTGGTAAATTTTCCAAATCATCCGCCAGCTTCAGTAAATACTTATCCTCAGCCAAGAGTTTTCGTAGTTGCTGCAAGTTGCTTTTGAGAATCTCTGGTTCTGCACCTTCTTTAAAAGAAAGCAGAAGTTTACCAATTTGCTGACGGCTTTCAACTTTGGCGCGAAAACCTTCTAGATCGCCAATTTTATAGGTTGTCGGGTCGAGCAAGTGCAACATGGCCAGAAAATCCTGCTCGTGATTGAGAACCGGAGTGGCAGATAATAAAAGTAAGCGATCGCTTTTATGAGCCAGTTCTTTGCAAGTCTGAAAACGCTGGCGCACTGTTGCATCCTTAGAGGTAGCCATTGCTGCGATATGATGGGCTTCATCTAAAATTAAGCAGCCTATCTTCGCTTTCAGGTTGATTTTATGGATATCTTCAACCGCCAGCACCGCTACCCGTTTGCCAAAATGGGAGATGTAAAACTTGTTTTCTAACTCAGTCCGCCATTGTTTGAGCAAATATTGCGGAACTAATACCACCGCATTTTTTTTCGGTTCATCGAGAAGGAATTGACGTAGAATCGCACCCGCTTCAATGGTTTTTCCCAGTCCCACCTCATCTGCTAGCAAATAGCGTTGAATTGGGTCTTCCAGTACCCGCCGCACTACTTCAACTTGGTGAGGATAAAGATTAATATTTGCCGAAATCAGTCCCGTCATCCCGCGACTCACCGCGCGTTGCTGAATTAAGGATTTCACGAAAGCCAATCTTTTGTCGTGGAAGTAAGGCGTTTCGTGACCCTTCATCGCCAGAGTTTGGATGGGGTCTGTATTTGGTAGATTACAACGAACGTAAATATCTTCAACAGATGCGATCGCAGTTTTCTTATCTGGTAAATCAATTTGATACATTTCTGTATCATCATCCCAGATAAAAACTCTGCCCACTATCCATTTATCCTGAGTTTGGGACTTAATATAGCATCGAGCCTGGGGTTCCAGCTTAACTTGAGAGAGCGAACTTAAAGGTAAAGTTTTTTGGAGACGTTGGCCTATAGAGCAGAAATACTCAACGTTTGCATTGGTATCAGATATTTCCGTAACTTTTCCGATACCCAAAGAGTTATTCTGGGACTGTACCAATAAACCAAGCTTAATCATAGATCCAGTCCCCTGAACACACTAAAAGAACCTTCCAGACTAGTTTTTAGCCCATATCTGGCAGTTTTGTCGATCAACATTATAGATAATAACTGGTATTACAGTTTTTGTTAGGGCGATATCTACGACGGGCTACTCGGCGTCGCTCCATCACAACCAATTAATAAAATTAGCAATTTTCAGGTAAATACACCACACAGTAGAGGTACAGCATTGTTGTGCTTCTACAACATATACAGTTCAATTAAATGAAAACTGCTGTAAATTCACATTTCTCAGCAAAGTTTTGCGTAAAAGCGAAACGTTATTAAATGCAGGCTAACGTAATGGCATTGTTTGCCGATGCAATCGCATTGCAGGGTATTGCCAAACTAAATTTGCTACGAATTAATCAAATACTGTACTTAGCTGATTATATGGTGTAACAGATTTACGCTTTGGCTTGAGAGGTTGTTTGAAAAGTGGTTGACTGTGCTTTTAATTGCGTTTTTACCCCCCTTAATCCCCCCTTATAAAAGGGGGAAACAAGAAAAATCCGGTTCCCTCCCCTTGTAAAGGGGAGGGTTAGGGAGGGGTAAAAAAATATTTAATACATCAATCATGACTTTTCAAACATCCTCTGAGAAGACCACGATACAATTAAGATTGTGTACATTTATTTACTATGAAGAAAATTAGAGACAACACAATTAAGTTAAATCAATTTTTAAAGTTGATGGGTATAGTGCCAACTGGAGGGCAAGCCAAGCTGATGATTCAAGGTGGTGATGTCCAAGTAAACGGGATGCTGGAAACTCGACGAGGACGGCGACTAGTACCGGGCGATAAAGTGACAATCCAAGGACAGACTTTAGAAGTGAATTTGAACAACAATGAAGACCCAGATGTAATGATAGATTTAGCCGAGCAAACCGAATAAAGAAAGTTTATCCCAAAGTTACAAGTTTCTCTTTTGCCTTGTGAGTAATGCTGCAAATTTCCAATAATGTTATTATCCCACAGACTGAGATTGAAATTACTGCGATTCGCTCGCAAGGAGCAGGAGGACAAAATGTAAATAAAGTTTCTACCGCTATCCACTTGCGCTTTGATATTGCGGCTTCATCATTACCAGATTATTATAAACAACAGCTTTTAAAGCTCAACGATCGCCGCATTAACCAAGAAGGAGTAGTTGTAATTAAAGCCCAGGAACATCGAAGCCAAGAGAACAATCGCGAGTCAGCCTTGAAACGACTTCAAGAACTCATTCAAAGCGCAGTTGTCGTAACAATCAAACGCAAACCCACTAAACCAACTCGCAGTTCTCAAAGAAAACGCCTTGACCACAAAAGTAAGCGCGCACAGATTAAATCTAACAGAAGACAGGTGACAGATTGTTAATTCATTGATTATTTGTAGAGAACACACATATTATTCAATATGAAAAAAGATGAATAAGACATTACTAAAGATTTTGATGTTTGCACTTTTAATCTTGTTTATCATCTCTCCCTTTGCGGCCCTTGCAGGTTTAATGCTTGTAGTGTTAGTTGCGGCATTTTTCTTTTTACTAGGGGACGTGTTTCAAGCAATTATTGGTCGCAACACCGACCCGAAAAAGTCATAAAACCAAAATTCCAAATCAAGATAGGGATTTCTCGCCGTTAAGCAACCAACTAGCGCCGTATTGGATTCAACACAGAAGCGCTATAAACAGCGTTCGTCTCGTTCCCAGTCTCAGACTGGGAATGCTGTTCTAGAGGCTCCGCCTCCCGAACTCGCGGCAGCAGCCCAATTGAAGTGCATTTCCAGCCAAGAGGCTAGAAACAAGAGTTTGACAAAGCTTTTAGCTTAAGTTTACACCTATGAACATTGTTGTGCCCTTACAAATACAGGACTTACGCAACTGGCATATTATTTTCAGTTCGTAGTGTACCCCTCCGGGGAAGCAAGCTACGCGTAGCGTCTCACAGAGAGGACTTTAGTCTTCAAAATAAGGGCTAAAACCCTTACTAAAAACTACAAATCAGATTTTTTTGTGACACTTGCGTAAGTCCTAAAATAATCTGTACCTCACAAAGTTGCAATCTGCTGTAAATGTATCTATTTTAATGAAAAATATCTCTTGCGTTTGGCATAATAATATTTGAACAACTCGCTATTTGATAAATAAAAACACCTAAAATTCATTTAACTGAGGAGTAATAATTATATTTGCTGAAGATAAACACACTGAGGTCTAGTAGAGCTAAACTAAAGAAAAAGAAAAATTAAAAATTAATAGTCACAATATAATAAATGTTATGAAAATGAATTTGTAATAACTTTCATCACAGCCTAAACACTTTTTTAAAGTCAACATCAAACAGAATACATACATGCGGATAATTGGACATATCAACAACAAAAGGTACTACCCATGAGTTCCCGCGCACTGCTGTTAGTAAATCGTCATGCTCGCCAAGGGCAAAAGGGTCTATCGGAAGCGATTCAAAGTCTGAAAACATTAGGCTTTGATTTAATTGAGGAGTCTACAGAAGATCCCAAACATCTTGCTGAAGTTATACTTCGCCATAAGGATCGAGTTGACTTGGTAATTATTGGCGGAGGAGATGGTACTCTAAATGCTGCCGTAGATGCTTTAATTGAGACTCAGTTACCTTTGGGAATCTTGCCTCTGGGAACTGCCAACGATCTAGCGAGAACTTTGGGAATCCCAAATACCCTCAACGAAGCTTGCAAAATTATTGGAGATGGACATTTACAGCGTATCGACTTGGGTTGTGTGAATGGCAAGCACTTTTTTAACGTTGCCAGTATGGGATTGAGTGTAAAAATTACCCAACGACTTACCAAAGAAGTTAAGCGCCGCTGGGGAGTATTTGCTTATGCTGCCACTGCATTGCAAGTGCTTTTGGAAGCCAGACCTTTTACAGCAGAAATTACAATCAACGATGAATTGGTTCGCGTCAAAACAGTTCAAATTGCAGTCGGTAACGGCCGCTATTACGGTGGTGGTATGGCAGTGGCTGACGATGCCACAATAGACGATCAAAGGCTAGACCTTTATAGCTTGGAGATTGAACACTGGTGGCAGGTTATATTATTATTACCTGCAATGCGACGAGGGCGACATATACATTGGCAAAGTGTACGCTCCCATCAAGGTCAAGAAATAGAGATACATACTCGCAAACCTCGCCCTATCAATACAGATGGTGAAATTACTACCTACACACCTGCTCATTTTCGGGTTATACCTAAAGCTATAGCTGTTTTTGTACCCCCAGAAAGCAAGAGTTAGGAGTCATTCAATTTTAGATTTTAGATTTTCCTGAAATTCAAAATCTAAAATTGGCAAAGTTTAGAAGTTATTCTCTCTCATCTTCCTCTACTACAAAGAGGGAACTCGCATCAACTCACGCCAAATGCATCTGAGATTTTCTCAAGATATAAAATCCCTGTTGCAACGCCTAGCTGAACAACCGCTGACTCTAGGCGATATTCTGACAGAAACCTCAGAACGGGGCTTCAGTCTGGTAATTACATTATTAGTTTTGCCTTTTTTGCTTCCTATGCCACCGGGATTAACTGGCCCATTTGGTGGTGCTTGTTTACTGTTGTCAGTGCAAATGGTTTTAGGAAGGCGATCGCCTTGGCTACCGAAAAGAATCGCTAACTATAAATTTCCTCGTTCCTTCGCCCAGTTACTTTTGCAAAATTTGGGACGGCTTACCAAAGTTTTCCAGAAAATAGCTCGTCCCCGATTAGCAAAAATAGCTCATAATCCTTTAGTTTGGCGAATTAATGGGTTTTGTATTTCTTTATTAACAGTATTACTAATATTACCAATTCCATTTACAAATCCTATCCCGACTATCGGTATTTTACTTTTGACTGTTGCCACCATCGAATCTGACGGTTTATTAATTTGCATCAGCTACGGCATTACTGCCGTGATTACTTTGCTGTTTGGATTTATTGGTTATGCATTGTGGTTAGCTCCCAGTTTACTGCCATCGATATTAAAATAATAAAAACCTTCAACTAAAAGCTGAAGGCTGGAAATTTTTAGGGTGCATCTACTATTTATTAATCCGCTTTATTTATTGCCATATCCGGGAAAATTAGACTTTTAATAAAATTTATTTTTTTCGCGAAAAAAGTATGAGCAATAAAAAAGCCTCCAGCTTTTGGCTGAGGGCTGTAAATTCTTAGGGTGCATCTACCATTTATTAATCCGCTTTATTTATTGCCATATCCGGGAAAATTAGACTTTTGAGTAAATTTATTTTATTTCAGAATAAAAAATATCAGCCATAAAAAAAAGCCCTCAACTAAAAGCTGAAGGCTGTAATTTAATTAAGGTGCATCTACTATTTATATATCCGCTTTAGTTATTGCTGCATCAGGAAGAATTGGAAAAAATGGATAGCTGTGGAATTGATTTCGTTAGCTAAAACGGTAGTACTGGACTCAATCAGGATTACCTACGGTATTTGACTAGGTAATCATTGACTAACTTCACATTAATTTTACAATTATCGCAATTTTCCTCTAAATACACAAAGTTTCTGTTAATATCTCTGATTCGATATCCGCAATAGTACGAATTTAGTTTATTAGTTGGGTATATGACTATAAAAGTTAGATACACCCAACTTGATGAAGCGATCGCAATTTCTATTAGCCCTTGCTAGTCTTAGTATTGTCGGGGGAAGCTTTTTTCTGAGAACAACTTTTAGCAGTACTAGTGAGCCTAAAATTATAACTGATACATCACGCTATAAAGAAATTCGTAATCAACTATGGTCTGAAAATGACCAAATAAAACATTTTCCTAATGAGATTCCCCCTGATGCTAAAGACGTTCGCATCGCTTACTCTCCCAAAGTTTTACAAGGAAGTAGTTTTTTTCAAATTAGGTTAAAAGAGCCACCAAAGAAGATAGAAAAATTACTTTCACAATATAGAAATAGTGCCAAGCACAAATATATAGGTGGTGATACAAACGACCACATAAACCAACCTAACGGTGTGCCGACAACTTTCTTCTATACTAGTGATTCTCCTACAGAATCTTTTCCAGCTACTTATGAAATATTGGTATTAAATACAGATGACAAAGGTAGACCTGGCTTTAAGTGGAATCATGGAGACAGCTACGGCGTTGCTATTAATAGTTCCACTTCAGAAATTATCTATTGGTCTGAAAAATGGTAATTGGCAATTCAAAATGAATTTGAATGGCTATTATAAAAATCATTATTTGTGACCGAATTAGACGAAGCCAACGGAAGCAAATATTTTCTCATCTTAAGCATTTGAACTCTCAAATTGTATTTGAGCGATCGCGTCAGTACGCAGAATTATCAGAAAAAATCGACTCGTCTATTCAATATACAGATGAAGAAGATTTAAGAATCTCCTATATCGGTATATTTGGAGAATTAATATAGTTTCCAAAAGTCACTAAGTCTTGCTTTTACCCTTTTGGATATATCACTTTGGGTAGTTAAAACTTATAGTCAACATAGGTAAGATTTATAAGTGCTTAAAAATTATCTGAATATGTAGAATGTCAACTGCTTTAATTACTGGTGCTTCTAGTGGTATTGGTAAAGCCTTTGCTCAAGAACTAGCTGCACGCAAGACAAATCTTGTACTCGTTGCTCGTTCTGAAGAGAAACTAAACCAATTAGCTAAACAACTACAAGAACAACACAACATTCAAGTAGACGTTATAGTAAAAGACCTCACAGAACCTAATGCAGCAGCTAGTGTATTTGATGCCACCAAATCAAAGGGATTAACCATTGACTTATTAATCAACAATGCTGGTTTTGGTTACTATGGAGATTTTGCTGAAGGAGATGGAGAAAAACAAGTCAAAATCGTACAATTGAACATTTTGGCATTGGTAGATTTAACCCACAAATTTCTACCATTGATGCGGCAACGTCGTTCTGGAAGTATTATTAACGTATCCTCGATTACCGCATTTCAACCAATACCATACCTTTCTGTTTATGCTGCTAGTAAAGCTTTTATTCTCAGCTTTAGTGAAGCATTATGGGCAGAAAATTATCAGTATGGTGTCCGTATTTTAGTGACTTGTCCAGGGCCAATAGAAACAAACTTTTTTGCAGAAGCTAATTTTCCTCCAGCGCTGGCAGGTAGTACAGATAAAGTTTATTCTTGCGAAAAAGTGGTTTGGGAATCTTTAGAGGCTTTAGAAAAAGGCTATCCAACTGTTATTAGCTCTGATAGTACTACTCAAATTAGAAGCAAATTATCTCGGCTTGTACCGCGCAAACTTCTACTGAATATGTTAGCGAAACGTTTTAAAGCCTAAGTATTAAGTATTTATTTAGGAATAGAGACATGATTCATCGCGTCTGTACAAGAGTTTGGAGTTAAGAGACGCGATGAATCCCGTCTGTACAAGAGTTTGGAATTTGAAGTTAAATAAACTGATGTATTTAAAACTACTCACTCCTAACTTTTCACTCCTCACTTATTACATATATCTTGTTAATTGAACTCGGTAACGCTCTTTTTTGGTAACGGCTATTTCTCCAACTTCTAAACGCCCTTTAGAGCGAATGGCGATTAAGTCGCCTGATTTGACTTGAGAACTAGCTTGAGTAACTTCCTTCCAATTGACGCGGACATCACCAGCATCGATGAAATCAACCATTTTGCTGCGGGACATACCAAAACCAGCAGATGCGATCGCATCTAATCTTAAAGAAGCCTCCACAGTAGTTAACTCTTTTTTCTTGGGTTCCCGAACCTTTAATTCTGTTAGCTCAATCTGCTGAGTTTTCACAGGAACCGATCGCACCTGTTTGAGGCTCATGGACAAAAATTCTACCAATTCTGGTGCAACAATCGCCTGCGCCCCCCGTTCTCCTAAGACAATCACATCTCCTGTCTTTTCGCGAACAATTCCCGTCCCTAACATTGCCCCTAAAAAGTCGCGGTGAGAGGCGGTATCAAACAGGAAATTACCAGCAATTTCTACGGCTACAAGGCTGACTTGAGATTGATCTAAGGGAAGTTCCGAACGAGCGATCGCTATTCTTTGGCGTTCAGCTTGCGGATATCCACCCCACGCAACTAATTGCACTTCTGTTAATCGGTTAAACACTCGTTGAATTTCTGCCAATTCTGGCGGAGATAGAAAATCTGTCAAAACCACTTCCCAAGTTTTGATCGCTTGCTCTGCTTGATCGATTGCACGAGCTACACTATCTCGATTTTCAACACCTTTTAAAAGTTCTTCTCGTGGCAACATTCTTAAAAATTATCAGTTATTAATTGAGAATTAATTTGCTATAACTATCTTGATTCTAGCTTTAATTCCCATTTCTATAGTTCTTGTCCAGATTGGGTTAACCTTTCTACTTGAGATTTGTTGGCGATCGCAGCGGCTTAAGCCATCTTCAAAGAACAGGAAAGTAACTCAAGCCTCTGTGTCGCGATCTGTAAACTATGATTTATTCAATACACAGTATTTGTATCGGCATAACCTTGGATATTTTCTGGATCGAACTGACGTAATATTTTGGTTGCTTGGCGAGTCAGAGTTTCAGAACCTTGAACGGCGACTAAATATTTACCTGCATCTAAGCGGTTGCGATAAGGTAAAGCATCACCACCACCTACAAGTAAACCGACTCCGCCACCGACAAATACACCACCCATTGCACCACTAGCAGCACCCAGCAGTCCGCCAACAATGTGATTGCCAACTTCACCCGCCCAAGCAAAAGTATCTAAACCAGTAATCAGGCTGAATGTAAAACCTGCAAAAAAGCCAAATGGTATCAGCCAAGTTGCCATTTGTTTTGCTTGCTTTTTAGCCTGTTCTTTGGGGTCAATTAAGCCAAACTCGTCAGCCGTTTTATACCCCCTTCCCAAAATAGTGCTGTTAATGCCTTCTTTTTCTAAAGCTAAGTAAGCAGCTTCGGCTTGAATGCGGTCTGGTAATACGGCAACAAGGTAATTCATTGATTTTACAATTTGTCTAAATTTGTTTAATAGAAGTTTTGCCTTAATTAACAGCGTATCAGTCCTGGTGGATTGAACCTCGCATGACTAGAAGTCATACACCTGAATTACTCCAAGACTTACATCAGAAGTTACGAGGCTCACATCTTGCACCAAAGCACTAAAAGGACTACACAAACGCAGTGAAAGTCTTCCCACAGGCTAGTCTGTCTGCACGGACTAGGGTCAGATTAAGAGCTTTGAAGCCCCTTTGCGTCTATGTTTGCGTAGCCGCGATTTTAATCTCACGATTAAAATGCGGGCCGATCATTTTAGCAAATCTAGTGGCTCACAAAAATTGTTTACGCCTTGCTTGAGGACATATAGCAAAACTGGCGTTGCCAAAATCTTAGGAAATGTTGGCGTTGTTTTTAGATGTTCCATCATCTTCACAAGAGAAGTATTAAGCAAATCTTCTCGATATTCTGGTTCGCAAACGACCACACGCCATTTTCTAGCCAAGGCATCTAACCACTCGGAATTTGCTCTTTCTGGTTGTTGTCCTGCTCGGATAGCTAGCGTCATCGCTGCATCTTCCAAATCTCCATCACAGTCTTCAATTAAATCCAGCGCTTCCATATCGCTAGGATCGTCTGCCAATTGAGAGCGAAACTGTGCAATTTCTTGAGATGTTACTTTAGTCATGAGTCTTTGACGAGGCAAGCGAGCGAACACTCAGTTATGTTAGTCCAAATTTGACTATAGCGCTTATCTGTTAAGTCCAATACATATCTCACAAAAACAACTCTCAATACTGCTGGGGTTTTGGATTTTTAACTCGGAATTGGATTTGGGGAAAAGGTTACTGGGTTTAGGTTAAAGGTTTTTTCTTTCCCCTTTTCCCCAAAACCCGACAAGTATTGAAACAACTCTTTCCCTTCAGATTTTGTTGGCGTAATTCTTTAGCGATCGCTAAATAATTTCTCAAAAATTACAATTTACAATATTGCTTTTTGGACTAAAAAGCCTCATCTTTCCAGTTAATACACTGAATAAATGAGGCTTTTAGCTAGCTTTTTATCAAAAACGTTACTGGAATCTGCGATCCTCTGATAGAAGGTGCAAAGTGGATTACAAAACACAACAGCAATCAAAAATACTGATTCAGTTGAGTTTCAGCTAATTAGCGGAATGCTCTGAGGGTAACAGACCGTTGTAACTGAGCTAAAGCGCGGTTGTAATCCAAAATTGCTGTAACTCGATTACCTTCAGCTTGTGTGAGGTCGTTTTCAGAGTTAATCACATCAGTTTGAGTACCTACACCAGCTTGGAATCGCAAACGCGCTAAACGTAGAGCTTCCCTGGCTTGTTCTAAAGCGGTATTAGCGGTTTGAACATTCTCCAAACTAGATTGCTGGGTAGAATAAGCTTGTTCTACCTGAAACCGAATTTGGTTGCGCTGTTCAGCAAATTGAGTTTCTGCGATCGCAATATTAGCTCTCTGTTGAGATGCTCTTGCTCTTGCTGCTCCGCCATCAAACAAACTTAGGGTTGCCCTAACTCCGAATGAATAACCATCAGTAACGCTGACATTATCATTGAACTGATCGAGCAGGTCGTAGCTGGCGACCAAACTAACTTGGGGGCCCAGTTCTGCAAGAGCCTGTCTACGCTGTTGCTCACTAGTATTGCGTTGTGCCAAAAACTGTTGCAGTTCCGGACGATTTTGATAAGCCAACACAATACTTTGTTCTAGGGTTGGGTTCCAAAGACCAGCTAATTGTACAGGGTCAGCGGCACTGATATTTATTCCTTGCGGCAAACTTATCCGAGTTGCTAATTGACGACGGGAAATCAACTGCTGGGATCTAGCATTAGTTAAATTTTGTTGGGCATTTGCTAAATTCACCTGCGATCGCAACACATCAAACCGCGTACCAACCCCAGCTCGCTCTAAAGCTTCTGCATCACGCAAACTAGCTTCAGAGTTCACCACAGCCGACTGACTAATGCGTACTTGTTCATCCGCTTGTTGCAAATTGTAGTAGTCAGTAGCAACATTCAAACGGATTGTCTCAGACTGAGTTTCTACAGCAAGCTCATAGTAACGTACCTGTTCTTCAGCCGCTCTGATGCTAGCTTGCACTCTCCCAGAACTATAAAGGTTATATGAAAGTTGTGCTTGACCAGAAAAAGATGTACTGGGTCGATCTTGGTTAGCGGCAAACGGTCCGCTTAATTCGTTCTGAAGTTGACCGCTAGAAGATTGACCACGAGTCAGATCCGTGCTAAGTCCCAGAGTGGGCAATAAAGCAGCTTGTGCCTCGCGTAGAACCGCTCGATTGCGTTCTAGCTCCAATAAGGACACCTGTAGATCGCGATTGTTACGCCGTGCCAACTCCAGAGCCTGTGCCAAAGTAATCGGCTGATTTCCTTGAAGTTGCACCTCCTCCGGTTTGGTGGGAAATTGCAGGGGATTTGAGTTAGGAATTAGGTTCTCTGGAACTTGCACCGACCCTGACGGCACAGGAGTTACGGTTCCTGGCACAGTAGAAGGTTGCACCGACCCTGACGGCACAGGAGTTACGGTTCCTGGCACAGTAGAAGGTTGCACTGAACCTCCTGGTGCAGGAGTTACAGTTCCTGGCGCAGTGATTGGCGTCGAACCTCCTGGTGCAGGAGTTACAGTTCCTGGCGCAGTGATTGGCGTCGAATCTGTCGGAATCGTGGTATTACTCTGAGCCAAGCGACCAATAGCATTTTGTTGTAAGCAGGTGCTTGAGGTTAGCAGCACAGTCAAGGAGTCAGTTTTGCTTTTGCTCAACTCTTGTGGACACCTCTGCGCTGACAACAGTTTTGCTGCTCCTGCACCTGTGGTTGAAGTTTGTAAAAATGTTTGCAACTGAGTAACAGTATTTTTCTTTTGAACCACTGGCTGCTGGAAAGAAGACAGGGACAAAATTTCTTTTTGGACAGATGGGGTTTTTGAAGTATAGTTGGGAACTAGTATCTTCTTTAATTTCTGCCCAGAAGCACTCGAATTACTCTGTTTTTGGTTCTTTTGAGCTTGGGAAGAATTAGAGGTAGGTGTCAAACTAAAAAATCTACCTTTATCTTTCTTAAGTAGTTGTTTTATTGGCACAACAGTATTTTCAGCCGTAAATACTGGAATACTGTTATTACTTAAAGGTTTCACACTAAGTTTAGTAAAACCCAAAGCAGGTACTAGGGTTGGAACACTAACATTTGCACTGTTAGGCAGTTGCCTATTTTTTATGGTATCCACAACCAAGCCTTGACCATAAGTAGAAGTCAAAACACTAGGAGAAGATGCCAGTTGTATCTTAGTTAGTTTCGCAGTACCAGCCCAAGCAGGCTGAGTTGTTAAAACTGCTGCCGTTACACCAGGTAAGAAGCTATAAAATAATTGCTGTCCTTTCACCGCATCCCTCACACGAAAATCAATCTAGCGGCAGAAAACCTTTCTTCACCACAGAATATAGCACGATACTAAACTTAGGAAAGAATATACTACGATACTAAATTTAGGGTTCGGAACTCTGTTTGTCTTCAAAACGTCTAACAATGCGAGAAAGTTCCGCCTTTTCATCGATATTAACGCGAGTAGGAGCACCGCTGATAATCCGTTCGTAGTTTCGGAAAGAATCTTTAATTTCGGGCCCATCAGCAGTAATATTATACTCACGAATGCCTTTATCATGCCAAGACCCGCGCATTTTGAATACGTTAATTGCCCGCGACATTTCTCCACGAATTTCTACGTACTGTAACATCAGAATTGTATCGGTAATCGTGGAAATGTGAGAGTCAGTAATCGAATGCGCTCCTAGAAATTGGTCGGTTGTGTTGGTAAAAAAACCAGTAATTTCTTCTTGTTTAGCATAACCTGTCACACCAATTACAAACTGCCGAAATGCATTATTCGTAACTCCTCTAGCTAGTGCTGATAAAGAATCAATGGCAATCCGAGCAGGTTTGAAAATAGCAATTTCTGATTTAATAATTTGTAAGTGGTCTTCTAAACCAGTTGATTCAGGATAGGTACAAATTATTTTGAGTAAACCTTGATCTTCTAATTCTTCAAAATCAATTCCCCAAGAGGAAGCATTACGAGATAGTTGGGCGCGTGACTCTTCATAAGCAAATAATATCGCCTGTTCTCCATTGAGACAGCCATCTTGAATAAATTTGCTTACTAACAGGGTTTTACCAGTACCTGTAGCTCCTGTCGCCAAAATAATTGAATCTTTAAAGAAACCCCCACCGCACATTTCATCTAAAGTTTTGACGCCAGAAGATACCCTGACATTAGAAGAACGTTGAGTCAAGCGCATTGCTCCGAGTGGGAAGATGTTAACTCCTTCATTAGTAATTGTGAAGGGATATTCGCCTTTCATGTGAGTTGTGCCGCGCAATTTGAGAATTTCAATTGTGCGGCGGCGGCGTTCTCCTTCTAAAGCGTTGCGAACAATTACTACATTATCGGAAACAAATTCTTCCACTCCAAAAGAGGCAACAGGCCCGTATTCTTCACTACGTTCAGTGGTGATTAGAGTGGTGACACTCAGTAGTTTGAGACGTGCTACCAAACGAAAAATTTCGCGTCGCACTACTCCCATCGCTTCATACTGCTGAAATACTGCTGTTATTGAGTCGATTGAAACTCGTTTAGCTTTATATTTGCGGATGGCATATTGCAAGCGTTCAATGAGTGCAGAAAGGTCAAAATTTCCCACGATATCTTGACCTTCTGGATCGGGAGATGCATCAAGAATAAACAACTTGCCTTCTTCAATTAAGCGGGGCAAGTTCCAACCAAAAATATTAGCATTTTTAATAATATCACTCGGTGATTCCTCAAAGGTTACAAATACTCCTGCTTCATCAAAGTAGGTGATACCGTTATAGAGAAACTGAAGAGAGAATAAGGTTTTGCCTGTGCCGGATGTACCACTAATCAAGGTAGTTCTACCAATTGGTAAACCACCATGACTAATATCGTCAAACCCTTCGATCATCGTCCGAATTTTTTCTACACCCCTAATTATCGGTGGTTGTTTTGGTTCTACTTGCTCTTTTTCACTCATTGCTCGATCACAAAAGGGGATTAAAACCTGTTTTTTTATTACTAAAATTTTGAATTAATTTTTTATGATGAAAAATTTACTCTTCAAAGTCTTCTTCACTCAGTTCTTCATAGAGCAAATCCAATCCAATCAACACTCTTTCTCTATCTGAAAGATCCCCAATAATTTTGCGAACGGGTGGAGGCAAAATTTTAGATAATGTTGGTGTGGCCAATATTTTATCTTCTTCCGCCAGTTGCGGGCTTTTCAGTACATCGATCACTTTTAAAGCATAAACCCCTTCAAACTCCTGTTCTAAAATCTCTTTAAGTGTTTTTAATGCCCGGACTGAATTAGGAGTATTACCTGCTACGTAAAGCTTGAGAACGTAGGTTTTTCTGGCTTTATTCATATACTTAATAACTAATCATTATCAGAGAAATACAATAAATATTTTTCTATGCATCGTTACTCACAGTTGTAGCTTGTTCCCAGTTGAACACAGAGCAATAAATTTCATTTATTTTATCTAGAAATCGAACTCCTATAGACTTCGCACAGGTGAGCCAAGATATCTATTAACGTTAGGCGGTAATCAAGTAAAGTTTCATTGCTCCTACCTTCTAATTTTAGCTGGTTAGAAAATTCTTCAATTATCTCCATGTGAATTTCGATTATTTGGGGCACAGGAATATTAGCATAAAATATAGTATTGATAAATTTATCAATTTTATCTTTGAGGGTTTTGTCTGTAGTAAAATAATCTATAAGAATTAGGCTATAATCTATTTTAAGCTGTCTTAATAATCCTTCTCTTTCTGCCGGAGTCATCTCCTGAAAATACTGCTGGCTTTTTTGCATCTGACTGGCAAATACATAAACGTACTGAAGAGTGTATGCCTTACTTGGATTTAGTAGCAGCCAATTTGGTAAATAGTTGATTGTTCCAGAGCTTGTTACAGCAACAGGTAAGTAGCAAAATTGAGCAATAATTGCGTCTATCAATTGCCACAGCCACTTACTCAAACCTTTTTGGTTGGCTAAGTCAACTGGATTATTTAAGCATTTGTTAATATTAGATAGCAGAATCAAGATCGGTAATAACATCTATTCTTGAATATATCTCCTCGATCGCCCTGACCAAGAAACGCGGGCTGATAAGTTTGGCTAACGCTTGTAGGGGAATACTGCGTGTGCAGTAAAGTGCTGATTTAACCCCAAAATAACGCTCTAGGCGAGCAGATAGTGCTAGGCACTCAACATTCTAGTGGAGCAACTAACTGATAGAACTTAGTAGGTCTTTGATGATGAGGTATCCGTCGGCATTGCAAGACACAGTAATTAACTCATGATTTACATACTTATGTATATAAATAGATAGATTTTTTTATTTTGCTCCTTGATAAGATACTTAAACGAACTTAAAGGATTGTCGCATTCCAAATCATTATAATTCCTCAAGGTTCTAAAGCGAATCTTTGGGGCCATAATTGTCTTAGCCGTCGCTATCGATGAGGAGTTTAAATACCAGTAAGACACTGGGGAGGCTGGCTAGTTGCTAAAAATTAGAAACGTCGCCTCTTGGAAAAATGCACTCGTTTGCAATTCCCGTGTCCGTTAGGGGAAATCCCGTTGTTTTAATGGCGTTGAAATAACCAGAGTTGCTTATATGAGTCTTCTTAGAGGATACGACTTCAGGCGAAAAGACCATCAACTGGCAGATGGAAATGCCGGAGGGTTCCACAGGAAGAATGACCCCCAAATCCCTATGTTAATGCTAGATTACCCGCTTTATAACTTTCAGGCAACCGTACCTAGCTGCCCCCAAACAAGTTCTCTGGCAGTGGTGTTGGAGATTTTTGAGCAAGAACAGTGCGATCGCTTGGTAGTAGTGAATCAACAGCAATGCCCCATCGGATTGCTGTATTCTGCCCGTTTAATCCCAAAATTATTAGCCCAAAGTGACGATAAAAATCTAAATTTACACCAATCGCTCTCTACCTGGGGTCAAGGTCTAATTGAGCCAATACAGACAATATCAGCTTCGGAGCGTGTAGAGCGATTAAGCTTGCGCTGGTGCGATTCACAAGTCGAAAAAGCCCAAAACTTAGATTGGGCGCTGATTGACTCCGAGGGTCGATATTTGGGGCTGCTAGATAGTTCGCGCCTGTTGCGATCGCTAGCTCAGGAACGTATGGCTGGCTTACAAAAGTCTAGCGAACATCGCCATGAATATGATGGTCGGCCAAACGAACCCAAGTCATTAGGACATCAGCCATTAGTACACTTGCTAGAAAGACTGCCTTGGCCTTTGATGTTGCAAACGGGTACTGGCGAGGTGGTAGCGCGAAATCCCGCCTGGTGGCAGCAATTAGGAACCTTAAAAGATCCAGAAGGGGTTAGGCAACAGGTGGAGGCAATACTTGCCCCTAAACGCTCCGAAATAGCAGAATATGCCACCCAACCAGCAATCAAGGTTCATCCCAATGGTAGGGAGAATGAGCATACTGATGAAGAAGAACTGATTCAGCAAGAAGCATCAGGTGATGCTGCATACAGCCGATGCTATTTAGATAGTCAAGTGGGTACTTGTACCTGCGTTGTCGAAATGCAAAATGGTCAAGAGCGAATCTGGCAGTTTGCCAAAATTCCCTTAGATAATCCTGAATTTAAAGTTATGAGTGCTGAAAAGGAAATTGCACTCAGCACTGATTTGTGGTTGGTTTTAGCTACTGATGTCACTGAACAGCAGCAACTTTGTAAAGAACTAGCAGCGAAGAATGCCGATTTAATTCAACTAAATCGGTTAAAAGACGAGTTTTTAGCTTGTATTAGTCATGAACTCAAAACTCCCCTAACTGCCGTTTTGGGATTATCGCGCTTGCTAGTGGATCAGCAGTTAGGAGAACTTAACGAGCGTCAAGCCCGTTATGCCGGACTGATTCATCAAAGCGGACGCCACCTGATGAGTGTGGTGAATGACATTTTAGATTTGACCCGGATGGAGACGGGACAAATGGATTTGACGCTGACTCCGGTGAAAATTCAGGCTGTGTGCGATCGCGCCCTATCGGAAGCCAAAGCTATCCACACTCAAACCACCAAAGCGACATCTGCCCCGCCACCTGCAAATGCCCGTTCATCTGCTCCTCAATTCTGTCTTTCCATTGAACTAGGTTTAGATCAGATGGTGGCAGACGAATTGCGCTTACGCCAGATGCTAGTACACCTACTTTCCAACGCTTTTAAATTCACCGAAATATCTGGCGAAATTGGGCTGCGGGTAAGTCGTTGGGAAGGATGGATTGCCTTTACAGTTTGGGATACAGGAATTGGTATTCCCGAACACCAGCAACACTTAATCTTTCAAAAATTCCAACAACTAGAAAACCCCCTCACCCGGCAATTTGAAGGCACTGGTTTGGGGCTAGTATTAACTCGCGCCTTGGCTCGCCTCCACGGAGGAGATGTCAGCTTCTTATCGCGTGAAGGTAAAGGTAGCCAGTTTACCCTACTTCTGCCACCCAGTCCCCCGAAAACAGGCTTTTCGGAACCAGATATGGGAATCAGAGAAGCCGAGGAGACACGATATCAACCGACACGGGAAAATCTCGCCGCCGCTCGTCAGCAAGTTAGTACGCCCATACAGCATCATCTTGCGAGTTCGCAACGGTTGGTCTTGGTAGTCGAAGCAGTAGCTCGATATATTGAAGACTTGACCGAACAACTCAAAGGTTTAGGATATCGGGTAGTGATTGCGCGATCGGGGACAGAAGCAGTCGAAAAAGCGCGGCGCTTGCAACCAATAGCGATATTTTTAAATCCGTTGCTACCCCTGCTATCAGGTTGGGATGTACTGACTTTACTAAAATCTGACGCTGCAACCCGTCATATATCTGTAATTGTGACCGCGACGGGAGCCGAAAAAGAGCAAGCATTTGCTAACCGAGCCGATGGTTTCTTAAGTTTGCCAGTAGAGCATCAGGTCTTAGCACCGGTTCTCGAAAAATTATGTACTGTACAAGTAATGCCGCAGATAGGGTCAAATAATAGTGCAATTATCCCAACTAAAACCCCACTGCGAATTCTCAGGTTGGTGAATCCCCAGTTAGAATCGGTCAATCCCCACCCCTCACTTCGAGAACACCGAGTGATTGAAGTAGATGATCTAGATCAGGCAGAACTTTTGGCGCGGGTATGGCAGTTTGATGTGATTTTGTTAGATGTCGAAAGTACCACTGCGCAAATTTATTTGCAACAACTAATTGGACATCCACGTTTAGCAGCGATACCACTGGTTACTTGCGATGTCGCAACTACTTTAATCGCTTCTAAAATACCAGGGCTATCTGTATTTCCTTACTTAACACCATTTGCGAAAGACAACAGCAGTCGCACCGAGAAAACAGATGCTTTACTATCAGTACTAGAAATTGCTTCTGGTATTTGCTGCCCTCCCAACATCTTAGTAGTGGATTTAACAATGCTGCGGGATTTCCCCCAGATAAGACGTAAGCCAGCTAAGGGTTATCGGACAGAAAAAAATTGCTCAATTAGTAGTGAAACTGCTGAACGGGGATCTGAATGGTTCCAAGCTTTAATTCAATACCTGCAAACAGCAGGCTTCAAAGCCGCAATGAGTCCTTGTTGGGCAGAAGTATTGCAACAGATTCGCCACGAAAGCGTTGACTTATTGCTAATTTGTTTAGGAGAAACCTCTATCCACAAAGATGTGCTCAAAGCACTGAAAACATTAGGAAATTCGCCTTTAAAGTTGCCACCAATTTTGGTACTAAATCAGCGATTAAATCGCTCACAAACCAGTTTCCAGGATGGGGTAGCCGATCGGGAAATTGACAAGCAGAAGAAAAATAGTGTGGAATCGATAGAAACTGTTGTTGGTGCGATCGCTACCCAAATATTACCGCGATCGATATCAATGGAAGACCTATTAAGCCAAATCAATCAAGCTTTAGCTGTCAATGGTTACAATAGCAAATGTTAATGGGGTTATTGATCGTTGGTTTTTTGTCATTAGTCATTTGTCCTTCGTCCTTTGTGAATAACCAATAACTAAGGACTAATGACTAATGACTAATGACTAATTATGATATATCTATTTTTTGATTCTTCATTTTCTTAAAAGGAACTCGAACCAAGTTATAAGCACCCTTGGTTGATAAATTCTTGTAATCATCTGGCTGTAAGTCCATTTGTAAAAACTTTTTCTGTTCGGCTAACAGTAGCACTGAGGAAGGTTTTAGTCCTTTAGCAGCCTGGTTTTTAATATGCTCTACAGCCTCTTGGGGAAATTTTAAATAATTTACGTGGATGTGGCTGTAAAATACCACACTAGGCTTTTTGAAGCCAAGCATGATCAATTCTTCGTTTGGTTGTTTTGCTTCTAGAATGACCGCAGACAATTCCCTTAAGGGTAATTGACGTTCCCGATCGATAAAAAACGAAGCAGGCGTTAAGACAAAAATTACAAACGCCACAAACGCGATTAAATTAATACTGATAATGTAGTTCCAGCGGCGACTCAATAATAAACCCGCGACCAAAACAGCAGAAACTAGCCAAATTATACCCGCGATTACTGGTAAACCAGATTTTTGAATTAGTTCGTGGAAGTTACTTATAGCTGGATCGGTACCTAGTATCTGGGTTATGTTGAGCAGTGCTGTTGCCAGAATTGATAAAAATACTACATTCACCCAACCACTTATTCGCAGCAAAGACGCGGAGATGGGCAAAGTGGGAGAGGGGGAAGGAATTGTTTGCCGTGTCTCTGTATCTGAAAAAAGGTCGCTCCACAGCAGGGCTACCAGGATTGCTGCTGCTGGCATTAAAGGTAATACGTAGCTAGGGAGTTTGGTAACAGCAATGCAAAAAAAGCTAAAGATGCTAGCAAACCAGAACCAGGCAAATAAACCAAATTGCTGAAAACGTTCAACAGATCGCCAATGCGATCGCTGCCAAAACTTTAGTTTGATTATAGAAGCTGGTAAATACACTGAGTATGGTGCAAAACCCAACAGCACGACTAAAAAGTAAAAATACCAAGGTGCTGAGTGACCATTAACTACTTCTGTAAAGCGTTCCAGGTTGTGATAACCAAAAAAGGAGTTAATGTAATTCCAACCATTGCGCCAAATTACTAAAGCATACCAGGGCACTGACAAAGCGAGAATTATCAGTATACCTACAAGAAGGTGCATTTCCCGCAACACCTCTCGCACTTTACCCACGTAAAGCAAAAAGGCGGCAACAATTAGCCCCGGCAAAACAATTCCCACTGGCCCTTTGGTCAAAATTGCACCAGCAATCAACACATAAAAAGCTAAGTACCACTTATTGGGGAATAGGGATTGGGGATTAGGGATTGGGGATTGGGAAAATTTCTCTTCACTCCTCAGTCCACTGCCCTCTGTTCCCAGTTTCCTAGTCCCCAGTCCCCAGTCCCCAGTCCCTTCCTTCCCTGCGTACCCTAGAAAGAAACATAACAAAGCCGATGCCATACATCCGGTGAGCAGCATATCAGAGACACCCGTTCTCGCCCAAATAATAGTTTCGGGATTGAGTGCCATCAACGCGGCTGCGATAAAAGATGTTAAGTAGCGACGAGTAGGACGTGAAACTTGCTCTAATTCGTCTTGTTTAGCCAGATACCACTGGATGGTGTAAAAAGCTAAACAAACTAAGCCGAATGCGGCGATCGCAGAAGGAAGGCGTACTGCCCATTCATTCACGCCAATCAGATGATATGCGATCGCCTGACACCAGTAAATTAAAGCAGGTTTATCGAAACGAGTGTCACCATTGAAAAATGGCGTAATCCAATCACCTGTAACGTACATCTGGCGGGAAGCTTCGGCAAAGAGCGGCTCTGTCTCATCAATTAAGCCAGTGTTGCCCAAATTCCACCCAAAAGCCACCCAACCAACCACTATCAACCACAAAATCGACACAGTTAGACTCAAGGCTGGATTTTTTGCTATTTTGTTGAACCACCGATCAACAGTGTGCTTAACACTCAATTTCATTCTCATTTAGTCAATAGTCAACAATCACTAATCAATAGTCGTTGGTTATCTATCTTTTGTTCTTCAGAGTTTTTAATTCAACAATTTTCCTCTATCCATTACTTAACACTTTACCAACTGTAGGGTAAGGATGTAAAAATAAAGGTTTGAGCATATTTATTAGACTTCTTGGCATTGTGGGAAAAGGGTAAGGGGAAAAGGTTCTGTATTATCCCCTTCCCCTTTAACCAAAACCTTTTCCCCCAAGAGTGCAAAAAGCACTTCTGCAATAAGTCTATTGACTCAGCACAAGTTGCCATTCTCTATTTTGGGAATTCCACTTAGGTAATTGAGTTTCGCCAATAATATAAGGGCCCCAGTAACGACGGGAACCATCTTGTGCAAAAGCAACTAAAACATCTCCCTTTTCCAGCTTTAAATTATTCTGAGGTAGGGATAGAACCAGTCCCTTCTCACTACCTTCTTCGGGAGCAAAATCCCAATGTGCCGGTACATCGTAGTGAGTTTGTTTTTTACTAGCTCCTTTTGCTACTGACTCTCGTGCCAGTAGAACCAGCCGCACAGGCTGATTAGTTTGATTGCTCATTCGCAAAGTACCTCGATCCTTGGCAATGCTTGTTGATTTATCACGCTTTGCCAAGACAGGGTAAGTATTCTCTTTATTGCTATGTTCTACTCGATTGGTTGGGGTAGGTACTGGAGTAGATAAGCTAGTGGAAAGACTTTTTTCAGGTACAACCGAAGTTGTATGCCACTCTTGAGTTTCTGTTGGCAGTTGTGAAGATGTATCTGGGTTTGTATCTGGGTTGGTGGACTCAAAGGATACGCTCAGTCCAAAGCATCCCACCAGAGCAACAAGCAGTCCCAAGCACAAAGCTGTAATACCGACGTTACGATACACTGAAGATTTCATATTGATAGTTATTTAGAAATAAATATTTTGTCTAGGCTTGACCAAATAGTAGCCTATTATCCCAAAAGGCAATCACACAAAATAGCCGAATATAGACTTTCCTCAAATTAGGAAGAGGAATGTATGATAAATATCATTTTGATTAGAAAATATTTGAAGGATATAATCTCTTTGATGTTTGAAAAACAAGAGATCCAGACATCCATTACTTTGGTTTTTGACCGTAAGTATGGATAAAAACAAGATAATTTTATACCTATTAAACCAATTCATTTCTATAAAAAAAATAAAAGTTTCCTGAAACCGTTAGCAGCCTCAACAAGGCGTCCTTTGCTAAACGTCAGTGCTTAAAGATCCTCCTTTCTAAATCTACGCAAGTTTATTCTCCTGTTGGGAGACCCTACGAGGAGCTTACTTTCATACATGAATACAAGTCAGCAAACGCGCTTAACGAACTAGCTTCCTTAAAAAAGGGGAATTTTGAATCATTTTCCCATTTTTTAAGGCTTGCTCGTGAGGAGCAAACTAAATATTTATTGTTTCCAAACATCCTCTAAGAAACTGTATTTCTGAAGAAGATGATAGAATAGTCAAATTTGAATAAACACTGCAATTCCAGTAGATATCTACAATAATAACAAACAAGCTGATGCTAAAACCAATATCCTTCTTACATTAATATAGATATATTTAAAGATATCTTGACTTTTCCCAAAAGTCCCTTTGATGCAAAACACTCGTCTCAATAACTTGTTCGATGGCATTGCTACGCGTTTTGGGCAATGGTTTTTAAATCCTTGGCGACGACTATCGTTGCTGATAATTAGTTTTTTGTTCGGTTTTTTTCTGGGAAACGCAGTTTCCACTACAGCTGGACAACGGGCAGAGTTAGACATTGTAGCAGCTGGTTTTTTAGTACTGTTAACGGAAATTACCAGCAGAATATTTTATAGTCGCAGCTTTTTGGATCGGCGATCGCTCTTGATAGACTCACTAAATCTCCTGAAAGTTGGTTTCATCTACAGCCTGTTTCTCGAAGCTTTTAAGCTGGGATCGTAGTCAGATGGAGAATTTATGAATTTGTGGCTGAGTGTTTTGGCAACCAATGGGCTGGGGGAAACTTGGAAGCAGGAAGCAAGAGAAGCAGCACTGGCAGATCGGTTAAGGGCTAAAGCTTTTGGGATCGCGCCGGAAAATGTTGATGAAATGATCGAAAGGCGATCGCATTTACTAAAATCTGTCTTTCCAGCTTTTAGCGAATTCTGTCAAGCGACTCTCCAAGTACAACCCCAGGAAATGTTACAGGTATTGTGGGACTTGTGGCTACCTTTGGGGATCAAACTAGCATCGCAGCGCCAACAGTTGGGACACCCCCTGATTCAAGGAATATTGGGAGGACAAGGCACTGGTAAAACTACAATGTCCAAAATTCTCATTTTGATTCTAGCTCATTTGGGATACAGGACTGTGAGTTTATCTTTGGATGACTTGTATAAAACTTACAGCGATCGCTTGCTTTTGACACAGCAAGATCCCCGCTTAATTTGGCGCGGCCCACCAGGAACTCACGATATAGACTTAGGCTTAAATGTACTAGATCAAATCCGTGAGTTGCAAAGCCCGGTGATGCTTCCCCGCTTTGATAAATCTGCTTTTGGAGGTGCTGGCGATCGCACTAATCCAGAAATGGTGGCGGATGTAGATATTGTACTATTTGAGGGTTGGTTTGTGGGTGTGCGACCAATCAATCCTGATTTATTTGATACTGCGCCACCGCCAATTGTCACAGATGAAGATAGAGCATTTGCCCGTGAGATGAATCTTCGCCTCCACGATTATTTACCACTGTGGGAGCGATTGGACAGTTTAATTGTGCTGTATCCCATCGATTATCGGTGTTCTTTGGAGTGGCGCAAACAGGCAGAACAACAAATGATTGCTGCGGGTAAATCGGGTATGAGCAATGCACAGATAGAGCAATTTGTCAATTATTTTTGGCGATCGCTGCACCCGGAATTATTCATCACGCCGTTGTTAAGAGATGCAACAGTGGTTGATATGGTGATTGAGATTCATCCCGATCGTAGCTTTGGTCAAGTGTATGGCGATCGCACTTAGGGCGTTAGTTCTCAAGCAAATCAGCTAAAAACATTATAATTTGCTTAAAGCATGATTTATCCCTTGCTTGCCATTCATCCCAAGCTAGTCTCATACTAATTCGTAATTCGTAATTCGTAATTCGTAATTAGATAACTTATAAAAAGCTTTCTCGATAAATTTAACAACTTGGGATATCTCCAGCTTGAAAAATCTGTTCGGCGGTTAAATTCAATTCTGGGAAAGTAGGCGAGACGATGCGATCTGTACCTCTAAATTGAGTAACTTGGTATTCACCATCGATTAATTGATAAATAGACATAGTAGGCTGTTTGGGGTTGCCAGTGAACTTTTTAGCGCCTAAACCGAGATAATCTACAACCCAATATTCAGGAATTCCAATACCTTCATACTTACCTTGTTTTGTGTAATAGTCATCATCCCAATTGGTACTAACTACCTCAACTACCAAAGGAATTGATGCCGGATATGATACAGTTGATTCTTTTTTCCATAGCGGCTCATTTACTAAATTAAGACGATTTAATATCAACACATCTGGGGAATAAGCAGAAACCAAATTAACAGGTTTTATCAGCACAGTTTTGGGAATTATATAAGGTAAATTTAATCGATCAAATTCTACAGTTAGTTTTCTAGCGATAAAACCAACAACATCTTCATGTTCGCCAGTTGGTTGAGGCATTTCAACAATTGCACCATTATGTAATTCGTATCTTCCGCCTTCAGGACGCCAAGCTGCAAAATCTTCAAAGCTTACTAGTTTGGGTATGGCTGGAATCATAAATTTTACCTTAATTTTTACCTTGGCTTATATGTTGTTTTAATCATCAATGCTTTTAAAGTTGACAAATTGCTTTTAAAACTTGTAGTAACTGACTTGAACGTTCTCTTTCCATTAAATTTAATTCTGGTAACAGATAATAAATAGGGGGATTTCCTTGTTCGAGATAGACAAACTGATAACTTCTACCATTAGTCGTTAATCCCCAAACTGATTTTTGATTCTCTAAATTTTTATAAGCATAAGTAAGTAGCTGAGACAAACCTGTTGATATATCAACTTGACAGTTTTTAGATTCAATCAACAGTACCCAAAAATATGTTTGAGGTTTTGTAGTTTTAGCTTTATTAACAGCTAAGATATCAAACCTTCCTTTAATTTTTATATCTTCATCTTCAACTTCAATATCAGCAATATTCTCTTCCAAAACAATCTCGATCGGATAGCGATAAAAACCAGCTAATCTTAGTAAAGGCGCAACTGCAAGAAACTTTACCTGACCTTCAGAAACTTTACCGGCTGTCAGGTAGCGTCGAAAGTCATTTCTAATTTGCAGAAGTTCTTGTTGTTCAACTTCGAGGAGAGGTTCCAAAGATAAGTAGTTAGAAAATGAGTCACTGTACTGTTCTTGAAAGCCAAACAGACGCTGAACTTCTTCTAAAGATAAATTACGAGCGTTGAGAATTGTCATATATTTTTGGTTAATTCAGGTGCAACTCAATCCAAATTCTCTATATAAAATCTATTTTAACCCCTGGTTGATTACATAGAATACAAACAATTGGTAGGGTAACACAGCTGTGATACCCTACCGTGAAGCAAATTCAATCTAGCTGGAATTCTACAGAGTAAATGGTTTGCGATTACGATCTATCAGACGATCCCATTGCATAGTTAAAGTGCTTCCCATTTTTTCCTGTTGTTTTCCCCACACTGATAATAAGTCTAGACAAGAGTGATCTATATAAGCCAAGTCTTGCATATAAACATGCAATTCACTTCCTGGAGGCACAAGTTCTAAAATATTCGCTAATTTTGGTAGCCTCACAAATGTTGCCGCACCTTGTAAATAAATGTCTATTCGCTGATTATCTTCGTGTTTAATAACTTGGATATTCAGCACCGACATTTTATGAATTAATAACATCCCTGTCAACAGAATACCAATTAAAACACCTGTGATTAGGTCAGTAACAACAATCCCTATTAAAGTGGCAAAAAATATCACCAGAGGAAAACGTCCATACTTTTTTAACTGGCGAATATGTTCTACTTCGATTAGTTTGTAACCAGTAACAACTAGAATTGCTGCCAAACTAGAAATGGGAATTATTTTGAGCAAGGTTGGGGCTGCAATTACTAAAATTAACAGCCATAAACCGTGAAGCATTGTTGATAATCTAGTTTTAGCACCAGCTTCTACGTTTACAGAACTGCGGGCTATCACTCCTGTCATCGGCAAAGCACCCAAGAACCCACATATAACGTTGCCAATTCCTTGGGCTGTTAATTCGCGATCGAAATCGGTTCTTGTCCCGGTATGCAATCGATCTACTGCTACGGCTGAAAGCAAACTTTCTGTACTAGCAATGAATGCGATCGCGATCGCATCTAGCAAAACTGGTGCCTGAATTAAGCGTGGTAAGCTGGCAAATGTTGGTAATTGAATTGCTTGTGCCAGATTTCCAGGTACATCAACATACTGAATCGGGAATCTATACACTGTAGCTATGAAAGTGGCAATGACAACGCCGACAAGCGCGCCAGGTATCAACTTTAAACTATTGGGTTTAAATTTTTCCCACAGCAGAAGACTGATAATAGTTGTTACACCTATGAGTGCTGCAAGGTGATGAACGCTACCATCAATAGAAAAGAAAGCTTTGTAAATCGTGTTGGGAATCGAAATTAAATTCTCAATGCCGTGTATACGCGGTTGGTCGTCTAACATCACATGAAATTGGGAAGCGAAGATTAATATCCCAATACCTGCAAGCATTCCATAGATGACAGCCGGTGACATGGCGCGAAACAACTGACCAAGTTTAAATATACCAGCGAGTAATTGGATTAAACCCGCTAGCAGCAGAATTGGCCCAACCATTTCAATGCCATATTGTTGAACTACTTCTGCAACAACCACCGCCAGTCCAGCAGCCGGGCCACTAACTAGCAAAGGTGAACCGGAAACCGCACCAACAATAATTCCGCCTACTATTCCTGTAACTATGCCGCGAGATGGCGGAAGTCCCGAAGCGATCGCAATACCCATGCAAAGAGGAAGGGCGACAAGAAACACCACAAATGATGCCGATACTTCACTAGTCAATGAGGATTTGTCTATGATTGCTTTCAAATTTCTCATTTGCTTCTCCTCTAATGAAAAGTTTTTAATTTTTGGCTGCCAAGGTGAACTGTTACAATGCAGCCGAAACTAGACTTGCATTGAATAGTTCAAACCTATTCACTGAGTTTTAATTGCAACAAAATTGTACTGGCATACTCAGCCCTGAAATAGCAAGCACAAAATCATTAGGTTAAATTGACTTACGGTTATAGTTACTATTTACATTTCTTAATGATTACAAGTCCATGATAACAATACTGTTATCTGATTGATGTTACATAACTTTTTTATTGGATTTGTAGCAAAGTATTAAGTTAAATTAAACAATGGATTAGAATTACCTGAAAAAAAGGTATATTAGAACACATTTTATTAAGTTTGATTTTCTCTTAAGGATTTTAACTCCAACTGCTACCTATCCCAAAAATCAGCTTTACAAGTATATTGATTATCATTCTCTGGATTTTGAGAAATTATTTTTGAAAGTCTCTTAGCGCTTGATGGGATTCATCCAAGCTTCTAATCGGCTAAATGCTTGGGAAGAAAGTAGCGTCAAACATAAATAAACCACTGCTACACCTGCGTAAATTTCAAAAGCGCGATAGTTATCAGCAACAATTAGCTGTCCTTTACGTAGTAATTCTTCAAACCCAATCACAGAAACTAAGCTAGTATCTTTCAATAAACTGATAAACTCATTGCCCAAAGGTGGAATCATCCGCTGGAAAGCTTGGGGAAAAATTACATAACTCATAGTTTGCACAGAACTCAAACCTAATGATTTTGCTGCTTCTGCTTGTCCTGGTTCAATTGATTGAATTCCAGCACGAACAACTTCGGCAATGTATGCAGCGCTATTCAAACTTAAGGCAATTACCCCAGCAGTTAGACGATCGAAAGAAAATGTCCAACCAAGTTCTTGTAAAATTGCTGGTAAACCAAAGTAAATCATAAAAATTTGCACCAGCAAAGGCGTTCCTCGAAAAAAATCTACATACGCCCTCGCCAACCAACGCACAGGTGCAATATGAGAAAGGCGAACAATACCAATTAAGCAACCGCCAATTAAACCAAATACTACCGAAAGTATTGTTAATTGCAACGTTACCAATGCACCCTGCAATAGACTTGGAAAAGCCTGCAAAATCACCCTAATTGAAGTTAATATTTTAGATGCGCCAGCGTTAGTTTGATTCTCAAATGGTGATTTAGCTGGTAGTGATGGTGGTTCAACTTTAAACCATTTCTGGTAAATTTGAGAGTAAGTGCCATTTTTCAGCACTCTATCCAAGCCATCATTTATCAATGTCAAATTTGGCGAGTTTTTAGCTGTAGCAATTCCATAAAACTCTTCCGTCAGCAATTTCTGTACTACTTTAATTCCCTGAAGATTGCCTGTATTAATTGCATATAAAGTTACAGGTGCATCATTAATTACCGCATCTACATTACTGTTGAGCAATTCTTGCAAAGCTACGGGTGCAGAATCAAAACTGCGAATTTGTACCCCAGGAATACTTTTAGCCTTTGCAGCCCCGGTTGTGCCAATTTGTACTGCAATTTTTTTATTTTTGAGACTGTCAAAACCAGTAATATTTTGATTGTCTGCGCGAATTGCGATCGCTAACCCAGCCTTAAAATAAGGACGGGAAAAAGAAACCGTTTTTGCCCTCTCCTCAGTAATCGTAATCGAACTAATAGCCGCATCTACGGTTTTAGCTTGCAAAGCGGGGATAATGCCATCAAAAGGCAGACTTTGAAAATTCACTTTAAAGTTAGGAGAAGAAGCAATCGCATTCATCAAATCAATGGAAAACCCCTGCAACTCGCCACCTTTTCCTTGAAACTCAAAAGGTGGAAACGCCGGTTCTGTAGCAACCCGCAAAGTTTTCCCCGCGCTAGAGTTCACAGCACAGCTAATCAGTAATAAACAACTAAAACCTACGAAGACACATAAATACAGCCAACGCATAAAACCAACTTTAGCCATATTATTTTCTCTCCTTCTGTGCCTTTGCGATTTCTTAAAATATTACAATCAACTGTAGAGCAGCTTGACACAAGTAATGGATAATACCATCCCTGCGATTATTTTTGAGAATATCGAAAAAAACTTTGGTTCCCTAAAAGTCCTCAAAGGAATCACCGGCGAAATCAACCGGGGAGAAGTTGTTGCAGTTATCGGTTCCTCCGGCTGTGGTAAAAGTACCCTACTACGCTGTTTCAACCGCCTAGAAACCATAGACAACGGGCGTTTAATCATTAATGGAATTAACTTATCCCGGCCCACTGTCAACTATAGCCAACTGCGGCAACTACGAACACAAGTAGGCATGGTTTTTCAACAGTTCAACCTGTTTCCCCATCTCAGCGTCTTAGAAAATATGACACTCGCACCGCGTAAAGTCTTGGGTAAAACACCAAAAGAAAGCGCGCAACTAGCGAGATTATATTTAGAAAAAGTTGGCTTATCTGACAAAGCCTCTGCTTATCCCGAACAACTTTCTGGCGGACAAAAGCAACGAGTAGCGATCGCTCGTAGTTTATGTATGAATCCCCAAATCATGCTATTTGACGAACCCACCAGCGCCCTAGATCCCGAACTCGTCGGTGAAGTTCTGCAAGTGATGCAACAATTAGCCACAGAAGGGATGACAATGGTAGTTGTCACCCATGAAATGCAATTTGCCAAAGAAGTAGCCCATCAAGTGATATTTTTAGATAAAGGTATTGTCACAGAACAAGGCCCAGCCTATGAAGTGCTAACCAATCCCCAAAGCGATCGCCTACGTATTTTCCTAAGTCGCCTTCAAATAATTCGTAATTCGTAATTTGTAATTCGTAATTAAAAACTTCTTTTAAACTCCTCACTCATCACTAGACTTCTTGGCATTTATCGGGGTAAAGGCGAAGGGGAAAAGGGTAAAGAAACTCAAAATCCTTTCCCTTTAACCTTTACCCTTTTCCCTATTTTGCAAAAATATATTTTTGCAAGAGGTCTACTCTTTAAAGGTACTCACGCAAAAAATCAAAGGGATCGTCTTCCCAACAAGGTTCAGGTATTAACCAAAATAAACTACCGCTGATGTCGGCTTCAATTTCATCACCGTCGTCTCTATCAAATAGTTCTATCAAAGCTGTCCAATCACGTTCTCTGAGAGATGTTATCGATGGGGCATATAGCTGGAGATTATTTGAGTAATTCACGCGCAAAGTTGTGCTTGAGTGTCGTAAAAAGTTAGTATAAAAGTTTATAAATAATCGGATTCTAGCTTTGACAATCGCAGTTATACCAATTCAAAATTTTAAATCATTTGTCCTTTTTTTAATCACCAATGACCAATGACCAATGACAGCCAACTCCAAAAATATTTCACAAATGATTTAGGACTACTATACTGTCATAAGTGTCTCATAATTTAAATAGGACTGCTATAGTATTTATTACATATTACAAGCGGAATTTACTCAGATAGGAAAAACCCTTGAGGCTGAGATTCTACTAATTCCACGCCAAAAACTTCTGCAAAAGATTGTGCTATGTAAAAACGCACTTCTTGGCAGGTGATACCTGGAATCCATTCGGCTAAACTGCCTACAGGTTTGTCAGAAATACCACAGGGTACAATGCGCTCAAAGCCTGTCATGTCTGGACAAACATTTAACGCAAAGCCGTGCATAGTAATCCAACGGCTGACTTTAATACCAATAGCCGCAACTTTTCGCCCTTGCAACCAAACGCCAGTAAAAGCCGGAATTCTTTCTCCTTGCAATCCATAAATTGCCAATACGCGAATTATTACTTCTTCGAGTTGGCGTAAGTACCAATGGAGGTCTTTCCGATAACGTTGCAGATTTAAAATTGCATAGCCCACCAGTTGACCGGGACAATGGTAAGTAACTTCGCCGCCTCGTTCAACTCGATGCACATCATACTGACCTTTGTCAATATCAAATTTGAGAAAGTCTGAGTTGCTTCCTTGTCCCAAAGTGTAGACAGGTGGATGTTCTAGCAAAATTAACACGTCATCTAGACTTGGGTCATGAATGCGATCGCTTAGAAGCGATCGCTGCCATCCATGAGCTTCTAAGTAAGGCATTAATCCTTGATTATACAGCAAGCAAATGTTTTTTTGCGATCTAGTACTATGGATCATCCCAAAATTCAACCGTATAAAGAACTAAATATATTTCAAGTTACCTAATGAGAATCAAAAATTGTCAAGCTTTGCAAAGGATTTTAAAGGAAAGTCAAGGGAAGATGCATTAGAAAAAACAAAGTGCTAGCTTGAATATTAACCTCAATAGGTTTTAGGAGGAATTCTCTGCAATAAGCATTATGCCAAGACAATAAGGAAGAATGTACTGGCTGATGACTTTAATATCATTGTTTGCATTTCAAACAGAATCAAACTTCCACAGAACCTTGTATTCTTGAAC
This sequence comes from Nostoc sp. DedQUE05, assembly GCF_034530955.1. Classification (NCBI taxonomy): domain Bacteria; kingdom Bacillati; phylum Cyanobacteriota; class Cyanophyceae; order Nostocales; family Nostocaceae; genus Nostoc; species Nostoc sp. DedQUE05. The sequence continues at coordinate 151,281 of NZ_JAVRCB010000007.1, read as the reverse complement.
AACAGCAAGCAAACCTCAATCCAACACAGAAGGAGCAAATATCAACAGTTCTGTAAGCATTCCTTTAAAGGAAAAGGTAGTCATAGGAGCTACAATTAGATTTTCTCAACTCTTGAGTGCTAATTGGATATACAATAAGACATCAGCGCAGAGATGAGGAGGTAAATCAAGGGTATACTTGACAATTCCTTAGATGCAGCAACCTGAGAGATAGCTTAACAGCAGTAGATACAATATAGTTCACAATTTGTTTTGGCGGGAGTAATAAACCTTACCGCAATTTCTTTTCATACAAAGCAAATTCACACATCTAAAATATTCAGCGGGAGAGTATTACATGAAGCTTGTCATCCACGGCAAAAATATTGAAATCACCGATGCGATTCGTGAGTATGTACATCAAAAAATTGAAAAAGCAGTTAGTCACTTTCAAAGCATTACAAATGAAGTAGATGTGCATCTTAGCGTCGCCCGGAATCCCCGAATTAATCCAAGACAAGCGGCTGAAGTAACTATTTATGCTAATGGTAGCGTTATTCGTGCCGAGGAAAGCAGCGAGAGCCTATATGCCAGCATTGACTTAGTTGCAGATAAAATTGCGCGTCAACTGCGGAAATATAAAGAACGGCGTCAAGACCACAAAACTCATGCTCAACCAACAGAAGTGGTTATTCCAGAGTCGATAGTAACAGATTTAATTGGCGATCGCACCGCCGAATTGCCCAACGAAGTCGTCCGCACCAAATATTTTTCTATGCCGCCGATGACTGTTACAGAAGCTCTAGAACAACTGCAACTCGTGGGACACGACTTTTATATGTTCCATAATTCTGAAACTGGAGAGATTAATGTAATTTACGAACGTAACCACGGCGGTTATGGTGTCATCCATCCCCGCAATGGTAACGGACAGACAAACGGCAAAAATGGCAAGGCAAGCCATACTAATATAGTCATGCCGGAAAAGTCGCATTCTAGTAAATAGGCACTGGGGAATAGTGGAGATGAGGTGAGCAGGGGAGAAATTGCAGTAGGTCTTTCCCCTCTCTACCTCTGCCTCTTCCAATGTCCATTTCATCATTTCGCAAACTTTTGCCAAGTTTTCAGATATTTAGAAAAGATTTTCACTTTAAAATAGCAAACTTATCCATAACTTTCTAGATGATGTCTGCACAAGCTAGATAGTAAAGATTGACAGTTTCTCTAGCTTGGAAGTAGACATCAGACTTTTGTGTTGTACTGCGCAAAACATAGCCACATCTGCTTCACTTTGCATCCATAGTACCGAAGGAATTTTTTATCGAACATAATTCAGGAGTCAGGAGCAAAGCCAAAGAAGCTCCGCCACCGGTAGAATATAGCCCATCACATGACAACTCATACTTTTTATTTATCCAACCCTATTTTTAAGTTAGATACAAAATTTGAGAAAGTTGTGAGCAAATATTTCAATTAAACAGTTTTTTCATCTATTAAAAATAAATTTTAAAAATTGAGTATTCAGAATAGGTTAAACTGCATATATAAGCTGACAGAATATTAGTACCATTTTGCAACCAATCTTAATGAAAAGGTTAAGAGCAAGTGGGTTTTGTTGGCATATATTGAATGACATTAAGGAGGTAAATATCATGCAAAAAGAATATATGGAGATTTTAGAATCATTAATTAATCAACTGACATTATCCGCAATATTAGAAATGTTAGAACGAATATGTCACAAAAAAGCGGAAAATCTGAGAACTCATTGGCAAGATGAGACTTCAGCAAAGCTTTGGGATAAAGCCGCGAGACAAATAGAACAGATAAATGTTGATGTCTGATTGAAGAATAATTCAAAATTCAGGAGTCAAGTTTATACCCTTATTGCATAACTCTGCTATCAATTGGGAGTGAAAAATCACGAGACCATTCATTCCAAGAGCCAAAATAATTTCTAGCAGAAATTCCTGCCTCTTCAAGGGCTATTAATGTATTCGCAGCCCTTGAACCCTTAAAGCAGTAAATGTACACAATTGACTTTGAAGTAATACCTACTGACTGACAAATTTCTCGGATTTCATCTGGCGATCGGAACGTAGGGATTTCTGATTCAGAATTCATCAGATGATGCCATTCTAACCATACAGAGTTAGGGATTCTACCTTTGCGGGGACAAAAATCAGGATGGTAAGGAGAAGAACTCAACCCAAGCCATTCGTTGCGATCGCGCACATCTAATTTAATAATTGCTGGATTCTCAATTGCTTGCAACATCTCTGTGGTAGTCACCATTATGTCAGCATTGGGATGCAATCTAAATATGCTGCTTTCACGCTTCGGTACTTCATCGGTAGTAGGTAATCCTGCCTTGAGCCATGCTTTATATCCTCTATGTAAAATAGATACTTGAGCGCAACCCAAATATTTCAGTAAGAAAGCTGCTCGACAAGATTGACCATAACCTTTATTTAAAGCATCTTCATAAACAATTAAATGTTCTGCACCAGATATTCCTACCCGGCTCATGATTTTTGCAAAAAACTCTTGCAATTCCTTCAATCCTGCTGGGGAGGAATTCTCTAAAAGATAGGTGAAAAAATCTCTAATATTTATGGCTTGATAAATATGAGAAATATCATAATCTTCTTGAGTTCGCGTATCGATAATCACAGTCTGTGATGATTTTTCTGCTAACAGTGACGTGACTTCTTGAGGAGAAATGAGGAGTTTTTTATTCACGCTTTCATGCTTCTGTTATTGTACCATTAGGCATTATCGCCTTTGGTAGATTTGCATTTTGAAGTGCAAATTACAGAAGAATAAATGTTGAATGTTACGAGAGAACTTGCATTGCATAATTTTCAGTCACAATGTCCACAATTAGCGTTAAATGTTCATTACGCCCTACTTGCAGCAACCTTCTAAGTAGTTCAGTTTCTAAACCGTGATATTGGTAGCGATCGCTAACTAACATTGCAAACTCAGCTTCATTTGTGCCAAGAAAAATTTTGGCAAAGGTATTGTTTCCAGTAAAGCTTGCAGGTATGAAAAACTTGACTTCTAATTTGTCGCTTTACATTTTTCGTGAAAATCACTCAAAGCCAGTTCTGCAATGGCTCAAACCGAGCAAATTCCGACTCTAGCTGCCATTGAATCCGCGCGCGATCGTTCTTCTGCAAAAAAGCACTGCACCCTTGAGAAACAGAGGTTTCACCAGGGCTATCGCTTGCACAAGCTGGAACCATTGCCTTAAACTCAGGCGACTTCCAGAGACTATTTCCCGGAGCGAAACTATATTCTAAGCTATTGCGAGCCAGTCGCTTGAGGTCTTTATATCCCAGTCCATATCTCGTTGCCGCTAACAAATATTCATGACTCAAATCAATCCGGGAAATGCCTTCATCATCTGAAGCAAGGGTCATTGGTACTCCAGCCTTCCAATACTCCCTAAAAGGATGTTCATCTCCCTGGACATTCAAAATGACTTCATTACTGGTCAGGCAGATTTCGACCAATACGCCGAGTCGCCGCATTTGCTCCATCAACTCGAAGGGACGCTCCTCAAAAAGAATATCCACGCCATGTCCGATGCGAGATGCCTGTGCCACTTCTACAGCTTGCCGAATATGAAAACGTAAATCCTCAGTCGGAACCAAACCGAAAGTTAACTCTCCTGCATGGAGTGCGACCTTAACATTGGGAAATTGACGTTTGAAAAATTGCAGCATTTGCATTTGCAGGGTGTAGTCGCGCAGTGCAATCGGGTTGTCTTCTGGGGCGACAAGATTGATGCCAACTACCCGCGAATCCGATGAAGCTAGTGCAAAGGCATAAGCTAACTGAGCAAACACTTCAACAGGCGACTTTGTTCTTGTCGTTTGCTGCAAATAGCGCACCGTCACTGCACATCCAGGCTGTGCTGATGGAGTGCCGCAACCGAGTGTTTTCGAGACTTCGCCCTCCAACTGTGCAAATTCCTGGCTACCCAGTGTCACTAGCTTGGTTAATCCTCGTTTGAGCAATTGACGGTGCATCTCTTGCAAATCTTTATTCCAACCAACTTCACGCCCTAGCTGTCGAACCTCACTCCCCTGAAAGGTAAGCATTAACTCTAGATAATTAATATGCTGCGAAGCTGCCCGATTTGCTACTGACGCGACCATATCATCCCGACGGCTCATAGAGTCTGATATTGTCCCAAAACCACTAAAAGCTTCAAAAAATTGGTCGTGTCCTGATTTACCACTAAATTGGAAGTTGCGAGTAGACCAACGATTTATTAAGGAATCATAAATAGATGTTCGGTTTAACAATTCTGAAGCTGGAAAATAGCTACTGTCCTGACCGCAAGCTTTAGGCTCAACTAAAGTTCCTACCTTTGGATTCACACAATACCCATCGGTGGCAGCCCACTCCAGATAGTGTTCTGCGTACACAGCCCCGCTTAAATGACTGTGGATATCTCCTCCCTTCGGCATTCGCTGTACAAATGCTCGTAAAGCGCCTGACTGGGCGCGATGGGCTTCAAACCAACTAGCAGCTTGAGCTTCACTCCGAGTCGAGGATTGCTGCGAATTAGATGGGACTTGGGCTGCTACACTGAAGATAAAACAGCTAGAACTCGTTAATACTCCTAAAAATAAATAATATAAGGGCGCTCGTCTATGCATATAGATTTATTTTTTTGTAAAACATGGCCAGTATGAGTGTAGTGATCATGCTGTTTAAAACCATCAACTATCAATCTTTATAAGCCAAATAAACTATAACCTAAGATAGATACGTATTAATTAATTTTATTTAGTTAAATCAGAACTTATCATTTTTTAACATTAGTATTGCCAGCACAATCCGCCGCAAAATCTTCAACTAAGAACTAGTCCATGCGATTGCTTGTCTGCATCACGCACTTACGTTCGTAGTTCCTCGTCTCTACAAGACGCGGCGCGTAGCTTGCTTCTCCGTAGGAGTAAGCAATGATAGTTATTCTCTCAGTGCAAAATAAAAACTGGGATGCATTCCTTAATAACTCTATTGCATCTGGAGATTCATTCAGACTTAATAATGGTATTAACTGATAAGTTCTAGATGAAAATGAATGTAAACTAAATAACTCAGCAATTTTTATCTAGCTTAACGAAAATCTAAACAGCGTCTAGCACAACTAAGCTAAAAATAGTTTTCAGTAACAATACCGCTCGTAAATGTAATCATGTCTCAACCAACTATAGAATCAATCCTACAAGAAAACCGCCTTTTTCATCCTAGTTCAGAATTCTCGCAGAACGCCCATATCAAAAGTCTGGATGACTATCAGCGTCTCTACGATAAAGCCAAAGCCGATCCGCAGCAATTTTGGGCAGATTTAGCTGGAAAAGAATTAGAATGGTTCCAAAAATGGGACACAGTATTAGATTGGCAACCACCTTTTGCTAAGTGGTTCGTTGGCGGTAAGATGAATATTTCTTACAACTGCCTTGACAGACATCTCACTACCTGGCGCAAAAATAAAGCCGCATTGATTTGGGAAGGAGAACCAGGTGATTCCCGTACCCTTACCTACGCCCAACTGCACCGAGAAGTTTGCCAGTTTGCCAATGTATTGAAGCAACTAGGCGTACAAAAAGGCGATCGCGTTGGTATTTATATGCCAATGATTCCCGAAGCTGCGATCGCCATGTTAGCCTGTGCCCGAATCGGCGCACCCCACAGCGTAGTATTTGGTGGTTTTAGTGCCGAAGCTTTGCGCGATCGCTTAATCGATGCAAAAGCTAAACTGGTAATTACGGCTGATGGTGGTTGGCGCAAAGATGCGATCGTTCCTCTCAAGGCACAGGTAGATAAAGCCTTGGCTGATGGTGCTGTTCCCAGCGTTGAAAATGTCCTCGTTGTCAAGCGCACCGGACAAGAAACTTATATGCAGTTGGGTGGACGCGACCATTGGTGGCATGATTTGCAAAAAGGTGTATCAGCAGATTGTCCCGCCGAACCGATGGACAGTGAAGATATGCTGTTTGTCCTCTACACTTCTGGCAGCACCGGCAAACCGAAGGGTGTAGTGCATACAACTGCTGGTTATAATCTGTATACCCATATCACCACCAAGTGGATCTTTGACCTGCAAGACACAGATGTATACTGGTGTACCGCAGATGTCGGTTGGATTACGGGACATAGCTACATTGTCTACGGCCCGCTTTCCAACGGTGCAACCACAGTGATGTATGAAGGTGCGCCCCGGACTTCTAATCCTGGCTGTTTTTGGGATGTAATTGAAAAATACGGCGTTAATGTTTTTTATACTGCACCTACGGCAATTCGGGCATTTATTAAGATGGGAGAACAACATCCCAACGCGCGAAACTTGTCTTCGTTGCGTTTGCTGGGAACCGTCGGCGAACCGATTAACCCCGAAGCTTGGATGTGGTATCACAAAGTTATAGGTGGAGAACGTTGTCCAATAGTTGATACTTGGTGGCAAACGGAAACCGGCGGTATCATGATTACACCGCTACCAGGAGCAATTCCCACTAAACCCGGTTCAGCAACCCTCCCCTTCCCTGGAATTATTGCAGATATCGTGGATCTAGAAGGAAACACCGTACCCAATAAGGAAGGTGGTTATTTGGCGGTGCGCCATCCCTGGCCAGGAATGATGCGGACAGTTTACGGCGATCCAGAACGCTTCCGCCGCACCTATTGGGAACACATTCCACCTAAAGATGGGAACTATACTTACTTTGCTGGTGATGGCGCAAGACTTGATGAAGACGGCTACTTCTGGGTAATGGGTCGTGTCGATGACGTGTTGAATGTCTCAGGGCATCGACTCGGTACAATGGAAGTAGAATCAGCCTTAGTTTCGCATCCAGCAGTTGCAGAAGCGGCGGTAGTAGGTAAACCCGATGAACTTAAGGGTGAAGAAGTAGTGGCTTTTGTGACTTTAGAAGGCACTTATCAGGGAAGTGAAGAACTGAGTAAAGAACTCAAGCAGCACGTTGTCAAAGAAATCGGTGCGATCGCACGTCCCGGAGAAATTCGCTTTACAGACGCTTTGCCTAAAACGCGATCGGGTAAAATTATGCGGCGCTTGCTGCGGAATCTAGCCGCCGGACAAGAGGTATCTGGAGATACTTCGACATTGGAAGATCGGGGTGTGTTGGATAAGTTACGAGAAGGTGTGTAAATAATTCCAAATTAGCTTAATAAGGGCGCATATATATATGCGCCCTTATCGTCTCTCTTGTGATGCATTACGCGCTAACGCAGGCCAATTTATCATAAAGATTAGAACATTATTGAGGCATTCAGGGCGATGAAGGTGAAGTGCAAATCCAAATCAGCATTTGTTCAACCTGTTGGCTGCATGATGCTGAGTATTATCAGTGTAATGGGGATATCACCATTAGTGTTAGCGGTTCCTGGACAAGTTTCTTTGCATTCGCCAGAACAGTTTGCACAGAGACAACCACAAAAAATCGCCCAATCTTCAGGTACAGATACACCAGAGCGATCGCAACTCCTGCAACAAGCCAATGGTTTATTTAGTCAGGGAGACTTAACAGGTGCAGAGGAAAATTTACGCAAATTAATTAAAAAATTCCCAGAAGATGCTTTCGGACACTTTCAACTGGGAAATGTACTTTTTCGGCAAAAGAAACCGGAAGATGCAATTAGTTCTTATCGAGAAGCCATTCGCCTTAAGCCAAAATACGCTCTAGCTTACAATGCGATCGGTGTTGTTTACGCAAGCCAAGGTCGCTGGCAAGAAGCCATTACTGAATATAAAAAAGCTCTGGAAATTAATCCTAATTATGGCGAAGGGCTGACTAATTTTGCAATAGCATTGTGGCAAACAAATAAAAAAGACGAGGCGCTATCTTCTTTAGAAAAAGCTTTAAATATTTTCAAAGAACAGAATAGAGGTGAAAAAGTTAACCAAGTAGAACGAATTTTAAAAGAGATCAAAACTGCTGATGAGCCTAGTGTTTCCTGAGAACCATATTATTCAGTGGATAAAAGTTAAGAAGAGTTCCTGCGATCGGCTTTAAAGATGCTTTGCTAGAAATGCGATCGGGTATTATGCATCTATTACTGCGGAATTTTGCATTTGGTTTGTAATGATTGTGGGGTGGGCTATCCCACCCTCTAAAAAGTATCGAAACAGAATATTGTATTGTAATGAATGAAATATTTCTGTTAGCCAGAGAAACTGTAAGAGTGATTTTTCACATGGGAGATACACAAGGGTAATCTGGGAACGTTCGGAAAATACTGCATGGGCAGGCATAGGATGGATTTTTGATATACCAACTCATGTAATACCATACGATTTACGAGCAATAGGTTCTCATTTTCTATTGTCTATAGTTAAGCCGAATGCGAATGATTATGAGGATATAGAGAATATCCGCAGTAATCGTAATAGCTTTTTTCATATAGAAAGATTGACTTTTGTTATATAAATGGCATCTAACTTAGTCATATGTCTATTCAAAAATAGCAAAATAGCAATCTACAATAAAAATCAGACAAACCTTCGTTAAAGCCTATGACTTCCTTATCGGCATTAACTTTACCCGATCACACTCAGTTACCAGACTCAGATGGTACATTCGTGAAAAATCTTCAAGAGCATCCGCAAAGCATTTTAATTACAGATTCAATTAAACCTGTTTTAGAGAAACTTCATCCCGACAGTCAATATTGTATTGGACAAGATTCTGGTATCTACTGGCGATTAACAGATCCTCCTGAGAAAGGGGCTGAAGCACCAGACTGGTTTTATGTACCCAATGTACCACCGATACTTAACGGTAAAATGCGCCGTTCTTATGTGTTGTGGAAGGAGTATGTTGCGCCCTTAATTGTGATTGAATTTGTCTCTGGAGATGGTTCAGAAGAACGAGATAACACACCGCCATCTCAAGGTGAAGGTGGAAATGTTGGTAAGTTTTGGGTTTATGAGCAGGCAATTCGAGTGCCTTATTATGGAATTTATGAAGTAGCAAAAGCTCAAGTAGAAGTTTACCACCTACTTGATAATACTTATCAACTGATGCAACCCAATGAACGAGGACATTACCCAATTGCTCCTATGGGTGTAGAGTTAGGAATCTGGCAAGGATTTTATCAAAATGCAGATTTACCTTGGTTGCGGTGGTGGGATATACAAGGAAATTTACTGCTAACGGGTGAGGAACGTGCTGTGGTTGAGCGACAAAACGCTGAAACTGAACGACAAAAGCGGCTCTTAATTACAGAGAAGTTGCGATCGCTATCTGCTGAACAACTCAATGCTTTAGGAATTGATCCAGAAATGTTAGATTAGGAAATATTCTCATCTACTAATATTACATCTTCATATATTTCTGGCATCGCACAACGAAAATCAACGCTAGCTAAATGCACTTCTCCCTCTTGTTCATAAGGGTAAAGTACCCACTGTCTTTGTTCGTTGCGACGGAAGCATTCTACACTCATTCTGTCTGGTGAAATTAGCACATATTCTTGTAACGATTCTAAGTGTCGGTAACTAGCAAATTTCTTCCCTCTGTCATAGCCTTCGGTTGATTCAGAAAGCACTTCGATAATTAAGGAAGGATAGCACTTAAAATATTCAAATTCTTTATCTCGTGTATCGCAAGTCACCATCACATCGGGATAAAAATAGCGATTTATGACCTCAATTTGTGCTTTCATGTCTAACATATAGACACGGCAACCACTACCCCGGAGATGGTTTCGCAGTAGGGAAAACAAGTTTCCTACTACAGTTACATGAGCATCACTTGCTCCTGCCATTGCGTAGACTTGCCCATCAATATACTCGTGTTTGATTTCACTTACTTTCTCGCCTTCTAAATATTCTTCTGGGGAGATATAGTACTCACTTTGGCTAATGACCATTTTAGTACCTTAGTAGTTTTATCAAACATTTTAACCGATAGAACACAAATCTAATGAGCAACAGCGCCACCACTTGGCTTCACCTTTTTGAGGAATAAAATAGCAATCCCACTGAGTAATAATGCAATACCAATAAAGTAGAAACAATCGTTAAAAGCCATTACAAATGCTTCCCGGCGGACTATATTGGATATAGATGCGATCGCCTGATTTTGGGCTGTACTTAAATCTGCTCCTTTACTGACAAAATACTGCGTCATTTGGTCAATTCGTTGTTGAATTTCTGGATTATATAAAGATACTCCATCACCCAATCTATTCGAGTGAAATTGCTCTCTGTTTGCTAATAAAGTCGCTAAAGAAGCAATTCCAATAGAACCGCCTAGATTCCGCATCATATTAAATAAACCACTTGCCGAACCTGCTTCTTTCGGACTCAAACCAGCAGTAGCAATAGAACTAAGCGGCACCATAATTAGGGGTTGTCCCATTGCACGCACAAATTGCGACCAGCGTAATTGATCTAACCCTGTTTCATTAGTCATTCCAGAGTTCATAAATGCACTGATGGAAAACAAAGTCACACCAAAAGCTACCATGAAACGCACGTCAAGGCGTTGCATCAATTTTGGTATGAAGGGAATAATAAACAGTTGAGGAATACCGGCCCAAATTAATACTTCACCAATTTGCAGAGCATTGTATTGTTGAATTTGAGCGAGATACAATGGTAAAATATAAATTGAACCATACAATCCTACTCCCAACGACACATTAACAATACTGGCTAAACCAAAGTTCCGCCTAAGTACAAGCCGTAAATCAATAAATGGTTGTTTACGAGTTAATTCTATAAAGAAAAATATCGCCAAAAAAATTACTGCAATTACACTTAAGCGCACAATCAACCCTGAACCAAACCAATCTTTACGGCTACCTTCTTCTAAAACAACTTGCAGGGAACCTAAGCCAATAGCCATTGCAATAATTCCCCACCAGTCACCTTGTTTCAGTAAATTAATTTGGGGTTTTTCTTGCTTAATTCCGTACCAAACACCAGCCAGCATTAATGCTCCTGGAATTACATTGATATAAAAGTTGTATTCCCAACCAAAATTTTCGGTTAACCAACCTCCTAATGTCGGCCCAATTGAGGGTGCAAAAACTGCACTAAACCCAAATGCAGCCAGTCCGACTGATTGTTTTGATTGGGGTAAAGTTGTTAAGACAACTGTCATAGCAGTGGGAATTAAAACTCCTCCGCTAAAACCTTGCAAGGCGCGAAAGAAAATCATGGAATTAAGATCCCACGACCAAGCACAGCATATAGAAAAGAAAATAAATAGTGCAGTATTTACTAATAAATAACGTTGCAGAGAAAATACTCGTGACAACCATCCTGTTAGAGGGATTACCACAATTTCTGCTACAAGATACGCGGTAGAAATCCAAGAACCTTCTTCGAGAGTTGCTCCTAAACTTGCTTGAATATCTTGCAGCGAAGCATTAGTTATTTGAATATCCAATACCGCCATAAATGCACCAAGCATACTGGCTAATACACCAATCCAGATTCTTAACGGTACACGCTCTGGTGGTAAAGCAGGATTTTGCCCTTGCTGACGAATTACACCTGTATTAGCCATAAGTTTGTTCCAGTTTCAAGGTTAAGTAGCAAAAAACTTTATTATTGAATCTTATAGCAATATGTTCTTTGCCTCTGCGCGAGCTTGAATCAGCAACGCTAAAAATTAAAAAAGAATTGCTATAGAAAGTCTCGTTAACATAAATCTAAATTTAACTGAGGTTATTTATCTTAAACTTCTTGAGTCCTAATAATCCCCTTTTGCTCATAAATTGGACGCATTATTTTTCTTAAAGCAGGTAACTGTCTGCTAAAAATAATTGACCCTAAAATACAAGCTATCCCATCAATCATTAAAGTGTTAGGAGCGCCAATACGACTTGCTAAAAAACCTCCTAATAAATTACCTACCGGAATCATTCCCAAAAATGACATTGTGTATAAGCTCATCAATCGCCCGCGTTTATCGTCTTCAACAATGGTTTGTAAAAATGTGTTGCTAGCAGCAATCTGAAGAATTGTTCCTAAGCCAACAAATAACATTGTAAATAAAGAGAGTGGTAAAAATCTAGATAAAGAAAAGGCAATTAAACCAGTTCCTAAAATTGCTGGAGCTAGAGCAATCAATTTCCCAATTCCTAAGATTGTTTGGCGCGTAGCTAGATAAATACCACCAGTTAAGGCTCCAACTCCAGATGCCGCCATCAAAAACCCTAAACTTTCTGCACCACCTTTGAGAACTTGTTCGGCAATAACGGGGACGAGAATAGTGTTTTGCAGTCCCATCAGGCTGACTAAAGCTGATAGCAATAAGATGGAGCGAATGGGTGGGAAGCTAAAGGCATATACAAATCCCTCTTTGACTTTTTGCAAGGGATTACCATCAGTTACCGAATTTTTCCAAGGTTTAACTTTCATCGCCAATAAACCGGCGATTACAGCAACGTAGCTCAAACCATCAATCAAAAAACAATAGCCAGTTCCAACGCCAGCAATTAATAAACCCCCGATCGCAGGGCCAATTAATCTAGCTCCGTTGAACATCGTGGAATTAATCGCGATCGCATTGGCTAAATCTTCTCTGCGTTCAACTAATTCTGGCACAAAAGCTTGACGGGCTGGCGCATCTAAGGCATTAATAAATCCTTGAAACAAGCTCAAGGCGATGATGTGCCATACCTCAATCACTCCAGTTAGCGCCAGCACTGCTAATGTCAACGATTGAATCATCGCCAAGACTTGCGTACCAATTAAGGTACGATACCGAGAAAAGCGATCTACAAATACTCCACCAAAGGGAGCTAAAAAAAAGTTAGGAATTTGACTAGAAAATCCCACAACTCCCAGCATGAATGGGGATTTTGTCAAGTCATAAACTAGCCAAATTGTGGCAAGTTGCGTCATCCACGTCCCAATTAGGGAAATACCTTGCCCAGCAAAAAACAGTTGGTAGTTTCTTGACCTTAATGCAGGTAGTAGCGGTTTTTTCATCTCAGGCTTGTTTTATACCAATCTGCTTTCATAGATATCATTTCACCCGATCTCTATACGCCTCTCTTTAGATGTAGGAGAATGTCATAGGCAGAAAGAGGTTTTTCATTTTGTTTACAGGTAATTTCGTATTTAATGATGTCTGGTTGATTACTTACTAAACCCCAAGAACCCCACCCCGCCAAAGCTACACTTTGTCTCCCCTCCCCGCTTGCGGGGAGGGGCTGGGGGTGGGGTTCTTTTATTATGGGTAATTTGGGAAACATGATATTACTTGACTTCCACCGCAACTTCCGCAGACATCCCAGGAGTAATCCGCGATTCATATCCTTGAATGCTCTTTTGGTCGAAAACTACTTTTACTGGAATGCGTTGGACGACTTTAGTAAAGTTACCTGTAGCATTATCCGGTGGCAATAAGGCAAACTGAGCGCCGGAAGCTGGCGAAATACTGTCAACACGACCGATAAAGGTGTGATGAGGGAAACTATCTAGCTTGATCTCTACTGGCTCTCCTGGGCGCATCTTTTCTAATTGAGTTTCTTTGAAATTCGCAACTACCCAATAGCTGTTATCCACGATCGCCATTAATGGTGTTCCTGCTGCAACGCGGTTGCCAACTTCCACGTTTTTTCTACCTACCCGTCCAGCACTGGGGGCGGTAACATTTACATAGGATAGTTGCAATTGTGCATCTTTGAGCGATGCTTCTGATTGCGCGATCGCTGCTTTTGCCGCTTCGTATTGACTGCGTTTGACTGTGGTATCTTGTCCGCCTGCGGTAGCTTGTTGCAATCCTCCCTTAGATGCTGCCAATTTAGCTTGGGCGTTGGTGACATTTTCTTGCGCCTGTGCTAGTTGAGACTGGGCTTTGGCAACACCAACTCTCGCAGAGGCTAACCTGGCTTGAGCTTGTTGTACTCCCTGAAGAGCAGCATTCCTTTGTGCTGTAGCCACGTTAAAAGCGGCCTTGGATGCGTCTAGCTGCTGGCGAGCGATCGCACCTGATTGATACAACTGGTTGTAACGATTGTAATCTGCTTGGGCATTTTCCAAATTCGCATTTGTTTGCGCTACCTGCGCTTGGGCGGCAGGAATTCCTGCTTCGGCTAGTCTGACTTCAGCTTGCGCTGCTGGTATCCCAGCTTGAGCTTCTTGGACTGCTGCTTGAGCTGTAGAAATTGCTGCTACTGCACCACTGACATCTCCTTGCGCTTGAGTTGTCTTACCAGTGGTGGTTTGTGAACTCAAAGCAATATTTGCTTGAGCAGCTTGCGCTTGACCACGAGCATTTTCGAGGGCGGCTTGTGCCTGTTGCACCTTACTTTCATAGTCCCGTGGATCTAACTTCACCAACAATTGTCCCGGTTGCACCAGTTGGTTGTCATTCACCAGCACTTCACTTACAGTTCCGGGAATGCGACTACTAACTTGGTGAATATTTCCCGCGACGGTGGCGTTGTCTGTTTCCTGGTGGGTAGAGGCGTATTGCCAGTAGTGAAGACCAAAAGTACCTGCGGCGATCGCACCTACGCCTAATCCTGCCAAAATTAAACCAGTCGGTCTTTTCCGCTTCGGTTTTGCTGGAACTTCTTTCTCCGTCTCAGGAGTTACAACAGGTGCTTCTGCTGTTGTGGATGTCTCTGTAGTAACAGTTTCTAAAGTCTCTAAATCGGGAATCACTTCTTTTTCTAAAGTTGGGGTTTTGTGTCCGTTGCGTCCGTTTAAAGTATTAGCACCCATGATTCTTACCTCGTTTGCCCGTTCAATAACTTGATTAATAGTCGTTTATTTAGAATGCGTAGTTTTCCCGGAAAAAAATCCTTATTCCTTAGTATGCGTAATATTATCTCAAAACATATCTTTACACTGCCTCCCCCGGTCGGGTGATTATAAAATCATCTTTAAGACAGGTTAGCGATCGCTCGATTCAAGATTTGGGAAAACAGTTCGCGATCGGCAAAGGAAATACCATCCATTGCTTCATCACGCACGGCTGCGGCGATTGGCGGTAAAACAGCTTCTAGTTCCTTTCCTGCATCCGTGAGCCAGATTCGCCAGATGCGCCGGTCTTGAGTGTCGCGTTCGCGACGCACCAAACCGCGTTCTTCCATCCGATCTAGTACGCCTGTTAAAGTGCCTCCCACTTGTTTGAGTTTGTCTCCAATACTAGAAGTAGGTAGACCATCTTCTTGCCAAAGACAGCACAACACCAACCAGTGAAATGGCGTCAATCCAAAGGGTTCTAGCCTCTCAGTAAACTTGCGACTCAGCAATTGCGAGACTAATTTGATTCTGTAGCCCAAATTATATGGTGCCAGATTTTGCTGCCACGACTCTAAGGTTGGGGAGTGATTAGATGTAGAAACCATTTAGCAAAATACTTAGTGTGCGTACTATTATTCTAACTAAACTAATTTCTTTTAGCAATAATTACTTTACATCTATCTTAGGGAAGAACTTGAATCAACTGGTACTCTTTTACTGTACCAAGAATGCGGTAAAACCGAGGTAATTTAGGGGACTAGTCAGCATAGATCCAAGCATAGCTCAAAACTGGTATTTGCGAAATAGAGGCTACTTGTTGGATATGAATGGGAAGATATAGGACTCATATTTGATTGCGTGAAAAAACTCAGTACACCTTTATTCCTTCTTCCCAGTCCCCAGTCCCCAGCTTAATCCAGACAGTTCGGCTTTCATGACCTTTCGTTCTGAGTAAAAAACAGAGCGTTGCTAGAATTATTGACTTTATAAATAACCGCTCAGTACTTGAAGATTGTACAATCATAAAAATTGAAAAAAGCTTTTGATTTTCCTAATTAACATAATTTCTTCAGACATAGACGCGTACAATGCTAATTTCACTATTACAAAAATTTTTAACAACACCTATTACTCAAAAAAGCCGACATCAATCTAGATTGACTGTTATTTTTTGGTACAGTCTCAGTCTAACTTTTGCTGTTGGTTATATTTTGATGGGGCTGCGACAAGCTTTCACCAGCAAATATATAGTGAGCGACGATGCACGAGAATATATTTCTTGGATTTATCGTTACTTTAACCCAGATTTATTTCCTGGGGATTTAATTGCTGATTATTTTCAGTCGGTGACACCAATTGGATATGGTATTGTTTATAAAATAATTGCAGCTTTAAATATAGATCCAATTTTATTTGGCAAAATTTTTCCATTAGTACTGGGACTAATTACAACTAGCTATTGCTTTGTAGTTGCTATGGAGATATTACCAGTACCAATGGTGGGATTTCTCGCCTCTTTACTTTTAAATCAAAGCCTTTGCCTTCATGATGACCTATTTTCTGCTACACCTAGAGATTTTATTTATCCCCTGGTTTTAGCTTTTATATATTATTTAATACGCTCTTCAGTATTTGGTATATTAATTGTATTTGCGCTTCAATGTTTAATATACCCTATCATAGGTTTTATCAATTTATTAATTTTACTTTTGAGACTATTTCGCTGGCATAATGGGCAGATAACTATTTCTCATAATCGAAAAGATTTTATTTTATTTGTAGCAGCCACTATAACTGCTGGCATCCTAATTTTACCTTATACTATTCAATCATCACAATTTGGCCCGACAATTACTGCTGCTGTTGCGAGAACTATGCCAGAGTACTGGGATGGAGGAAGATTCAGGTATTTTACTCATAATATTATTAGTTATTGGTTTGATGGTAGAGATAGCGGTTTTTTTGCTTTAATTGCACCTCCTCAACTATTATTTGGTTTATTATTACCAATTATCCTGAAATTCCAGTATCACTTTCTCCTAACTAAACAAGTAAAGGATGAAGTCAAACTATTACTACAGGTAGTAATAGCTAGTTTAATCATGTTTTTTACTGCCCATGCCTTAGCTTTTAAACTGCACTGGCCTAGCCGCTACACCCATCATACTTTGAAGATAGTACTTGCTCTTGCAGCAGCAATCTTTATTACCATAATTTTAGATGCTGCATTGCGATGGTCGAGACAAAATGGCAGACAAATTTTAATTTTAGGGACTATTACGATCCTTGGCGCAGGACTGGTTTTGTACCCTAGTAGCTTAAAAGTTTTTCCCAAAACCCCTTATTTAGCAGGTCAAGCCCCAACATTATATAACTTTTTGCAAAAGCAACCGCAAAATATTGTCATAGCTTCTACTTCCCAAGAAGCAGATAACATACCTATCTTTGCTCAAAGAACAATTTTGGTGGGTAAAGAATATGCATTACCAATTCATACAAAATATTACGCTCAATTTCGCCAGCGGATGATTGACCTGATTAATGCTCAATATACTGATGATATTAATCAGGTTAAAGACTTTATTCAAAAATACCACATAACTTTTTGGTTATTAGAACGTTCTGCGTTCCTTTCAGAATATATAACTAAAAACACTTGGCTACAACAATATCAGCCAGCGGCACAACAAGCAAACGCAAATTTACAAAAGGCTCTACCTGTTTTAGCAACATTAATTAACTCTTGTGCAGTTCTTGAGACTGATAATTTAGTTCTTCTGAAAACAGAATGTATCAAAGCAGTAAGTAGGTAGACATAATTAAATATAAAATAAACTCCTAGTTTGTAGTGAGCGATTTATCGCTCAGAGCAAGGATTATCAGGACTAAAGTCCTTACTACAAACTTGACATTTATTTATGCCTAGATACTTAGCAAAGACTTGAATATAATGTCTTAGAGGTTGTTTGAAAAGTGGTTGGCTGTGATTTTAGGCACTTATTGATCCCCCCAACCCCCCTTAAAAAGGGGGGCAAAACCTTTCAAAGTCCCCCAATTTATCGGGGGATTTAGGGGGATCTAGAACGTTTTGCTACCAAGAAGAGGACTTTTCAAAAATCCTCTTAGGGAAGAACTTGAATCAACTGATACTCTTTGACAGTGCCGATAATGCGGTGAGGTCGAGATAATTGAGAAGACTGGTTAGCATAGATCCAAGCATAGCTCAAAGCTGGTACTTGGGAAATAGAGACTACTGGTTGCGGGCGAGTAGGAAGATAGAAATTAAGCAGTACTTTCGTTTTAGCGTCCATCTCCACATAGTACGTAGGATGAGATTGGAGAATTGGAGCGATCGCACTTTGTTGTAAAAAAGTTTTTAAACCAGAGTTATAATCACTTAACAGACCTATGCTACCTATCGTCGCCAAGGCCAGCCAACAGGGAATTAACCAACCTGCAATCCAATAACGCGCTGTAAGAAACTTTTTGTCAAAGTGGTAACGAGCAATCCACACCACAGGTAAAATTAACCAACCCAAGCCCATAGCCAAGCCAATACTTGCATACTTGCGGATATCATAACTACCCCAGCTAAAAATGCCAATACTCGCTATAACAAGTAAAATACCTAATCCACCCAAGCCATAACTGAGGTTTCGGGGAAGATTCTTTTTTGCAAAAAGGTTCAATATCTTTTTTTTACTTTTTTGAAGAGGGAAGTGTGGGGGAATTCCTGTCTGGTAAATATTGCCTAGCCAGTTTAAACCTACAGATGCAAACAAAGCGATGAACGGATAAAGGCAAAGACTATAGTGAGATAAACGAGTGCTAAAAATACTAATTTCTATAAATAAAACAAGTGGAAAGCCAACTAATATTAACTGGTAACGAGGAATGGGATGACGGAGAGTTAAAAACAAACCTACAAGTCCGAACAAAGCCCAAGGAAATGCTTTTACAGGAATATTCCAGAAATAGAATAGTAGCCCATTAGAGTCCCGCTCTTCAGAACTTAGTTGTACAACAAACTTGAGTAATTCCTCAAAACTATTATTTCCGTAGTGCAGCCAGCTTAACCACAGCCAAACACAGGTAGGTATTAAACCTACGAAAAAACCTAAATATAAAATTGGGTTAGTAAGATGACGATGACGGCGATTTTCCCAAATTAAATAAGGTAATAAAGCTATAATTGGCAAAAAAATCATAAAGCTTCTAACTAAGAAGCCTAAACCTAAACTTAAACCAGCTAGAAAACTCCACCAGTAGCGATATTTGGGATATAATTCCGTTTTGATTAAAGACAAAATAGCTAAAAGCACCAAGAGAACCATCGGTACATCAGGTGTACTTAAACGAGAGTATTGTAGCCAGAGAAATTCCACACTTAAAATTGCAGCAGCTAGCCAACCTAATTTTTTGCATAGCATAATTTTGCCAATTTCATACACAAGGCACAAGCTAAAAATACCAGCAATCATACTAGGAAGACGCGCACTAGTATCACTGATACCAAACAACTTGTAGAAACTGGCAATTAACCAATAAGGCCCAGGAGTTTTATGATGTGCTGTTTCCCAAGGAGCTATCCAATTACCAGAATCAAACATCAGACGCGCACGTGATGCGTAAAGTGCTTCATCATGTGCCATCAGGCTATTATGTCCAGAAGTAAATAGTAATAAGGGCAGTATCCAAACTAACAAACTAAAATAGGGTAATGATGCGATTAGGCGGATTTGTCGCCAAATATGCTGTAAGAAGTGTAGTTTATATAACATTAAATTGATAAAAATTGAATGCTGCTATTTAGGTATCCTGCTGTTATTAAAATATGTTACATAGTGTTTGTGAAAAAGTATCTGAAATTGCCGCAAATTTCGGAAACAGTACTCCAAAACAGAGATTTATGCAGTTAAGACCGAATCAGCGCCTGAAATTAGATGACACAGACGATAAACTGTTCTACACCTATCCTCGCTTCGTCACCCATGTCGATGAAGGATTTATTCAACAGCTAACGGATTTATATCGCGATCGCCTCAAACCCAACACCCGCATTTTTGATATGATGAGCAGTTGGGTGTCTCATCTACCAGAAGAGATGCACTTTGACCATGTGGAAGGACACGGACTCAACGCTGAGGAATTAGCACGAAATCCCCGCTTAAATCATTACTTTGTGCAAAATCTTAACGAAAATCCGCAGCTACCTTTACCAGATGAAGATTTTGATGCTGTTCTCAATTGCGTATCTGTGCAATATGTGCAATATCCAGAAGCAGTATTTTCCGAGATTTACCGCATCTTGAAACCCGGCGGTGTCGCAATTATCAGCTTTTCTAACCGGATGTTTTTTGAAAAGGCTATTCAAGCTTGGCGGGAGGCTTTAGAGGCACAGCGAGTAGAATTAGTCAAAGCTTACTTCGCATCAGTTCCAGGATTTACAACCGCAGAAGTTATAGCTCATAAATCAACATTACCGAATATCTTACAGTGGTTGGGTGCAGCTGGAGGAGATCCGTTTTATGCCGTCATAGCTTACCGCAGTTAAGCCAAATATTCACTAGTGCAAGAGGGTTTGTAGTAAGCATTTTAGTGCTTAGAAAATAAGGACTAAAGTCCTTACTACGAACTTATTTACCTGCTCAAAATTAAAATAGTTTTATATATAGATAAATTGTGTAGATGAATTATTGGTTAATGAAATCAGAACCAGAAGCCTATAGTATTGCTGACCTTCAACAGCAGAAAGAGACTATCTGGGACGGCGTTCGCAATTATCAAGCTCGCAACTTCTTGCGCCAAATGGATGAAGGAGACTTAGCTTTTTTCTATCACTCCGGCACTAATCCTCCTGGTATTGCTGGGTTAATGCGTGTAGTGAAAAAAGATATTGCTGACCCGACCCAGTTTGAGCCAGAAAGTCAATACTACGACCAGAAATCAAGTTCCGAATCACCTCGCTGGCAAACAGTTGTAGTGGAATTTGTTGAGACTTTTTCTAACCCCATCTTGCTATCAATACTCAAAGATAAGTTTAGCGCCGAAGAGTTAATGTTGGTGAAACAAGGAAATCGGTTATCAGTGATGCCCGTCCCTGAAGCAGTCGCTTTGAAGATTCTGGCGATGAAAAACTCCTAGTTAAAATAATTCGTAATTCGTAATGACGCTCCTGCGTCGCTAACGCTGCGCAAACGTAATTCATAATTCGTAAAATATTTTGAAGGAAAGTTGATTAACTGAACATAATGTGATTTTTTCTTGCCGACTTACTTCACACCCATTGCACGGGATCTAATTGATAATAACGTTGCAATTGTTCATAAAGTGCCGGATGCTTGGATAACAATTGGTGTGGTTTCTCAAAGAATGTTTCAGTCGCTACGGCAAAAAATTCTGCGGGATTTGTTGCGCCATAGCTATCCATTACCGTCTTTGCACCTTGTAGAACATCATTACAAAGTTGTTGATATGCTTCTGTCATTACCTTTGCCCAAATAGCATAGTCTGAGTTGTTTTGCAGTATTGGAACTCCTTCAGCTTTACCATCTTCTTGATCTAATTGATGGGCGAATTCATGAAGCACAACATTACGTCCATCTCTCCAGTTATTAATGTCTTGTTTCACCTGTTCCCAAGACACTACTACTTGGTCATTTGTCCACGATTCACCCAGTCTGGCCACACGCCTTTCCTCAACAACATATTTTCCGACGGAATTCGTTTCCTGAACAAAATAAGCGTTGGGATACACCAGAATTGAACGAAGTCTGGGAAAGTACTGCCCACGTTCATTTAGTAGGAGTAAACAGGCAACAGCAGCAAGAGTTAATTTCATTTCCTCTGTCACCTGTAATCCTCTACAGCCAATAAATTGCTTTTCTGCTAAGAATACTTGAATATGTCCCTGAAGTCGTCTGAGTTCATCGGGAGAAAGACAGAGATAAATGGGAAGATTATTCTCAATAATGGCATTCCACAGTGGAGGAAAAGGACGATGTTTGAGACGGTTTCTTCGTCTTTTGACTAAAATCGGATTGATTAAAATCCCAGCGATAATCAGTCCAATGATGAGAAAGACAACTATTGTTTGAATCATTGACTTTTGAACAGGTTACATATTGAAATCACCGTTAAGTAGAAAAATTAGATGAAATATAGCGTTTATCTGCTTTTGTGAGGTATGAGAACCCCACCCCCAACCCCCTCCCCGCAAGCAAGGAGCGGGCTATGATGTACATCGATTAGGAAATGCTATAGTTGTTCCTGTTGTGTTCCTATTTATTTGCCGTTGCCAGTACTCTAACTATCTCTTGCCACTTTTTTAAAATACATAGGCGATGTCATAATAATTTTAAAAAGCTATATTTCCTGCCACTCATCACCGCTATTGAATCAGAATTATGCAAGATTGAACCTTAGTGGAAAGGCTTGTTTGAAGTCCTTGCTCAACTTTGACAATCAGTTTGTCAAAAGCCTCTTGATTTGCTGTCAGTTGTTCTTGAAGAACTTTCTCTAACTCCGGCTTTATTTGATCGCATATATCCTCAATTTTTTTGTCGCTCAAAAAATTAGAACGAATCCAACTAGGTACATCTACATTTGTCTTAATTACTTCTTGAACACCCTTACGATTTAGCTCCATTCCTGCTGCCATCAACGAAGCCCCATATACTAGTGCAATCGGCCAGGTTAAATGCCCAGTTAGGATGAGAGTGATGATGCTTGCCACAGCGCCTCCACCAATTACTATATTGACGATAAATGCTACTGTCTCAGCCAGAATAGCATCTCCAATTTGTAATTCTGGGTTAACAAAAGTTGGGTCAATACTATCCTGGAACCTTAAGCTGCTTCTAGGTATCTGAAACTTTCGACAGATTGGATCGGTTTGTGCGGCTAAATCAGGTTGGATTTTATTGCTAAACCAAGAAGCGCATTGATGATTAATTATCTGCACAGCGCGATCGCTTTTGAGCCACTGTTCTGCCCGACCGATCAAAGCTGTTTCCAAATCGGCTAAAGTCCGTATTTTGTTTTTTTGCCAATCTTTTAAACTTGGTTTAACTGCGTTGACAATCAAGCCATCCGCCAAAGGCTTAGTTAGTGATTCGATTAACTCTGGAATATGCCTTTCAATCAAACCTTTAAGCTGGTTCGAGGTAAATAGTTTGTTCACTTCTTGCTTAAAAGCAGCAGCACGCAGATCCCATCGCCCTACTCGTGCTAAACCCATAGCAATGCACCTTTCTGGCTCTGGATCGGGGCGAAGCAGCGTTTCTGGTTCGGGAAACATTTGCTGACAAAGAACATGCGTGAACTTCATTCGAGATGCACCGCCAGTCATCAGCACAAGTTTGGGCACGATTCCAAGTTTTTCCAGCTTTTCTTTTGCCTCGGTTAAAGAATCGCGAAATGATTTAATCCAACTATGATTTTCCAGTTCAGGTAAGGGTTGATTTAAAATTTCCTCGATCATCAATTTATTCACTTGAGGAATAAAATAAATCTGTTCGTTGATTGACTCGAACCCACGCGCAAAGGATGCAGGATCGCTGTATAGCTGTTCATTAGAAAAGTAATCTTCTTTAGCTTTGCGGCAAGCAAGTTCACAACGAGCTTGGTGATGGGGATATTCCTGAAATACTTTTTCCAGTAATGCTTTTTGTTCGTGGTTGGCGAGAGTCCGGGCAAAAATAGCTTTGTCAATTAGGGATGCTCCCAATGTATTACTCCCGAAATCTATCGGGATTTCTTCTAAACTTTTAACCAGAGTAAAATCTGTGGTTGAAGAACCAATATCGACAATTAGCACCGATGCCAGAAGTTTGTCATACTCCAACTTCCCGGCTTCCTTGGCTTGCATGAAAGCAGCCCGCGATTCGGGTACAACATTTAGTTGGGGAATGCCAGCTTCTTGAAGCAGCTTTTGGTATTCGGTGCGATCGCTAATTGTCCATCCTGAAGGGCAACCAATGTAAAAATAGCTACTTTCCCCACCTGCAAGTTGTTTGCTTTCTTTCAAAAGGCGGTAGTAGGTTGCCACAAAAGTGCTAATTGTTTCTCGATATTTGGGATCGTTGTTGGGTTTTTGCTTGAAAGAGATTGTCAGTTGAGTAACGCCAGCTTGAATTAATGCTTGTTCCCCGACAAGATAACCGAGTTTGGGATGCCAGCCAAGGGCTGTAATTTGGTTCTTCTTGTTATTTATCTCCAGCATTTGGGGAGGTTCGATGCTTTCCACGATCGCTTTCGCTACAGCCGTTTCACCGTGTCCCAAATCAAAACCGATTGTTTCTAAAATTTCCATACCCTTATTGTCTATTATTCTCTAGCAGAGGAATATGCTGGTTCAATTACCCTACCGCGTCTAATCAAGCGATCGCCTTTTAACAAAGCCGGCGTTAGAGTCACGTGTTCTTTGGTATCGGGGTCGATACTTGGCTCAAAGTCAAAATATTCGCGATCGCTATTCGATCGGTAAATTTGAGCGTTAATTCCCTGAGACATTAAAATCTGTGGCAGAAGTTTCGCCAGTTCATAAGCCATTTGAGGTTTATCAAGTTTGGATGCGCCCATTAGTCTTTGGAGAAAATTCAATAGCTCTGGCAGTTCTTCTATTGCTAAGTCGCCTTCATGTTTATTTGATTCTCCTACTCTAGCTACTGCTAGGTCGATAGTGTTGAGAGCATCGCCAAGGTGATCTAGAAATACTTTGCTATCAACCCGGAGAATCGGTTGAGGTAATTCCAATACTCCTTCGGATATAGAATCATTTTGCTGGTTGTTTAATTCGAGTTGAAGTACAATTTCTAGTCCGATAAGTAGAGATGTTAATAAGATAGCCATCCAAGCACCTGGGGTAGTTTTAGTTAAAGAAAACAACGAACCTAAGATGCCTATATAAATTAGTCCCTTTAGCAGTTTTAGGATGAATCTGCTGCTAAACAACTTTGGCCCTATATTAGTAATTTGCCTTTGTTCTGTTGGAGCAACTTGAAGATAGTTAGCCGCAGCCAGAGTGGCGATAGACTGCCGTAGCGTATCCAAGAAAAAGGAAGCCAGACGAACTTGAGCCAAATTAAGCTTTTCAATGTAAATTCTTTCGAGATTATCGAGTCGGTTTTGAACCAGTTTAACTATTTGCTCAATGCCGATTGTGTTATCAATATCTATCTGGAGTTGGTTGCGTTCTTCGCTAAAAAGTGAAGTAATTGTTTTCATTGCGTTGACTAAGACTTTAACGTTATTAATTAGGAGTGAAATGAATACTCATTTTTTCATTTCACCTTGTAATCAGATAATGACGAAATAATTCATAATTACTAATTATGAATTAGGTTGATTGCAAATTACCCCATCAAAAGGAGGAGCAGAATGTTTATCTGCGTCATTGCAGACTACGGTACAGGAGATCCGGCATTTACAGAAGTCACACAACGTCTGCTGATGGCTTTTCCCGATGCCCAAATTCATTTGCTTTCGGTTCCAGCATTCAGTACCTTGGCAACGGGATTCTGGATTGCCCAACTAGGACTTAACCCTGGGCCTAGCGATCGCCTAATTTATCACAACTGTGCGCCTCGTCAGGACGATCCTGAAGCTCGTCGAGATAATGAAGGTGAAGGTCTAACTTATGCCCTTCTATCCAATGGTGTAAAAGTAGTGGGTGTGAATGCAGGCTACACCCTCTCCTTTATCAAAGACCATACAAAGGAGTTGCGAGTGGTCAACGTTTCCCGTGGTGGTTCGCAGTTTCGCTCACGAGATGTATTTCCTCCGGCTGCGGCTGCGATTATGAATGAAGATTTTAGCATTCTGGGAGATAGCCTCAAGAGTGAGCAAATTCCAGATGTTCCATCAGATCGCATTGCCTGGATTGATGGCTACGGCAACATTAAAACAACTATTGGGGCGCATACGCTTAACTTGGAGCCTCAAAGCAAGATCGTAATCCGAATTGGAGATGTGGTTAGTGATGCGGTATATTCTGATGGCAGTTTCAAGGTATCTGAAGGAACTTTAGCCTTTGCTCCTGGTAGTTCCGGTTGGTCAAGAGGCGATTCAGGGGAACCATTGCGCTTTTTAGAGCTATTTTTGCGAGGAGGGAGTGCTTGGGAACGCTTTGGCCGTCCTCGTGTGAATCAGCAAGTAACTCGAATTGCCTGAAATCGGGTAATTGGCCTCTGTTACTGTCAGTAGACCGAAAAGTTTTCCAGAACCCTTACCAGCTGTTAATTAGAGTTTAGGAACACAATTTGCCGGAATCCTGTTAGAGTCTGCTTTTCAAGGAACGAGCGTTGTTGGTGGTTTAAGGATGCAGTACAAGCATAGGCGTAGCTCGTCGTAGACATCGCTCGCGATCGTCAACAGCAAAACCTCGTCTGAAACCCTGATTCTTTCGTCAACTTACAAAACTTTTCGATCTACTGACATTTAGTTTTAGCGTCAGTCTTAGCGTGTTATTATTTGCTTCGAGATTCCTAGCTGTTTGTTCTGATAAAATATAGTGCTTGTTTTTGTTATCCCACTCAAAAGTGCACAAGTTTCCAATTCCTGGGAGCGTGTTACACAATTATTTGAAAGATGTATTAAATCAGTTTGCAATCAAACCTCACCTAACTTTCACGTTATTGTTGTTTGTAACGAAAAGCCCAAAATAGAATTTACTCATCCTCATATTACATACATCACAGTTGATTTTTCACTTGCAAACGAGCCTACCCCTGTAGCCAAAGGAGACACAGATAAAGGGCGTAAAATCTTAAAAGGATTGATGTATGCTCGTCAATTCTATCCCACTCACACTATGACAGTTGATGCCGACGATTGTGTGAGTAGAAATTTAGCCAAATTTGTTCAACAACACCCTGATTCTAATGGATGGTTTATAAATAAAGGTTATAAATATCAAGAAGGCAGTGATTATATATATATCAAGAGAAGCAATTTTTATAAAATGTGTGGAACTTGTAATATTATTCGATATGATTTGAATGATTTGCCAGAAACAGCAGAATATAATCGTGGCTACGGATACTATAAATATTATATAGATCACGCTAAAGTCAGAGATATTTTAAAGAGCAAAGCAAAAGCTATTAAATCATTACCATTTCCAGGTGCAGTTTATATTTTGGAAACAGGAGAAAATCTTTTTAACAATTCAAAAAGATTAAGATTTAGTATTTTTAATCGGAAATTGTTAAATCAATCATTAAAAGATGAATTTGGATTATACAAATTACAGCAATCCAGAGAGATTTTTCAACTATCGGAATTTTAAATTGTTTTTGGAAAAATCTCATCTCATAAATAGTCTTATATGGTGTGTTAGCAAAGTGTAACGCACCAAAAGCTTGAAATTGTGCCGTAGTGGCATGGCAAGGCTAAAATGTTGCAAAAAATTGTAGGTTGGGTAGAGGCTTTGCCAAAGCCAACATCCTGATATATGTTGGGTTGCGCTCCGCTCCACCCAACCTACGTCTAATGCATTATTTTAACGTGAGTTCGATGAACCTCTCCCTCCCACGGGGAAAGGGAGGAGCAACGAGAAATTAAGGTTTTGGCTCCCCTCTCCGACACGGAGAGGGCTTGTCGAACTCACATTATTTTAAGCTTGCCACGTCAGTAGCTTGCTTCCCTGTAAGGGTACGCCAAGGCATGACTTCTCTACCAGAGGCTGCGCCAACGCTTAGAGCAAGTACTCAAGCATCGGGAACCTCCGCAACGCACTGGCCCCTACGTGTATTTTAAAATCAAATATTAGTCCTATATAATGGAGTCTTTTGCGAGGCTGATAGGCTACAGTGCCACTATGCCAAAATTTAAATCAAAATCTCAGCAATCTAAAAAATCAAAAAAGCAGGCTAAAAAGGAAACTTCTACCCTTAGTCTCAAAGAACAGTTAGCCCAGAAGCGCAAATCTGCCCAAGTACGTAAAGAACTCACTAGCTTACTCACCACCGCCATTTTTGGCGGTGTCTTCGTTGGCATTCTACTTTTTTTCGTAGCTGGAATTAAAGCAGCAGTCCCTGGCGTGTTAGGGATAATAGTCATGTCCCTTTCCTACAAATATCCACGCCAAGCCCTATATGCCTTCATCATTTACATACCTGTGGGAGGTACTGTCACCTACTACTTGGGCAATAGTCCCATACTCCAATTAGCTAAAGATGCCTTTTACGTTCCAGCGCTAATTGGACTTTGGCAGACTTGTCGTAGACAGGGGCTACCGATAATTATTCCCAAAGGCATTAAAATCCCACTTTATATTGTTTTGGCTTGCAGTCTGCTAACACTGTTGTTTGTTAATGGTGGACAGCAATTTAACCCGCCTAGTGCAGGACTATTAGAAAAAGCACCCCCAGAAATACCATTAGGTATGGGAATTCTGGGACTAAAAGTATTTTTAGGCTATGTCCCTCTGATTGGTTGTGCCTACTATCTAATTCGCGATAAGCGGGATTTTCTATTTTTATTGCGCCTCCAAATTGTCCTTACACTGATTTGCTGCGCGCTGGGGTTTATTCAATATTTTTTGCTACTAACTGGTGTCTGTCAAGGCACTAGAGGTCTTGAAGGAGATGCCTTATTTAGAGCGACACTCGAAGCCCGATGTTATTTTGGTGGAGCGCTAGTATATAGTCCCGAAGAAGGAGTTATTCGCCTACCAGGGACATTTGTAGCTCCTTGGCAGTGGGCTTGGTTCTTAATTTCTAGCACCTTTTTTACCTTTGCCACCGGCTTCACCGATCCCTCGCCAATATGGCGGATCATCGGTTTAGCTTCTATAGTGGGAGTCTTTATCGATGCTGTAATCTCTGGGCAGAGAATCGCCTTAGCTTTAGTACCAATCTGTTTCGGGATTTTGCTATTGCTTACCGGACAACTTGGCAACCTGAAACGATTTATCCCCATAGGCGTGGGACTTGCCTTCATTCTGGGAATTGCGATGGTGAGTAACCCTGCTGTCGTACAAGAGAGAACCGAGAGTTTTATCAGTCGTTGGAACGCTTCACCACCTCAAGATTTCATCATCCAGCAATTTGAAGAAAATTGGAAAAACGTAGACGGGCCATTGGGAAGCGGCTTAGGACGAGCAACAAACTCTGCCCGTGTGATGGGCCAAACTAAGCTTGTGGAAACTTACTACCCCAAAGTACTTTATGAAGTAGGAATTTTTGGATTACTATCGTTTCTGGGTTTGGTAACAAGTTTAACAATTTTGGGCTTTAAAACCTATCGCTCCATAAAGAACCGTAATTTCCGTAGTTCCGGAGCAGCTTTGTGGGTGTTTATATTGTTTATTAGCACCAACACTTACTACTATCCTCTGGATGTCGATCCTGTTGCGGCCTATTATTGGTTTTTTGCGGGAGTTCTTTTTAAGTTACCAGAACTGGAGAAACAAGATAAGGAAGAAGCCAACCCCGATCAAAAAAAGAAGAAAAAACGTCTAAAAACAATTTAAATGAAATAAAAATGGCCAAAGATATGATTGGAGGTCAAAAATACCTCAGTATTTCAAACCTACCTCGAAATTCTCGCCATACACTTATTTTTCGATGATACTTATTGATGGGTAAGTAATTTCGTAGTCAGGGAGAGGAATGAAAGTGAGGTTTTCCAAAATCCGTGAAAATACAGTATGTAAATTAAAGCAATAGCCACTTACTGAATTTCATGAAAATTAATTTCTACAAGGCTATTATATAGGTAGTAAAATTACTTAATAAAATTTATGAATAATTGGCCATTAGTTACTGTAGTTATTGCAACCTACGGACGAGAAGAAGCACTACGCGATAGCATTGTGGATGTCTTAAAACAGGATTATCCAAATTTTGAAGTTTTAATTGTAGACCAAACTCCAAAACACCAACCAGAAATTCAAGCCTACCTAGAAGAGATGGCAAAGGCAGGTAAAATTAAATGGTTGCGCTTAGATTGGGCAAGTTTGCCAGGGGCGCGGAATTATGCTGTCCGGCGGGCATCTGGTGAAATAATATTGTTTATTGATGATGATGTTCAGTTAACCCCTGGATTGTTAGCAGCCCATGCGAAAAATTATGTGCAAAATCCAGAGGTGGGGGCTGTAGCAGGTCGGGTTTTTGACAGAATGAAATTAGGTGATTCTAGAGGAGATTTAGAGATTGAATATTTGCCTCCCGAAGCTATGGACCCAGGAATTGCTTGGTATCATATTGATTTAGTACATACCATCAAACCCCAACAAGTGCTGACAGCGAGGGGTTGTAATATGTCATTTCGCCGCGAAATTTTTACCAAGTATGGATTGAGGTTTGATGAGAGGTTTCGCGGTAGTGCAGTGCGCGAAGAGTCAGATTTTTGTTTGCGGGTAAGACAGACGGGGTATAAGATTTGGTACGACCCAGAAGCCCATTTGGTGCATTTAGGCGAAGAAACAGGTGGTTGTCACGATATTAGTATGCGATCGCTAAAATATCAACTCACCTTTTACCACAATCATTTTTTACTGGGGCTGAAAAACCTGACTGCGACTCAAGCTTTGCGTTTATATGGTCGTTTATTTGACTGTCACGTTCTCGGACGCCCACCTTGTCACAAAAGCGGTTCCCCCATCAAAATTGCCACTCGCGGTATTTTCTACATTTTGGGTTTTTTCAAAGCCTTGGGTACTGTCATCCAATCATTATGGAACGATGGTCAAATTTACAGTCGATTGGATAAACAAGTTTAGTTATTAGTCATTTGTCATTTGTCATTGGTCATTAGTGAATAACAAAGAATAAATGAAAAATGAGAATTTTAGTTGCTAGTCATACTTATATCGTAGACCTCAACTGTGAAAAATTACGCGCTTTATCTCAACTAGAATCTGACATTGAAGTGACAGTTGTAGTCCCAAAACGCTGGAAACCAGGCGGTGTACAAAACAGAATTATTGAAACTGAATACCGTGATGAAGGCAGATTTAAAATAGTTCCAGTTTCTAATTTTAGTCAAAATCATCAGGGACTTCTTACTTTTGGCGCTGATTTGATATCTTTATTAAAACAATTCCGCCCGCAAATCATCCAAGTAGAACAAGGTTCTAGAGCCTTGGCTTATACTCAAATGATTGCCTTAAATCAGCTATTAGGACTCAAGTCTAAAAATATATTTTTTACTTGGTGGAATCTTCCTTATGAACTGAAACTACCAATTTCTCTATTAGAAAAATATAACCTTAACCACAGCCACGGGATTATTTCTGGCAATCAGGATGGAGCAGAAATTTTGCGGCAACGGGGATATACAGGTGCAATTAAAGTCATGCCACAACTGGGTGTAGATGAAAGTTTATTTACTCCTAAAGTTCAACCAGAGTTAGCAGCTAAGTTGGGTATTGAAAAAGAAGATTTTATAGTAGGTTTTGTAGGTCGTTTTGTGCAAGAAAAGGGTTTATTAACGCTTTTGCAAGCTTTAGCTAATTTGAAAAATAAACCTTGGAAATTACTATTATTGGGACGAGGAGAGTTGCAAAGTGAATTAATGAAAATTGCGGTAGAAAACAATATTAAAGATAGATTAATTTTGATAGAAAGTGTTCCTCATCATGAGGTTGCAAGTTATATCAATTTAATGAGTACTTTAGTATTACCTTCAGAAACAACTTACAAGTTTAAAACCTTAACTTCTGCTGGCTGGAAAGAGCAATTTGGTCATGTGCTAATTGAAGCAATGGCTTGCCAAGTTCCTGTAATTGGTTCTGATTCTGGTGAAATTCCCTATGTAATTGGCGATGCTGGCTTAGTATTTCCTGAAGGTGATATTCAAGCTCTTGCTAATTGCTTAGTTCAATTAATGGATAAACCAGATTTTGCTCATACTCTCGGTGAAATGGGTTATAAAAAAGCAATGATTCAATATACAAATAAAGCTTTGGCTAAACAGCAATTAGAGTTTTATCAAGAGTTAGTCATTAGTCATTAGTCATTGGTCATTAGTGAATAATAAAGGGCAAAATTCAAATGACAAATGACAAATGACAAATGACAAATGACAAATGACAAAAAAATGAAAGTGTTACAAATTGTTCCCTCAATTTCTCTAATTTACGGTGGCCCTAGTCAAATGGTACTTGGATTAGCTCCAGCGTTAGTAAAAGAGGGAGTGGAAGTTACAATTCTCACAACTGATAGTAATGGTGATAATGGTCAAACACCTCTGGATGTCCCTTTAAATCGCCCAATTAAACAAGATGGCTATGAAATAATTTACTTTCGTTGCGCGCCGTTTCGTCGCTACAAATTTTCCCTCGATTTATTAAACTGGCTAAAACGTCACGCTCATGAGTTTGACATAGCACATATTCACGCTCTATTCTCGCCAATAATTAGTGCTGCTGCTCTTGTGTGTCGTCAGCAAAAGCTACCTTATATTTTCCGTCCTTTGGGTACTCTCGATCCGGCTGATTTACAGAAGAAAAAGCAATTAAAACAGCTTTATGCCGCAATTATAGAACGTCAAAATTTAGCTAGTGCGGCAGCAATTCATTTTACCAGCGACCAAGAAGCTAAAATATCAGAACGATTTGGAGTATCTACGCCAGATTTGGTGATTCCCTTGGGTGTGATTCCCCGTCAATCTTCTATTCAAAATGTATATAGTCAGTTAGAAATACCAAAGGATGTACCATTGGTGCTGTTTATGTCACGAATTGACCCGAAAAAAGGGTTAAATTTGTTGATTCCGGCGCTAGAGAAGCTGTTAGCGGTTGGTTATAAATTTCATTTTGTCTTAGCTGGGACAAATCCTCAAGATCCAGATTACGAACAAAAGATAATATCCCAAATTCAAAATTCACCATTGCGATCGCACACTACAATTACAGGCTTTGTCTCTGGTGAACTCAAAGTTAGTTTACTACAATCTGCTGATTTATTTGTCTTACCTTCCTACTACGAAAATTTTGGGATTGCTGTAGCTGAAGCGATGGTTGCAGGTGTACCCGTAGTCATTTCTGACCAAGTGCATATTTGTCAACAGATACGTGATAGCGAGTCGGGTTGGGTAGGCGCAACAGATGTGCAAGCACTGGTAGGGTTACTACAAGAGGCTTTGGAAAATCCCGCAGAACGCCAACGACGGGGATTAAATGCCCAAAAATATGCATTGGAAAATTTTAGCTGGGATGCGATCGCAAAGCAAACAATCCAAGCCTACCAGACAATTCTGGCAAACAAATGAATTTAACCCAATGCAGATAACAAAAGTTTTTGCCAAATAGGTGCTAGAACTGCTTTGACAACAATATCCGCAATCACAAAATCAATCCTAATTAACTAGGACTTATCCATTGATAAGAAATTTTTACAGTATGAATTTTCAAATAACTCAGGTGATACCAAGTTTCACATCTCGCCCAAACCATAATTTGCAAAATTTGAATTCTCGCAAGTTAATAGAAAAGCTATTAGATATAGGATACAAACGCATATTGTTATCTGGGGCAATGTTGGATCAATTTAACGATGGCATATACCTATGGATAGATGATGATGTCGATATGTTGTTAGACTGTTACTTGTATCTAGAGCAAATTATCTTGCTAAAAAAGCCATATAAGCACTTCTCATCACTTGGTGATGGATTATTAACTATTAGTTCAGAATCTAATACGGAGATAACGAAAGTCATATTAGAGTATTGCCCAGGTTTAGATGTAACTAATTTAGTTACACATACTATAACTGTGGCTGCTGATGAATATGTGTGGTGGTGGAGAAGTATCGTTTATGAAATACTAAATCTTGTGTATTCTGGCAAACAAATAAATTTAACCCAATGCAGATAACAAAAGTTTTTGCCAAATAGGTGCTATAACCGCTTTGACAACGATATCCGCAATCACAAAACCAATCCCAATCAACATATAAGTTTTCGGAAAGGGAGACTTTGGAACTTCGCTTCTGATGCGAGTTATTAGATTTAATCCTAATGCAGCTAAAGCTACTCCAGTAGCGATAAACCCGATTATTCGCAAAATTGACCACGGATACCATCCTAAAATAGCTGCTAGCCAGGGTTTAGCACTAACTTTTACTAATTCTGCAACATAAAAATTCATGTAGTTCAGCATCCAAGTGCCGAATATCAATGCCGCACTGCTTAAGGTGACAACGCAGAGAAGACAAAAAATTCCGTAGTGCAATAAATGGTTTGGTAAAAATAAACGGATTGTTCCTTCTATACCTTCTCCCGTGCGAATCCAGTGGAACATCTCTGTAGTGTATGACTGTCCGCGGAGAATGACTTTTGCTGCTGTTTGTGGCGCGATTGTTGTTGCTATAATCACGGCAATACTCTGCAAAACTCCCCACAATAACATCCACCAAAAAGCACTTTTATATTCTTGACGACGTACTTTTAAAAAGAAAATGGGATAGGGGACAGCAGCACCTAAAATTGGCATCAACCAAGGAACTTCAAAAACAAAACTCGCAGTTGTGCTGAGGATAACACCAATCACTAAAAAGGTTAGTATCATCATAAGTTATTCAAAAATAAGAAATATTTTGTAGTCTTTATTCTCAATACTTGCGTTATAAAATTAATTTTTAACAGTTTATAAATTTTTTAAAATCTTGTATCTATGCTAAAAAAGTTTCTCGTAATTCTGCAATAATGTGGAAATATTGCAACTAAATAAGCCTAGACTACAATAGCTTGTGTCATCTATCGCCTTGATATTATGCAATCCTCTATGTAAAGAAAAATCTATAGGGAAGACATATTAATTAAA
Source organism: Nostoc sp. DedQUE05 (assembly GCF_034530955.1). Taxonomy (NCBI): domain Bacteria; kingdom Bacillati; phylum Cyanobacteriota; class Cyanophyceae; order Nostocales; family Nostocaceae; genus Nostoc; species Nostoc sp. DedQUE05. Next base: position 116,773 of record NZ_JAVRCB010000007.1, on the reverse strand, counting down.
TGCATATATATTAACTTTAGTCAATAGAATTATTGGCATTTGTCCGGGAAAAGGGTAAAGAAACTTAAAATCCTTTCCCTTTAACCTTTACCCTTTCCCCTAAGAGTGCAAAAATATATTTTTGCAAGAGGTCTAATAGTTTTTACCTCTCTTTCTTCCGTTATCCGAGAGCGCTGACAACCTAAAATTTTGTTTCAAACTGCTAAAGTCCGATTGGGAAATAGGGGTTTTATGTCATGATGGCATACTAGAATATATATGCCTTTCTAACTACAGGGAATCTCTCATGGCTCTCCGTCTAGGTGACACAGTACCCAACTTTACGCAAGCCTCAACACACGGCGACATCGATTTTTACCAATGGGCAGGTGACAGCTGGGTTGTGCTGTTCTCTCACCCTGCTGATTTTACACCTGTTTGTACAACAGAACTTGGCACAGTTGCCAAGCTCAAACCAGAATTTGATAAGCGCAATGTCAAAGCGATCGCACTCAGCGTTGATGACGTAGAATCCCATAAAGGCTGGGTGGGAGACATTGAAGAAACTCAAAGCACCACTCTGAACTACCCGATTTTGGCGGATGCAGATCGCAAGGTTGCCGATCTGTACGACATGATCCACCCCAATGCTAATGCGGCTGTGACAGTGCGATCGGTTTTCGTGATTGACCCCAATAAGAAACTCCGCCTGAGTTTCACCTATCCTCCCAGCACAGGACGCAATTTTGATGAACTTTTGCGGGTAATTGATTCTCTGCAATTGACTGATAATTACAGCGTGGCAACACCAGCTGACTGGAAAGATGGAGAGGATGTTGTAATTGTCCCTTCACTGAAAGATCCAGAAGTACTCAAACAGAAATTCCCCAAAGGTTATGAAGAAATCAAACCCTATCTGCGGATGACTCCTCAGCCTAACAAGTAAATCTGAAAATGATTTCTGATAAAAAGCAAGGGCGCAAAGATATAATTTTGCGTCTTTGTTTTTTGCGTGAGAATATAGTCAGTAGGCTAGGCATCCGAACCTGGAGGAAATCCCGATGTTCTCATCTCCTTTGGTTTTGCAAATTCCGTCATCAATGCAAATGACAGACGAACAATTTTTTGAATTCTGTCAGGTGAATCGTGACTTACGCATTGAGCGCAATAAATTTGGAGAATTGGTAATTATGCCTCCTACTGGTTCAGAGACAGGAAATCGAGAAGGTAACATATTTGGGCAATTGTGGGTTTGGTCAGAACAAGATGGTACAGGTATAACTTTTAGCTCTAGTACTGGGTTTAAGCTATCAACAGGTGCAGAACGCTCTCCAGATGCTTCCTGGATTAAACTAGAACGCTGGAATGCTCTGTCTCCAGAACAGCAGCGAAAGTTTGCTCCCATTTGTCCAGATTTTGTAGTCGAACTCAAATCTCCTAGCGACAACCTCCAGACTTTAAAGGAAAAAATGGAGGAATATATGAATGAGCCAGGAATACAGTTAGGTTGGTTGATTGACCGTAAGCAACGTCAAGTTTATATTTATCGTCCTGGATTGCCAGAAGAATGTTTAGATAATCCTGCTAGTGTAAGCGGCGAGTTGGTATTGCCTGGGTTTATTTTGAATATGAGTAAAATTTGGTGAGAAAATTTTATCGAACAGAATACATAATATTACTTGTTGTACCAAGCTTTTCGCCACTGTTGCATTTGTTTAATTTCTATATCTTGGGCTTTAACAATTTCTTGGGCTAATTTCTTGATTTCAGAACGTTTCGACTTACTTAAGGCATCTTGCGCCATTGTTACAGCCCCTTCGTGGTGAGGAATCATCGCATTGATAAAGCGCAGATCGAATTCCGCATCAGCTGCACCTAAATCTTGACTCATCATCATAGTTTTCATTTGGTCAGATGACATTTCCATCATGTGGCCCATTTGACTGTTGTAAGCCATTGGTTTATCTCCCGCTTTGGGATACCAAGTTTGTCGCCACTGCTTCATCTGAGTGATTTCTTGGTTTTGCGATTTGATGATATTGTCTGCTAGCTTTTTGATTTCAGGACGTTTTGATTTCTGTTGCGCAACATTCGCCATTTCCACAGCCCCTTGATGGTGCGGTATCATAGCGTCGATAAATCGTAAATCAAAATTAGCATCGGCTGGGCCTAAATCCATTCCCATACTGTGATTCATCATGCCACCACCGTGATTCATCATCTGCTTGTCATTAGCATTGCTGGTGGTTTCCTTTGGCGCTTGGCTTTGGTTCTGGGAAGCAGTATTGTTACAGCCTGTAATTAACCCACCAGTTGAAGCGATCGCAGCAAAAGTTAACGCTAAAAAGCCATTCCTTAAAAATAGCAGTTGCATAAATCTTACTTAACATATTTCTAATTTTAACGATCTAATAATCCAATGAAATTAAGATAAAATCTAAAGATTCCCGACAACTTATTTTTATAAAACCAGGGATTTTGTTTCTCATTGCACTGGTTGCTCATGCCTATACTCGGTACATAGGAGATTTATCGGGTTTACGAGCGATCGCTAATGTCTGAACCTGCTACTGTAAAATCGATTACTGACGGTATTTCAGAAAACTAAGTTATTTTGAACAAGAACGTTTACGTGCCGAAGAGGCAGAAGAACGCGCTAAACGAGCAGAGCAAGAAATTGCTCGACTGCGGGAGGCTTTACGTATACAGGGCATCGACCTAGAGAATATTATGATGACACGAGGAAATTAATTAAATACATTTTCAAGTTAAAATCTAGTTATCAATGTGTAAAAAAGTGTAATCTTCTGAAAGTAGGGCATCGTTTGCAAGCAACAGAAATTAAGGATCGGTTAAAGTCCCTTATCGAGCAAGCCTCCTCGATAGATCATAATCTAGCGAGAAGATTAGAAGAAATCAATCGTTGGGTAAAAGACATCAAGCCAGGTTCTCTGACTGCAAAACCCTTTGTAATTGCCTTTCTGCTAGAGGTGATTACAGATTCTACAATTTGGCTGATGATTAAATCCTTACCTTCAGAAGAAGAACAAAAAGCAAAGTTCGAGCTGATGACGCCGATTGAGAGATATTGGTATGGTTATCTCTTTCCCAGATGGTTCAATGCAAGTGACTCCAAGTTTTATATTTGGAAACAAAAATTGATGGCAGGCGAGTTTAATCAAGTCGATAATGATATCATTAGATCGATAGCTCAAGATATTGTTCAGCGAGAAGGTAGTTTTTGGCAGCGTTATATAGCCGACCTTTCTATGGCAACAGATTTAATTGTTAGTCGTAACAATCAACCACTGTGCATTCAAGTTACCAGTGTTAGTGAAGAACTCAATCATCAAAAGTACGAAGCTTGGCAAAATACACTGCGATCGTGGGAAATCGAGAGGGGGCTGTTCTTAAGTTACAATCCCAAAGATGCTAATTTTGTCAACCAGTTAGTCAACGTGGCCCTGTATAACAGTGATTACCTTTCTGGTGGCAAATATTTAAAATTTTCGTGATTTTTCAGGAATTTCATATTTCAGATTTGTGTCTAGCCTATATACTTACGTGCTAATTACAGCTTTTATGCCTAATAAAAGAGAAACTCACTGCAACAATCAAGTAGATACATTTGCTGAGGCTTTAGCGACGGCGCGACAAATGCAGCAAAACTGGCTAACTTATGGGGTTGATTTTGTGAATATTTACGTTGAAGATGTGGAGGGAGACTGGCTAGAAACGTGGGGACATGATGAAATATTAGGTAATTTTCAATTAGATACTATCAAAGAATTTCTGGTAAGTAATGATAGTGTAGCTGTGAAAGTAAGAGAGAATTTAGGAGAGCGATCGCTATTTGATTTTGCCGTAAACTTAGATGAATCTTGGAGAATTTCTGAAGTAGATGACAGGCTATCTGCTGTGATAAACTTGTTAGCTGGTGAAGAAAATAGTATTGATACAGATTTAGCAAATAGTCTGCTGGTAAAGTTGGCAGAGATTTTGTGAAATTTGGAATTAAATTGTAGTAAATTGCTTCCAGATGCTATTTACATCTGTCCTATTTAAATCCTCAATATAGATTTGGGATAAAAATCTTACGTAGAGGCGAGGTAGGATAAGCAAAGGCTGGGGCGGCTCATAATTATAAATATCGAAGCATTTGTGATAAATATTCAAATGTTTCTTATCAATGTTCACGCAATTGTGACTAACATTCAAACATTGATAAAAAACGTTTAAGCATTTGTGGTAAACATTCAAATATTGCTTATCAATGTTGAAACAATTGTGACTAACATTTAAGCATTTATTACGAACATTCAAATGTTGCTTATCAATGTTGAAACAATTGTAACTAATGTTGAAAGTTTTCCCTGACAGCATACCTTCAACTTTCACCAGAGAAACTGGATTAGCCTCTATCTATCTGGAATCTAAACATCTGTTATTGTATCCATCAGTGAAGATGTCGCCAGATAAGGTAGGATAATTTGGAACCAATTACAGCTAGTGCGATCGCAACTCTCGCTTTTACCAAAGCATGTGAGAAAACTATCGAGAAATTCACTGAAGCAGCCCTTGTTAAAATGGACGATCTGCGAATTTCCCCTTCTGCAACACTTATACTACCTACTATATGGTTTAAGTTAGTGCTATTCAGGTAAGAGGCTAGTACCAAATCGGATGTTCTTACTACTGGTAAAACCATTTGAGTGAGAATCTGCTTAACTTAATATAACTGGGGTTTAGTGAATGGTGCAAACAATCTTAATTTTGGCAGCAAATCCTCAAGGCACAAAACCGTTGCGTTTGGATGAGGAAGCGCGTGAAATTGATGCTGGATTGCAGCGAGCCAAACAGCGCAATCAGTTTGTTTTAGAACAGAAGTGGGCAGTCCGACCGAGGGATATCCAGCGAGCAATGCTGGATATCAATCCACAAATTGTTCATTTTTCTGGGCATGGAACAGGAGATGAAGGTCTGGTATTTGAAAACGAAACAGGGGGAGCAAAGCTAGTTGATGGAGAAGCTCTAGCGGGATTGTTTGAGCTATTTGCAGAGCAGATTGAATGTGTTGTTCTTAATGGCTGTTACTCAGAGGTACAGGCAAACGCGATCGCTCAACACATTAACTATGTGATTGGTATGAGCAAGGCAATCGGAGATAGAGCAGCAATTGAATTTGCTGTGGGCTTTTACGATGCTCTAGGAGTAGGAAAGCCTGTTGAATTTGCCTACAAATTTGGTTGTGCTGCAATTCGGTTGGCAGGTATTTCAGAGCAACTAACCCCAGTTCTTAAGAAGAAGTCTTTTCATGGGTCTAAAGACCAACCTCTAGTCCACAATGAACCAGCGTCTGAGTTAGATCAGGAACTAAACGACTCTGACAGAGAAGTACTTACAGAACTCTTAATACGTAGTGGACGTGCAGAATATTCGGCACGAAAAGCTCTTTGTCTAAAAATTGGAATTGAACCAAATCAACTTGGATTTTTAAGGCAATCCACCGATGCTGACTTTGCCTTAGAGCTAATTAGCTACTTGCATAGTATAGGTAACAAACAAGCACTTTGTAAAATCTGCTCCGAACTTGAAGGTGTGTTAAAAGGAGGGAAGTACTCAGCTGACTTGGACAATATTAAATCAAAAATAAATTGTCATAATTTGAAAGGTTAAAAGTATGTTTGACCAAAACCTTTTAGATGAATCTGATATAGATACATTAATAGACCTTCTGCTTCGTAGCCAACAATCAAGAGCACGAGAAGCACTATGTCTTAGCATTGGAATTGACCCCAAGCGACTTTCGTTTATTAGAGGTTCTTCTGATTCTGACTTTTTTCTACTACTTATTAGGTATTTGAATCAAATAGGCGATCAAAAAGCTCTATGTAAGGTTTGTTGTAAAGAACTAGTTCCTATTTTTCATCAAGGAATATATGGTTTTTTTTTAAATGAAATTGCCGAAAAACTCAACTGTAGTCAGGAATTTAGACAGAATTATCCAAATAATAAACAGCAAACTGTTCCATTATCTAGTTCTGCACCTCAAACAATTTCAAGTCAAACGGCTCAACAACATCTCGAAGCACAATCACTTGGTAGAAAAGATGAAATTATTATTGATCTCATCAACAAACTATTTGATGCTTTATGTAGTCCTAATGTTGAGGTAGGAATTCAGAAGTTTCAGGCTATTGCTCATAAGTCCTTATTTCCAAATGGACAGATCGATCCAGCTTTTCGTAAAAACAATTTTAGTGTGGCATTTAGAAGAGAAAACTTATATAAACGTCCTATTGAAATTATTGACAGTCGGAGTACAGAACGTACAAGACTCGGTTTAAGAGGAGCAGATAAGGAAGATGGCAAAGAAGAAATATATGCAATTGCTCGTAATGACAACTTGAAAGGGCTGTATCATGTTCGTATCTTTTTTCCTGCCGATAGTAGAGCCGCTAAAATATCAAGTTTAAGCTTGTGATATAGTCAACCTTCATTTAATAAAAATTCGTTATGAAATGTCCTCAATGTCAAACTGAAAACCGAGCTAATTCACGATTTTGTATCAATTGTGGCAGTTCTCTAAATGTTAATGTCTCTTTAGATGACGGAAGTCGTGGTCATAGACCTCCATCTACTGCTAAAAGGTATCCACAAGGTAAAGATCCAATCCTTGCTGCTATTTTGTCTTTCATACTTCCAGGAATTGCAATAGGGCAGTTCTACAATGGTGATGTGAAGAAAGGCTTAGTAATGCTAGTCGGAGCTATCATTTTAGGTTCCACAGATTTCAAAATTATGGGTATTGCTATTTGGGTATGGTCGGTTATAGATGCTTATCAAGTTGCAAAAGGTAATCGCAATTTATGGAACTAGTAAGAATAGAGGGACTTAATCCTCGTGAGTATGAGCATCCTTCAGATAGAAACGCACTTGACGTTCTAGAAAAAACACCAGGTTTGGATCTCTTAGTTAGAAAGTTTTTTGACTTGAGTATTGAAAAGTTTCTGAGACTTGAATTTATCGGTAGCAATCTCAAGGTTACTCCTGGCAGTCTCCCTGATATTTACGAAATTTTGGAGGAGGCTTGTGAGATTCTAAATTTGAAGACAACACCAGAGATATATGTAAGACCAGACGATTATTTCCGACAATTGGAAGTTTCAACCAACAATCTTCAAGGTTTAACAGTAGGGGTGGAAAAGCCGCTCGTTGTTATTAGTACTGCGTGCATAGAAAACTTTTCCAGGTCTGAATTATTGTTTGTTTTGGGTTGCGAGGTTGGTAGGCTTAAGAGCCAGCATGTTCTTTACGAAAATATCGCTTGGCTCTTCCCTCTTATAGGCAGTGTCATGGGATCAATACCTGGATTGGGAGCAATAACAAACACCTTTACTGTCACAGTGTATTTGGCACTGATACGGTGGTTGAGAATGGCAGACTATACCGCTGATCGAGCGGGGTTATTAGCATGTCAAAATATAAATTCTGCAATGACCGCACTGGCAAAAATTGCAGGACTACCTAAGAAATATTTTGATTCGTTCAATATTGATGATTTTGTGACACAAGCAAGAGAGTTTGAGGGATTTGCAGACACTAGGTACAACAAAGTTATTCAGCTATTAAGCTTATCACTTAGAGATCAAGCTTTTACAGTTGCACGAACAAATGAACTTCTAAAGTGGATTGACTCTGGGAATTACCAAGCAGTTCTAGAACGCAAAACCAAAATACAGCTAGCTCCATCACCTAGCTTCTGTCGTCATTGTGGGGCTAAACTTGAATTTTCACACACTTTTTGTCCAAGCTGTGGAGAGAAAGTTTCTTCCTAAGTGGAATGGCACTAAGTTAAACCATATAGCAAATAGTATAAATGCTTTGTAAGTATAAAATCATACTATAATATACAAATAAGAAAGGCGATCGCACTAAACTAGATGTTAAAACTTTGGGTGTATTGACTTATACGCAAATTACCCCACTCATAGGGCGATCGCACACATTCAACCCTCTTCAAAATGCACCCCAACCACGTTAAGCTGAATTAGAGTGGCAATTTATTGCGCTTTTAATATGCAAATCTCTGTTCTTGTCAAATTTTAATTTTTTTCTGCTTGAGAAACCCGGAATGCTAGACCGAATTTTTGATTACCTCGACTTTCATTTCACCATTGAAGCCCCTATAGTTCTGCTGATCCTGGTGCTTTTAGAGGCGCTGTTATCTGCTGACAATGCCATCGCTCTGGCTGCGATCGCTAGGGGGCTGGAAGACGAAGAACTTGAGCGTAAAGGACTCAACTTTGGTTTAGTCGTTGCTTATGTGCTGCGAATCACCCTGATTCTCACTGCTACTTGGGTACAACAATTCTGGCAATTTGAATTATTGGGCGCTGCTTATCTGCTGTGGTTGGTATTCCAACACTTTACCTCACAAGAAGCCAACGACGACCGCCATCACGGGCCGCGTTTTAATTCATTGTTGCAAGCCATACCCGTGATTGCATTTACAGATTTGGCATTTTCTTTGGATAGCGTGACAACTGCGATCGCAGTTTCTCAAGAAAAATGGCTAGTGCTAACGGGTGCAACAATTGGTATTATTACGCTGCGATTCATGGCGGGATTGTTTATCCGTTGGCTAGACGAATATGAAAACCTAGAAGACGCAGGCTATGTAACTGTCGCCTTGGTAGGCTTGCGCCTGTTGTTGAAAGTGGTGAACGATAGTTTAGTTCCACCAGAATGGATCATGATTGCTGCTATCTTCCTAATTTTAGGCTGGGGATTTTCCAAGCGTGTTGACACTGAACTGCCCCAAGTAGAACCGGAAAAGAGCGAAGTCTCTAAGTAAAAAGAGGGGACAAGGGGACAAGGGGAGCAGGGGAGCAGGTGAGCAGGTGAGCAGGGGAGCAGGGGAGCAGAGGAGAAGTTACAGTAAGTTTTTCCCCTCTGCCCCCCATCGCCTCTGCCTGTTTTCAATGCCCCATGCCCCATGCCCCATTCCCTACTGTCTTACTCGTGCAACCAAGGCGTTAAGTGTGGTTGCCAGCTGACTAATTCTTCATCCTTAAACCATAGGGCTATTTCCCGTTGCGCGGTTTCTTGAGCATCAGAACCGTGGATTAAGTTGCGACCAATATTCAGACCAAAATCGCCCCGAATCGTTCCCGGCTCTGCTGTTAAAGGGTTCGTCGCACCAATAATCTTTCTAGCAGATGCAACGACACCATCACCTTCCCATACCATTGCTACCACTGGGCTAGAAGTGATAAATTCGACTAGACCAGCAAAAAAGGGACGTTCCCGGTGAACATCATAGTGTTGTTCAGCCAATTCCCGACTGACTTTTAGTAACTTTAAACCAACTAGGGTAAAACCTTTAGTTTCAAAGCGACGGATAATTTCCCCCACTAGTCCCCGCTGGACGCCATCAGGCTTAATTGCTAAAAATGTGCGCTCCATTGCTATCTCCCAAAGCTTAATAAAGTTTTTATCTAGTCAACTGTCCTTTGTCCTTCGTCCTTTGTCCTTCGTCCTTTGTCGTCCTCTGTCTTGAGTACAAGGGTTTTGCACTAATGACCAATGACCAATGACTAATGACTAATGACTAATGACATACGACTCTTGACCAATCAGAGTTTATCTCAGAAATTATCCTTGGGTGCATATACGTTCCTAAATGAATGCGCTAAATTGTTAACTCATGGGTGAAAAACAGAGGTTAGGAAGAAATGGGTGTTGAGTCAACTGCTACATCTGACGAGGTGGTACAAGTACCGTCCAATGGACAAAAATCTGAAGTGAAAAATCATAAACAAAAAAAACTGTTACCACCGAGTCCTACTACCACAGGAGATTTACCTCGCTCCTGGAAAATTGAGGATAGCGAAGCTTTGTACCGCATTGAAGGATGGGGACAACCTTATTTTTCCATTAGCGCTGCTGGTCACGTTACCGTGTCACCCAAGGGCGATCGCGGGGGATCTCTTGACTTGTTTGAATTGGTCAACTCCATGAAACAGCGCAACTTGGGACTTCCCATGTTGATTCGCTTTTCCGATATTTTGGAAGACCGGATTGAGCGGTTGAATGCTTGTTTTGCCAAAGCGATCGCTCGCTACAATTACCCTGGTGTTTATCGTGGTGTATTTCCCGTTAAATGCAATCAAGAACGGCATTTGATTGAGGATTTAGTCAAATTTGGCAAACCCCATCAATTTGGTTTAGAAGCCGGTTCCAAGCCAGAATTAATGATTGCTCTAGCTGTGTTGGATACACCAGGAGCATTGTTAGTTTGCAACGGCTACAAAGACCGAGAATACATCGAAACGGCAATGTTAGCCCAAAGACTAGGGCAAACACCAATCATCGTCTTAGAACAGATTGAAGAAGTTGATTTGGTAATTGATGCCAATCGCCAGTTAGGTATTAAACCGATATTAGGTGTTCGTGCTAAACTCAGTACCCAAGGTATGGGACGTTGGGGAACCTCTAGTGGCGATCGCGCTAAATTTGGTTTGACAATGCCTGAAGTCATCGAGGCTGTTGACAAATTACGCGAAGCTAACCTGCTCGATTCTTTGCAGTTGATGCACTTCCATATCGGCTCACAAATCTCTGCCATTAATGTAATTAAAGATGCTATCCAAGAAGCCAGCCGCATTTATGTGGAATTGGCAATGCTGGGGGCGGATATGAAATACCTTGATGTTGGTGGTGGCTTGGGCGTAGATTATGATGGCTCTCAAACTAACTTCTATGCATCGAAAAATTACAACATGCAGAACTATGCCAATGACATCGTGGCAGAGTTAAAAGATACCTGTGCAGAGCGGCAGATTCCCGTACCAACACTGATTAGTGAAAGTGGACGAGCGATCGCTTCCCATCAGTCGGTGCTGATTTTTGATGTTCTTAGTACTAGTGATGTCCCTCTCGACAACCCAGAACCTCCACAAGAGGGAGAATCCCCGATTATTAATTATCTTTGGGAAACTTACCAATCCATTAACAAAGAGAATTATCAGGAGTTCTACCACGACGCTACACAATTCAAAGAAGAAGCCATCAGCCGCTTCAACTTAGGAATTTTACGCCTCAGAGAACGAGCTAAAGCCGAACGTCTCTACTGGGCTTGTTGTCAAAAAATTCTTACCATCACTAGACAGGAAGAATACGTACCCGATGAACTAGAAGACCTAGAGAAAATCATGGCTTCCATCTACTACGTGAATATGTCAGTGTTCCAATCGGCACCAGATTGCTGGGCGATCGACCAACTATTCCCGATCATGCCAATCCACCGCTTAGATGAAGAACCAACACGGCGGGGAATTTTAGCAGACCTCACCTGCGACAGTGATGGTAAAATCGACCGCTTTATTGACCTGCGCGATGTCAAGTCGGTTTTAGAATTGCACACCTACAAGCCCGGAGAACCCTATTATTTGGGAATGTTCTTGAATGGAGCTTACCAGGAAATCATGGGCAATTTGCACAACTTGTTTGGCGATACCAACGCCGTTCACATCCAATTAACGCCCAAAGGCTACCAAATTGAACACGTTGTCAAAGGTGACACGATGAGCGAAGTAGTAAGCTACGTCCAGTATGACTCCGAAGATATGGTGGAAAACATTCGCCAGCGCTGCGAGAAAGCATTAGAAGAAAAGCGCATCACCCTAGCAGAATCTCAACGACTACTGCAAACCTACGAGCAGAGTCTTAGAAGATATACGTACTTAAATAGTTAGGAGTTAGGAGTGAAGAGTTAGGAATAAAGTTAAAAGTTAGAAGTGAAGAGTTAGGAATAAAGTTAAAAGTTAGAAGTGAAGAGGGAAATATGAAATAATAACTCCAAACTCCAAACTCCTAACTCTTAACTCCAAACTCCAAACTCCAAACTCCAAACTCCTAACTCCAAACTCCTAACTCCAAACTCCTAACTTTAATTTGTATTTGTCCCCAACAATTCCTCTATCGCTTGTCGCTCAACAGGGGTATGTGATGGCGGTGTCTGACGGGCATCGGTAATCAGCCAGTCTAAAGCAGCAGCTTGAACATCGATCGCAGCGCCAGTTTTATCTACGCAATAACGTCCAAATACCAGCTTATCGACTAACCGGACTCCAGGGCCCAAGCGCGACCATTCAAAAATGACGCTGTTTTCCACTGTTGCGCCACTACATATCCAACAATTGGGGCCAATCATGGCTGGGCCGACAATTTTAGCTCCGTCTTCGATTCTTGTCATCCCACCAATGTAAACTGGGCCTGTGATATCCACTTTGTCCCAATTTACGGCGACATTTAAGCCAGTGTAAATACCAGGGGCGACTTCATGACCAGGAATTTGTACATTTTTGATTTCACCCAGCAGCACACCACGAATCGCCCGCCAATAGTCTGGAACTTTACCAATATCTACCCATTCAAAGTCCATAGGAATGGCGTAAAAGGGGGCTTTGATTTCTACCAATTTGGGAAACAATTGGCTACCAATGTCATATTCAACATCAGAGGGAATATAGTTAAAAACCTCTGGCTCAAAAATGTAAATACCTGTGTTGATGTTGGTGCTGAGGGCTTCTTCAGTTGAAGGTTTTTCTTGGAAAGCTTTGACACGACCTTCTTCGTCAGTCACAACCACACCATAGCTAGAAACTTCTTCTTTGGGGACAGATTTAGTGATAATGGTAGCGATCGACCCTTTAGCTCTATGCCATTTAACCGCCGCAGTTAAATCCAAGTCAATTAAAGCATCACCACATAAAACTACAAAGGTATCATCAAAAAAGGGTGAGAAATCTTGGATGCGTCGCATCCCTCCAGCTGAACCTATCGCTTCGCCCACCAATTTACCGTCGTCATCAATTTTTCCTTCAAAGGAATAGGCAATTTGCACTCCAAACCGCTGACCATCACGGAAATAGTTTTCTATTTCCTCAGCCAAATGACTAACATTAACTAGAATCTGGTCAAATCCATGATGGCGTAACAGTTCTAGTAAAAACTCCATCACTGGCTTTTGCAGGATGGGCATCATCGGCTTGGGCATAGTGTACGTAATCGGACGCACGCGAGTACCCTTGCCAGCCGCGAGAATCATCGCTTTCATAAAAATTTATTCCTCAACCACAAGCCAGTTTACTTTCATCGAGTGATACTTTATCATCAGTTTTTATTTCTGCTCTAAGTCATCCCCCAGAATAGGGATAACAGGAATTTAGTGGTTATTACAACCATTGATATACTTAGATGACAAGCGATCGCTTATCTTTTCAATTTACTCGGATTTTGCGGCTGAATCAAAAATCTATGACAAAGGAAGCAGCTATGCTGGAGGCAGGAGGAAAACCCATAAATAAATTCCTATTTTTCTAACCAGGAAGTCTTAAATCTTGATGCCCGCACTTTTGATTTAAATTGTTTTGTCTCTTCATGCATAAATATAGGGCGCTGTTATCCGTGACAAAGCGAAAAGTCGGATCGTCGGTTCCGGCGCTCTGTAGCAACACAAGAGCGTCACTTTTCACCAAAAAGCAACAATACAGCAGTTTACAAGTAGATGAGGTCTAAAATGCAGGACTTACGCATCACATATAAACAGTTTCTATCTCTGCCTCCTGCCTCCTGCCTCCACTTTTGACTTTCTTAGTTCATCGGGTTCTCAAAAGGTTTGCCGATATTAGCTGAATCTCTAATTAAGCGAATTTTAATTTCATGATAAAAATCCTCTTGAAATAGCTCTACCTTCGATTGAGCCGAGAGTAATAGTAGTGCCCAGAAAACGCTAACTAGGTTACTGTGTTTAGACTCGTGTCCAGACCCATTTTGGTTAAGAAGCTTTGTCTTAGTCCACAACTCTACAAGTTGTTCTAAATTCAACCAAGTTTGTTCTAAACTTAGCTCTTTTGCAGACAAATTCAACACCTGCTCCAGTTCCTTAGCGACTTCTGTCAGATTTTCTTGGTGAGCTAACTCCAGCGCCTCTCGCATACTTTGAACGCTAGGTTGACGCCTGGGACGGATAGGTTTGCTGACTTTTTCTACCAGTTTTAGTTGGTTAGCCATAATCTGCAATTGCTCGATTAACTCTTGCAGAGTTACCCGACGCTTTGGTGGTGGCATTGCCGCTGGACGACGACGCAATTGCCGTTCTAAGGGTAGACGATGACCCTGATGTAATACACCGTCCTCACCTTCCAGTAAGGCATCATCTTCTACACCATCTTGCGCATCTCCTACTGTTGACAATTGCATCAAGGTATTTGCCTTGAATAATACCAGCATTGATGCTGATAAAAATGCCTGTCCAGATTGAGACAAGTCCGCTTCATAGCCTCTTGTTATTGCCCCCGGTGCCATCAGTTCTAAATAGCGGTCAATCACCTCGATCACTTGGACATCCCAAGGATCAATTTCCCCCTGCTCGGCTTGGTAAATCAAAAATGTGATTGTTTCTAACAGCTCGGAAGCTTCCATCAACAGGTTCTAAGTTAATTAATGAGAATCAAAAGAATGTAAATTCAAGAAATTAATTGACTATTGGCAAAGCGTATACTCTATACATTCGCTTGCGCTTCTTTTTTCAGAAATTGCCTGCTGGCAATATCCTCTAAAATTTGTAATCGATCACCATTGTGAATTGTGAGATTAGATTGTGCAACTTTTGACCTTGGGCATTCGGCATTGGGCATGGGGCATTGGGCATGGGGCATTGAGAAGAGACAAGGTAGACAAGGAAGAGGGGGGAGATAAGAAAAAGACTTGTTCAATAATTCCCCCTTGTCCCCTTGTCCCCTTGTCCCCCCTGCCCCCCTGCCCCCTTAATCAGGAGGCGAATCATGGGCAATAGTGACAGTTGAGACAAAATCACTCGGCTTGCCGCTTTTAATAGCATCGAAAGTGCCCTTAATAGTACCAGCAATTGGAACAGCAACAATTGTCCCTAACAAGCCAGCAATCTCAAATCCCATCAAAATAGCTACAAAAATCCAAATGGGATTGAGTCCGATAAAATTACCGAGTATCCTGGGAGCTAACAAGTTATCTTTAAGCTGCTGCATGAGAATTGCCGCGATCGCAACTTGAACTGCTAACCACCAATTTTGCAGTAGTACTAAAATTATCACCAGACCAATACCGAGAGACGCCCCAATAAAGGGAATGAGTTCTGAAATACCGATTAAAATGGCAAACAACAGGGCAAAAGGCACCTTTATGACTAAGAAAATTGGTGTCAAGGTTAGCACCATGAACAATCCTAGTAACAGCTGGCCGAGGAAGAAGTTCTGAAAGTTTAAGCGCAAGGATGTGGTGAGGGGATCTCCAATGTTAGAGGGTAAAAGATTGATCAGACCATACCAGACGCGATCGCCATATAAAAGCATATAAAATGCAAGCACAATGACTAACACTAAGTCAACTAATCCAGAAAGTAGTGTTCCAGCAAATCCTACTGCACCAGAAGCTAGCTGTTGCACTACATTTTGAATGTTGGCATTGATTTGACTACTCACAACCCTCAGATCGATTGGCAAACGTCGTTGCTTTGCCAACATCTCAAACTGCTCTAGGTTTGCTTGACTGGCGGTTAACCAATCAGGGATCTTATTTAACAGTTGGATTGTTTGATCGACGATCAACGGTACTAGGGTAACGCCCAAAATCCCAAGCAGGGTTAATGTTGCCAGTAAAACTACGATCACCGCCTGAGTGCGGGTGATCTGAGCACGTTCAAAGAACTTAACCGGGTAATTGAGCAGAAAAGCCAGAATCGCCGCAATGCTCAAGACAGTAATGGGATGCTGGAAATAGCGAAAAAGTACAGACAGCAACCAGATATTGAGAGCGATAATCGGACCGCTCAGACCATAAATTAACAAGCGTTGAAGGGAGGCTGAACGGCGCATCTGACGCAACCTATTTTAAATATTCCTTGAGAGAATTTGTAAAATTCTTGATGGCACTGATTATCATCATAGATATTTTTAACAAAGATATATATAAGCGTATCTGATAGCAAGGAAACAAATCACAATGGACAAAACTGTAGCTGGCCTTCGCAAAGACTACACCTTGGAAGGCTTGAGCGAACTCGAAGTAGAACTCAATCCTTTTATCCAATTTAAAAAATGGTTCGATCAGGCTCTAGCAGCACAACTCCCTGAACCTAATGCCATGACCATTGCCACAGCCACACCAGACGGTAAGCCTTCAGCCAGAATGGTGCTGCTTAAGGATTTTGATGAACGGGGCTTTACCTTCTTTACTAACTACAACAGTCACAAAGGACAAGAATTAGCAGAAAACCCCCAGGCGGCTTTAGTCTTTTGGTGGGCAGAACTGGAACGTCAAGTCCGAATTTCGGGGTATGTGGAGAAAGTTTCCGAAACTGAGTCTGACCAATATTTTCACAGTCGCCCAGCTAACAGTCGCTTGGGTGCATGGGTATCTAATCAAAGCGAGGTCATAGAAAGTCGAGAAGTCTTAGAGCGACGCTTGCAGGAATTCCAAAGCAAATATGAAAATCAAGAGATTTTTCGACCGTCTCATTGGGGAGGCTTACGAGTTATCCCTACAGAAATTGAGTTTTGGCAAGGACGCCCTAGCCGTCTGCACGATCGCTTGCTCTATAGCCGTTTAGATAATGGCACTTGGAAGATTGAGCGATTGTCACCGTGAAGGGGAGGCAGGGGGCAGAGGGGACAAAGGGACAAGGGGGACAAGGGGACAAGGGGGACAAGGGGGAATTATTGAACAAGTCTTTTTCTTATCTCCCCCCTCTTCCTTGTCTACCTTGTCTCTTCTCAATGCCCAATGCCCAATGCCCCATGCCCAATGCCCAATGCCTAATGCCCAATGCCTAATGCCCAATGCCCAATGCCCAATGCCCCGTATCACATTACCACTGAGGAATCAAATCTTTAATTGCTGCCCGTGCTTGTGATAGAGATTGGGTACGGGCATCACCTTCATTCAGGCTATTAGCGTTAATAAATTGAATGTCTGTAAGCCCAATAAAGCCGAAAATCGTCCGCAGGTAGGGTTCTTGGAAGTCGTAGGCAACGGCTGGGGAGGTGGCGCTAAAGTCACCGCCACGAGCTGTAATGATAACTGCCTTTTTACCTTCGACTAACCCTCTAAAACCTTGAGCATCTAAGGCAACAGTCCGGTTAATGCGAACGATTTGGTCGATGTAAGCCTTAAAGGTGGAAGGTATATTGAAGTTATACATTGGCACTCCAAAGACGTAGCGATCGGCTGCCAAAAACTCATCAACCAGTTCGTCAGAAATCCTAATTGCCTCAGTTAATTCTGGAGTATGGGTTTCTGGTGGTGAAAATGCCGCCGCAATCCAAGCTTCATCAACGTGAGGAACTGGGTGATGCCCTAAATCTCGATAGGCGATCGCATCTTCAGGATGCGCTGCTTTCCAAGCACTGACGAATTCCTTAGATAATTCTCTGGAGTGCGATCGTTCACCACGGGGGCTGGAATCAATATGTAGAATGTTTACCACCAAATATCTCCTGATTAACTAGGATTTCTGCTTTTACTTTTTTTAAATCTTTATTTCAAAGCATTACATCAGATACTAAAAGTAACTAGTTACTAAAGTAAAGTAGTTACTATAAAGTAACTATTGGATAATTTTGGCTAACTTATCGATGTCTGCTTCTACAAATCCTGATGCTTGCCCAATCAGTATTTTGATGTCCTTATTATCGGGCCCCTGGACAATGTACATACTATGGGTGTTGTGTAATCGCGGGCCTACTCGTTTTGGTGCATTGAAGCGCCAAGTAGAAGGCATATCAACCAAAATGCTGACAGAAAGACTGAGGATGCTTGAGGCAGCAGAAATTATTTATCGCCAGTATGAACCAACTATCCCACCTCAAGTCACTTACGGTCTTACAGAACGCGGACAGGAACTCATTGAAATCCTTCATCAACTCAATGGACTTGCTGAACGTTGGTATGGCAGCGAACAACGAGAACATAGCAATAGTAATGTTTAAGCTTAAATTACACAAGTTTTATCTTAAACCTAAGTATTTTTAGGACTATTGTCTAAGATATTTTAATTGTGGGCTTTAAGACAGTTCCATCCACACCGAAAGATCCTCCATACCAAATAGAGGAAGTTTTTGAATACCAGCTTTTTCAAGACTATTGTCTTGTGTACTTCCGCGCCAGATTACGCAGAGTACAAAGTCCACGATCGCTCCCTCATGACGCAGCGCTTCGGTACTTTTTACAACTTGACCACCTGTTGTAATCACGTCTTCAATGATACACAATTTTTTTCCTTGGATATCAATTCCTTCTGCTAGCTTCTCAGTACCATATTCTTTTTTTGTCTTCCGAACAAAGACAACTGGTAATTCAACTTCTAATGAAATTGCTGTTGCTAAAGGAACTCCCCCTAATTCTAGTCCTGCTAAAATTTCTGTTCCTGGTGGAATCTTTTTTACCATTTCTTTAGCTAACTGCTTCAGTAACAAAGGATTAGATTCAAACTGATATTTATCAAAGTAATGGTCAGATATCTGACCAGAACGTAACCGAAACTCGCCTTTCAAATAGGAACCACGGACAATTTCTTTGGCTAATTCGCTATAACTCATTTTTACAAAAAGCTGGGGAAAAGGTAAAAAAGCCGATGGAAAATGCATCGGCTTCGCTAACAATATTTAACAGATAAATAGTCTACTGTTCCTGGATTGCTGCTACTTTGGGAGGAAACTGAATTCTCGGATCTGGCATGAAATTATATCTCAAGTACAATCCTCCTGAGACAAACAGGATAATTAACAACCCACCTATACCAAGGGGGCTAGGAAGCCAGAAAACAGCTTCTATGTGGTTTAGCTCACCAGGCTGGAGTTTCCACACTAATTGATTGCCATTTTTTTCTGGCTCAATTGCAGTTTCAGTTAGTCGAATATTTTTGGCTCCCCAAGGAGTCTTTAAACTAAATTCCAAATCGAGAATTGAACCAGCATTTGCTAGAACGTTACCTTTGCTAGCGATTAGAGAGAGCGATCGCAAATCCAAATCATAAATCAACCGATTTCGGACTAAAAGTAAAAAATTATTCTCCTCCAAGAGGACGTTTGATTCAATTTTCGGCAGTCCTGAGTCAGATTCGCTCTGTACAGACTCAGAGGGTTGATTCGCATGGGAGTTAAAGAATTCGTTGAACTTCTCTTGCAATTCCCTACCACTGCTAAAAGGAATTGTGACGATGATTTCTTCTGGGGAAACTCGCTGTGCTTTACCCTCAAGTTGACGGGCGCGGCGTTCTATGCTCTTTAACCACTCATACACCGAATCGCCGCTAAAACTGGTTAGCCGTTCTCCCAACTTAATATGCTGTACTAGTTCGCCACTATTTGAGTTGTCAAAGTTAAGCCCCACATCGTACTTTACACAGCCAGTCAGTAGGAGAGATGTTAACAGCACTAGCCAAAGAATAGGATTTCGGATGGGAAAGACGCGGTTTATTCGATTTCGGCCATTCACTCGTGAGGGCAATTTCATATTTGCCAACACAAAATTAAACGATCTGACTAACCACAAGAAAATCTTTCCGAAAATTGAAGAATTCATAACTATAAATCTCCCCCAAAGTCAACAGATTTTGGATTTTAAATTTTGGATTTTGGATTGACCCCACCGATAAGCGGATAAAGCTCAAAAATTTTAAATTTTGGATTTTGCTTCATGCCTCAACCCTTCTGGGTGAAGCATAAACCATAAGAATCTAAAATCCAAAATCGTTCGACTGAGTGAAGCCGAAGTCCAAAATCCAAAATTATTATCAGCCAGGAGTTCCGGAAAAATTCAACCAAACCAAGTACGAGATGGTTAAACCAATGGCAATTAGCGCCACCCAGATAAAGCGATTATCTCTGGTATTGACCTGACTGAGGTCAACGAATTCTGGCTCGGCAGGTTTTGGCTTTTGCTCCCCAGAAGATTTTGGAGACTTAGCAGGTACAGAAATTTTGAGTTCATTATCGCCTAGTGTGCCCAAATCGGGGATTTCGGTCATCCATTCGCTGGGTCTTTTCAGCTTTGGTGCTTTTAATATATAAAGCATCCGCCGCGCTTGTTTGCCAATTTCAAAATGAGCATGGCGTTTGAGTCTTTCGCAAAGAGCGATCGCATCATCCGTGCGTCCAGCCGCTTCATAAGCTGTCACTAGATGAATTTCTACTTCGCCCCCAAGACGAGAATTACGAGCTAATAAAGCGCTGGCCTTTTCTAAATTTTCTACGGCTTCACGGTATTGCCCATTCTCAAAGGCAACTTTCCCAGCCTGGTAGCGGGTTTTAGCAATTTCTAGACTTTCTGTACTCACGTCTTATACAAAAATTAGCACTATTTTCATTTTGCCAATGCCAGCAATCTTTTTGGAATCTTTTCAAAAGCTGGCAATCTGAAGCAGATAAACTTCTAAAATTTTAAGTAAGTAGCTGCAACTATTTTCTGATTAAAAATTCTGGTATCAAATGCAGGTGAGCAAAATTATGTTGAAAATCAAGCATTCGCAACTGAATTGGCTCTTAGCAGGTATGACTTTAGCAGTGATGGGTGTAAGCATTGCTCCAGCATCCGCCCAGCGCGCGTTCGGGATTGATGGTGGTTATGGAGTCAGGCGATCGCATTCTACCCAGCGCGTGTTCGTAAATGATGGTGGTTATGGAGTCAGGCAATCGTCGCCTTCTGTGGGTTCCTTTATTTATGGTAGTCCGATTCCCATGCCTATGCCTGTAGACCCAACAACAGGACTAATGCCACAACGTAATCATTACCGCGATTATTCCTATCCCCAGTTCAGGCAAAATATTAGAAATTTCACGCCGATCAATCCAACAATTCGAGACTCAACTCTAGTTAATCCAGTAATTATCAATAATTCATGGCCTCGTACACCATTTAGCGGTGGGCGATCGCGGGTTATTATTACCTATCCCCGGTAGAGTAGGGAGATGAGGGGATAATAAGAACTCTTTACTCCTCACTCCTCACTTCTCACTCAGCACTCTAATAGGTAAACTGCGAACCGAGAATCATTGTCCCAATCCCAACGTCAGTAAAGATTTCTAGTAACAGGGCGTGGGGAATGCGACCATCGATGATGTGTGCGGCACGGACTCCTTGAGCAAGCGATCGCACACAGCAATTCACTTTGGGAATCATCCCACCGCTAACTATACCATCAGCAATCAACTCGCGGGCTTCACGAATATCTACTTTCGGAATCAAAGTAGATTGGTCTTTGTAATCTTTTAAAATTCCACTGGTGTCGGTCAGTAAAATTAACTTTTCTGCACCTAATGCAGCAGCGATTTCCCCGGCTACGGTATCGGCGTTAATGTTATAAGCTTGTCCCGTTTCATCTGCGGCGACGCTAGACACTACTGGAATATAGCCATTGCTAGCGAGGGTTTCCAAAATCTTGATATTTACATTGCTGACTTCCCCCACAAAGCCGATGCCTTCTTCACCTTGAGAACGGGCTGTAAATAGATTACCGTCTTTACCGCAAAGTCCTACAGCCAATCCACCAGCTTGGTTAATCAGGGAGACAATTTCTTTATTAACTCGACCAACTAAAACCATTTCCACCACATCCATTGTGGCGGCATCAGTGACTCGCAGACCATTCTTAAATTGTGGTTCGATGCCCAGCTTATCTAACCAACTGTTAATTTCTGGGCCACCGCCGTGGACTACAATCGGACGCAAGCCCACGCAGGACAAGAATACAATGTCGCGGATAACTTTGTCTTTGAGTGTGCTATCTTTCATCGCTGCGCCACCATATTTGACAACAACAGTGCGACCGGCAAATTGTTGAATATAAGGTAGTGCTTCGCTGAGTACACGTACACGAGTGGCTTCAGCTTGCCTGATGTATTCAGAATCGTTGACCGTCATGAGGAGCCTAACAGAGAGAGTTAAAACCTATGCAGTCAGTGTAGAAGACTTTGTACCTTGTAACAATATCTCATAGCTGCCAAGAGCAAAATAAGCTTTTTGGGTTCTATCGATCCCTTTATGGAGATTTAACACTAAAATGCCAGGATAGTAGGCAGCGTCACCCACAACTTAAGCGCAGGTTTTTGGGGTTGCGTAGACGCTTTGCGGCTTGCTATCAGACATCGCGCATCGTAAGCGCAAACCGAATTATTGGAAACAAACAAATAATTTTATTTAGGGCTAATCTCAGATGCTAAATCAGCACAATAAAAACATACATTTAATTCTAAGAAAAAATTCATCTGTCCTAAAACAAGGGGAGCATTTCTGTCTCTTGTCCAAGCAAAAGCTAATTCCACATTTGGAAATTGTTCGACTTGTTGCTATCACAACCAATGCTCTTGCTTCAAACCTCTAGAATTGAAACCATTCGGCTGAAGCTAGGGAATGAAAATGACTACGCTGCTAATTCAAACTGAAAGCACACCCCTAACGGTAAATTTCCCCTCCCTTGTGCAGATGACAAATGAGCAGTTCTATGAATTCTGCCAAGCCAATGGAGATTTGCGAATTGAGCGTACTGCCAATGGGGAAGTCATCATCATGCCCCCAGCTTTTTCAGATACGGGCAACCGTAACTTTAACATTGCTGCACAGCTTGGGTATTGGACTGAACAAGATGGCACTGGCATAGGCTTTGACTCCAGTACAGGTTTTACACTACCCAATGGAGCGATGCGTTCCCCTGATGCTTCTTGGATTGAACTGGAGCGCTGGAACGCCTTAACAGATGCACAAAAAGCCTCATTTGCACCAATTTGTCCCAGCTTTGTGATTGAGTTACGCTCATCTAGCGTAGGCGTAGCCCGTCGTAGACATCGCCCGATCAAATTACAAGAGAAAATGCAGGAGTACATCGATAACGGTGCATCACTAGGCTGGTTAATCGATCGGCAAAATCGAAAAGTCTACATTTATCGTCCGAATCGAGAAGTTGAAATTTTGGATAATCCCGAAGCAGTTAATGGTAATCCAGAATTACCAGGATTTATCCTACGGATGGGCAAAATTTGGTAATTTGAGTCTTCTTAATGAGAAACTTGTGTTTTGAGAACGCTAGGAATTGCCTCAAGTATTCGCTTGGCAACGTCTTCAGGTGTATCTCCCTCTCGCTCGGTGATGTGCAAATCAGCTTGAGAATAAAGTGGTGTTCGTTGTTCGAGGAGCGATCGCAACTTAGCTTTAGGATCGATATCTTGCAGCAGTGGTCTTGTGGTATCCTCAGCTAAACGACTGTAAATTATCTCCACTGGCGTATCTAGCCACACTATCAAACCGTGGTGCAAGTAACCCCAATTTTCTCGCCGCAATACAATGCCCCCACCGGTTGCGATAGTCAACTTTGTAAAAGCACAAATTTGTGAAAGTACGTCACTTTCTAACTGGCGAAACCTGGCTTCACCAACTTCTGCAAATAATTGATTGATAGATTTACCTGTTGCTTGGACAATGACACCATCGGTATCTACAAACCTATAACCCAGTTCTTTTGCTAGTAAGCGCCCTACTGTCGTCTTACCAACGCCCATAATACCAATTAAGTACAGGTTGACTCCTTGTAATAAGCTGCTCACCAGTTGCTTCGCTCCAATTATAAGTTTTGAGTGCTGAGTCACAGCTTTAAATTATAAACTCAACGATTCAATCTAGGACTTAAAAATACGGAGTTTGATACATAATCGCGCAAACTCTAATAGTTTACTACTACAACTTGATGCCGATATTAGTAATTTCCGCAGGCATACAAAAACAAAATAAACCTCAATAAATTTATTTTCAACAGATATCAAAGTTTTTCACTTTGTTTCTCTCAAATTTACTTATAACTTTTCTAACTTCCAATTATTTTTAAAATCTGCAAATTCATCTTCTATTTTAAGAGGAACGAAATGACATAATTACCGTTATTAATCTATTTAAAGTAACTTAGGCAATAAATTAACGATTCTTCTGTGAAATTACCATCAGTAATAACTAATCAATTTCTTAGGAATGTAGTAATTTACCTGAAGTAACTAGGTAATTGCTGTATAGTAATGCCTATGCTTAACCAAAAAATTAACCTAGCTTGTTTGAAACTTTATTTAAACAATATCTGTCTATCTGAATAATCAGGGTTTTTACTCTGATGGTTAATTTTAAGTATACATAATACTGTGTTTCTAACAGCACAGGGTCGTTATTCTAAAAGTTCAGTTATAACAAGACCCGCTCAATTAAATGTTTCTAATAAAGGTGTAAATAATGACTGATTTACCGCGATCGCCCAAAAAAAACTTGCAAAAAAATTGAAATTTCGACACAAAGACTACTGCATATTCCACCCCGATAAGCCTGAATGAATAAATATTGTATGAATGAGGTGTCAACCATGACTCGAATTCGTGACGTTGTAGAAAGAGCTTTAGCAACTGGTTATTTGACAGTTGAAGCTGAAGATCAACTACGACAACTGTTGACTACCCGATATGACTTGGAAGATTTTAATGCTTTCATGATTTTGCAAGAAGCTGCCATGACTGGTAGGGTCAAGCAGGAATCTAGAGAACGGTGTGGCATTAAATAGAGATGTAGCCTGCTACATCTCACCGACGGGGGCGTTTACCATCATCTTCAAAATCATCATCATCCTCAAAAAATTCCCAATCATCATCATCGGCTTGATTGGTAGTTGGCGGCTGGTAAGGGGGGATAATTACTCGGTAATCAGCATCGTAAATTGATTCAGTTTTTCCCGCAGCCGTATTTTTTGGCTCGCGGTAGCTGTAGGAGTAAACTGAACCAGACCGAGAAGTGCTTTTGGCTTCTGATTGACGTTCGTAAGTTGTTGAGTCTTTAGGTTGTTGAGCTTGAGAATTAGGAATAGGCACTTCTTCTGACTTTTCATCAAAGTTCCAATCATCATCTCTACTGCTATTTGTCTCCCAATCATCAAATCCCTCACTGCTAGACTCTTCTCTTTTACTAGCTGGTGGTGGAGGACTGGCAGGGCGAGATGTCGGTTCTTCTCTTTGGGTTGCCTTCGCACGACTTGAAGGGGTGGTTCTTCTGTTAGGAGTTTGGCGTTGTCCTGCTACAAAATAATTGGATAAATTAAATAAGGTAGCAATCAATATCGATGTGAAAGCACCAGTGGCAGTACTGAACAAAATCCATATCGCTAGTGGTAATGGTTGAGTTCGCACGCCCAAAAATACTAGCGATAGGGCAGGTGAGAAATTTTGGACTAATAACAGCGTTAGTCCTCCCAGTACTGCCACCAATAGAATTAAGCGAATTACAGCCATAGCAATTTTGTCAGTTGTCAATTATCAGCGGTCAGTTGTCAATAGTCAGCGAACAGTCTGGTTATTCTTCACTAATTAACGTTGTCCCCCAACCCCTCTTGGACACCCAGAGGGGAGCCAAAACCCTAATGTTATCGTTGCTCCTCTTTTTCCCCGTGGGAGAGGGAGGTTGTCCGGGAGAGGTTCATCGAACTTACGTTAATTACTATTCGCTGACTACTGATACTATGGTTGAGTCGATGAGGGATATTATTCCCTGCACCTCTCAGTTAGATCCGTGCGTACCCGTTTCCGTGTACACGGCTCCCGATGTTCTTAGCTTGCGCTTTTGCTCATGTGTTTGTAATCGTGGCAACTCTCATGAATTGCTTCCAGATTATTTTTCTTCCAGTTGGCGTGATTTCCGTCGATGTGATGCAGGTGAACCCGTTCTTCATCGATGAATTTTAAACCGCAGGAAGCACATTTATGGTTTTGCTTCTTAAGAGCTTTAGAGGTTTCGCCGTTGTAGAGCTTACTATTACGTTCGCTCCAATAGGCTGTATCTCCGTCGTAAGGTGATTTAGTTCCTTTGACAGAAACGTGTTTGTTTTCGGAGTAAGAAACCTTTGGGAATGCTTTGTCTAGTAATTCTTTGCTAGAATAGCGGTTCTGCTTGGTTTCCTTATTGAATACCGTGTAAGCTCTTTTTTGGATGTGGTATAACGAGTCTCTAGACCCGTCCATCTTGCAGAACTTATGGTAATTTCTCCAACCTCTTACTACCGGAGCTAATTTCTCAGCCTTTGAGGTAGCACCATAATTCGAGTTGTTGACGATGTGTTTTACTTTCTTACGGAATGCTTTGAAGTTGTCCACTGAGGGAGTGCTTCTGAACTTTCCGTTTTTCTGGACTTTAAAGTGCCAGCCGAGGAAATCAAACCCATCTGTCGCGGCGGTAACTTTGGTTTTCTTTTGGCTTACTTGCATTCCGCGTTTGCGGAGAAACTCGCTGATTCTTTCAAGTATCTCTGTTGCATCATCTTCAGGTCGGAGTATAATAACCATGTCGTCCGCGTATCGGATTGATGGCTCGGCAATTTTATCTGCCGATGTTTTAGGTGTAATCCTTCTACCCTCTCTATATTGAGAGTGATATCTGTGTATACTCTCAATCCCGTTGAGTGCAATATTTGCTAGTAATGGGCTGACCACTCCCCCTTGTGGGGTTCCTTGTTCAGGGAATTCTGGGTTAACTCCACTCTTGAGGCATCGGAATATTCCGAGTTTTAAGCCTTTGGGGGCAATGAGTTCATCCATTATTGCTGAGTGGTTAATCCTGTCGAAGCACTTTTCAATATCGAGTTCAATTACTCGTTTTTCTATTCCATTGCAAAATGATCTAAGGTTTTCAAAGATGTATTTCTGTGCATCGTGGGCAGAGCGCCCCGTTCTAAACCCGTAACTTCTGGCGTGGAAAGTGGCTTCGTGTGCTGGTTCGAGTGCATATTTTGCAAGGCATTGCCAAGCTCTATCTGCAATGGTTGGTATCTTAAGCATTCTAGTTGTCCCATCCTTTTTAGGTATAGGGATTTCCCGTAATCCTTGATGCTTCCAATTTCCACTATTCATTTTCAGTAGTTCTTCAAGGTTGAAGCGTTCTTCAGATGAGAGGAATTTCTTACCATCAATACCCGCCGTCTTTTTGCCAGCGTTTAGCTGAGATACTTGTCTTATTGCAAGAAATCGAGCCGAGGTGGATTTTAGAATAAGCTTTTGGAGTGACCTAGCTTTCCGCTTGTCACCAACTTGAACAGCTTTGAATACGCGCTTTTGAAGGCGGAAAAGATTTCGGCGGAACTTCTTCCACAGTAAGGCTTTCCAAGATTCACTAGTTTTGTAACTGTGTCTAATCATTTTCTCTTCTAGAGTTTGTATTTTCTGAACACCTCAGACCAATTACGGTCTGTCCTACCCGAATTGTGGGGATTCCTCCGCTCGTCTGGGCTACTTGGGGAACGAAAAGCCCCTAGACCCACAACTCGTTTTTATTCGTTCCCTCGGAGAGATTGATTGTTCCGTTAGATGTAGCCAATTCGACTACTGGATTCCCTAGACTCTTGCCGTTACTCGACGTTAGTACGGCGGGGATGTACTCCAGTGAGGTCAGGGATTTTGCGTTGCGCCCTGCCGACAAATAAGTCGCTTTTTTAGGCTCGGTTTCATCATAGGAACTCCCTATTAGCGCCAGTGTCAACCCGCAACGGTCGTCTGATTGCGCCCTGTTCCCAGCTTCACTCTACAAGAACCGAGCTTGTTCGGTGTGGGCAGGTAAGGAGTCAATTCTGAGTCTGAATGACAGGACTTGCACCTGCATCAATCCGAGAGTTCAGCCTTTTGAGGACAGTAATCTGCTGTCGGGCTGGATTAGTTATTTACGGACTGAGTACCGTGATTCACTAATCAACGAATCGCACCAGCCATCTCTATCATTACCTTTTTAGGACTATTGTGAAATTTACAATAAATCCACTTAGGGCGTTAGCGACGACCTTGCCACCGCTGAATTGGAATACAGTCAATATCTAGTTGATCTAAAGCACGGGCAACTACAAAATCAACTAAATCCTCGATGGTTTGGGGATTGTGATACCAGGCGGGAATAGCGGGGACAACTCTAACTCCAACTTCTGCTAAAGAAGTTAAGTTACGCAGGTGGATGAGGCTAAAAGGCGTTTCACGCGGGACAATAACCAGCTTTCGCCCTTCTTTGAGTTGGACATCCGCTGCCCGTTCTAGTAAATCGGAACTCAAGCCAACCGCTAGCTTTGCTACTGTACTCATGCTGCATGGAATAATCATCATCCCCAGAGTGGCAAAGGAACCGCTGGCAATTCCGGCTCCGACATCGCTCCAAGGATGACACCGGAGTTTACCGGCAAGTGCAACACCAGCTTGCTCTCGCCAGAATTGTTCTTGCCCGGTTGGTTCTGGTGGCATCCGAATTTCCTGTTCTGACTGCCAAACCATGTAAGTTGATTTAGAGGCAACCAATTCAATGCTATACTCCGCTTCTAGCAAAAATTTGATTGCGCGAACAGCGTAAATCAGACCAGATGCGCCCGATACGCCTAAAATTAAAGGTTTGGTGTTATTTGACACGTAAGTTGTAGTTTATTTTACTCGTCCTCAGAGTAAGGATCTAGGTCATCAGGCTCCATATCATTTGGTAAGTAGAGGTCTGAAAGGTCATCACGAGAATCATTGCCAGTTAAACCTTTGGCGACACCATCGCTGCCTACTGTCACCAAATCAATTTGCTGACGGTAGTAATCGACACTCTTAACTTGCACGGCGACGCGATCGCCTAGTCGATAAGAAGCGCGATTTTTGCGCCCAAATAGTGCCTGTTGTCTGGCGCGATATTCATACCAATCATCTTTGAGAGAACTGACGTGTACCAATCCCTCTACCCGCAAAGGCACACCATGATTAGTGCTGGACTCCACCTCAGCTGCGGGTACTTCAATTTCCACAAAGAAACCGTAGGATTGAACCCCGGTAATCACGCCTTGAAATACCTGACCGATGCGTTGCTTCATCAGTTGGGCTTTTTGCAGTCCGGCTAAATCGGCTTCGGCTTCTTGGACTTCTTTTTCGCGGTCGTTGATTTGGACAATTACCCTAGTCAAATCGCTTTGCAGTTCTTGTTGCAATTCTGGGGGTAAAACGTTCCAGTTAATTTCCTCGTGGCTGGAGGAGTGGCGGAGATTAACCCGCTCTCTGACACGGGTATTGCGGCGATCGCGTCCGTTTTCCAGTAGCGTATAATACACTCTCTGCATCAGTAAATCTGGGAACCGCCGCAAGGGAGCGCTAAAGTGGACATATTGCGGTAATGCCAGACCAAAGTGAGATCCTTTGGTGGTACTGTATGCAGACGGCTTCAGTGTATCTTGTAACAAGTAAGTAAGAACTTGCTCAGAGGGAGATTCAGCAAAAGCTGTGGTCAAATGTTGGTAATCTAAGGGTTGGATATCGACTTCTGGATCTAATGTGAGGTCAACGCCTAAATTGACTGCCAATTTCAACATTTCCTGGACATCTTCAACATCAGGAGTACCTTGGACTCGCCAGATAGCCGGAACACCAAGGGCATTTAAGTGAGTTGCAAACAGTTGATTAACTAACAGCACCAACTCCGTGAGTAGCGATCGCACTGGTAAATCATTCACCACCACAGCGCCGAGAATCCCCTCATCATAATAGGCGTTTTGGCTAGGCGGCAGATTCAACTGGAGGCTACCACGAGTCAAGCGTACCTGTTTCACGGCAGTTTGCAAGGCTTGGAGGTCTTGCAGGATTTGGAAAACCTGTGATGATTTATCTTCAACTTCACCTGTGAGAATTGCTTGAGCTTGTTCTGTAGTCAGTGCAGTTTCGACATTAATTACACTGGGTTGAATTTCCCATTCCAGCACTTCTCCCGATTGGGGATCGATGGTAATTAAAAAAGAGATGGTTAAGCGATCGCTCCCAGGTACTAAAGAACAGCGTTCTGCTACTGCTGGGGGCAATATTGGTAACACCAATTCTCCTAGATATACTGATTTGCCGCGTTTGAGTGCTTCTCTATCTAAGGCTTCATCAGGTTGGACATAGTGAGAAACATCGGTGATATGAACGCCCAAAAGCCAATTTCCAGCTAAGTTTTTTTCTAAACTAAAAGCGTTTTCTATAACTTTGGTATCGCTATTTACTCCTTCAATCGTGAGAGTAAACAAATTACGTAAATCTAGCCGATTTTTCAGGTCTGCTTTCAGGAGCTTTTTGGGCAACCTCGCAGCTGCTTCTAGAACATTATCTGGAAAAGTCCGGGAAAGGTCGTGTTTGCACGTAACTAAATCTATATCAGCAGCGGCTTCGGCATCGCTACCGAGGATTTGCACCACTCGACCAAGGGGAGGATATTGTGCCAACGGGTAACGCAAAACTTCCACATGAACCAGATGATCGATCGCTTCTTCTAACTTCGCCCCGTTAGGTTGAATCTTGAGTTCAAACAGTAAGCGATCGTCTAAAGGCACAGCCCGAAAACCAGTTTCTACCTGCTTGATTCGTGCCAGTAAAGTGTGGTTAGAGCGTTCGAGAATCAGCTTCACCTCACCTTCGGGAGAGCGACGGCGACTGCCTTCTTTGAGAACTCTTACCAAAACGCGATCGCCATTCCAAGCATTGCTCAGATGACTTTCGCGGATGTAAATATCCTCGGCTCCTTCCACATCTTGAATAGCAAAGCAAAAACCTTTACTAGAACAACGGAGTTTTGCCTCGATTATTCCCTCTTCTGAGACACGGCGGTACTTGCCCCGTTCCTTCACTAAAATACCGATTTTTTCCAGAACATCTAAGGCAATGTGAAGTTTTTGTAAACTTTTTTCATCTTCACAGCCAAGTTTCTTTTCTAAAACCTTCCGAGCTACCAATTTATCATCGGTGAAATTGGCAAGGAGTGTAGCGATTGAAAATTCCATGCAGTGAACCGACCTTTGGTCAAAACATCATTTGTTGTTTAATCTGGTTCATTTCTGTATACCCTCACGGCTTACAGAAACAAGCTGGAAACTAATTGCTCTGAAGCAAGCTTCCTAAGTTCTAAGGAAAGGAAGCCCGACCCAGTAAGAGGGGGAAACTACTCCCGCAGTTCCTTTGCAAAGAAGCCGACCCACGGACAACTCTGGGCGTTTACAAACTTCTCACTGCACGATGCTCTCAGAATTCGCCTGCGTTCAAGTCCCTTCACCTAACCAAACTTAAGATTGCACACCTGATTAAAATTTAGCCCCGCTAGTTAATTACGCGACGGGTTTTTAAGAAGCTGGGTTTAGAGAATCCATACTGCCCAAAAGCGCTATGCAAGGGAGCCACTGCGGTCTTTTCCAAGGGGAGACGCTAAAAGCCTTAGCGAGTCTGCGAGCGTCTGGGGTCTCCCCAAGACCGCACTGCCGTCAAGTGGCGTGGAAACTACAGGTGTTTGATTGTCTAGAGAGAAGGTAATTTTACGCCATTAAACTCTGATTTTTAACTAGGAGGAACTGCTGGTGAACCCAATTTTCCCACATGTAGAATCGGTAACAATTAGGTAAGCAGCTTAATAAGCAGCGAGGGCGAACCTTATCTCCATTATTGTAGATTTAGAGCGCACTTCCAGAAAATAGTTCTAGATATAGACTTGGGTAATCAGTATAGCATTGCAAGCAAGACTACCCAGATAAGTTAGCACTGACCAAAAATTTCGTCAAAAAAGAGCTACTGCTACAATTGGGACACCAGGCAAAGTAAGAATATCACCTTGACGGCTTAGAGGAGAGAATTATACCTACTCATCGCCTGCCAAGAAGCTGATAATACATAGTAGGCAATTAAAAATGAATAAATGCAATATTGGCAGGCATCCTGGGTATCGAGTGGATGTAAATTAAAGTAAGGGCAGCTGATAGAGCTTAAACATACAAGCAGTATCAACGCCGTTATTAAAAATATTTAGATTGGTAGCAGTATTATGTTGGCTCAATTCCAGAGCTTGTATCCCAAAGGCAGTTTGATTTCTGAATTAGTGCAAATTTTTCAAGGAAAATATATTGTTCGGGCAAGCGTGCAAATTGAAGGCGTAACCCGTGCTACGGGTATGGCAGCAGCAGAAACAGTCGAAGCAGCAGAAGACCAAGCTAGAACCAGGGCACTGATAGTTTTGGGTATTACAAACGCGCCACTAGAATCAGTGGCGTTGACCTCAAGTCCAGTTTCCCCAGCACAGCTAAATCCTGACTTGAATACTAAAGGTGGATTGAGTGAGCCTGCTGCTTATTCCTCGGCCAAAGATAAGGATTTTGTTAGTAGTCAGTGGCCAGCAGTCAGCGACAAAGAAATCTCTATACCGCCTTCCAAAGAACGGAACATCAAACCAGAAGTAGTAACAAATAGTAAGGAACAATACGGGTACAGCAATGCTGCGCCTCTAAACGATACCTATAGTCAGGATTTAGGTCAAAACTTTCCGATGACTGCCAAGCAGGAGCTAGAATTCGATCCGTCAGTTGAGAACTTGGAAATAAATTTTGATAACCAGCCAGAAAATCAAACCTTTCCGGCAATTTCTGCCAACAATGTCACACCATTTACACCCCGGAGTTACAGCCCTCAAGAAAATGTCGCTACCCCGTCAGTGACAGGAAAGAGAAAGAAAAAAGCTGAACCAGTGGATTTATCAGATGTAATTGCTAAAACAGATGTCGAACTTCAGCGTTTAGGCTGGACACCAGAACAGGGACGGGAGCATCTGATTGAAACCTACGGTAAGCGCGGGCGGACTTTGCTGACTGAAGAAGAATTACACGGATTCCTCAAATACTTACAATCTCAGCCAGACCCAATAGCGGGATTTTGATTAGTCATTTGTCATTTGTCATTTGTCATTGGTCATTAGTCATTTGTAAGGGCTAATGACTAATAACATAGGCTCTTGAAACAGTAAGGAAGCTATGACCTGTGAATTTTTCTGAAGTAATTGCTCAAACAGACGTTGAAATGCAGCGACTAGGGTGGACAATAGACCAGGGACGGGAACATCTCATAAAAAATTATGGGAAGCGATCGCGAACTTTACTAACACAAGTAGAATTACTAGACTTCCTTCAATACCTTGAATCTCAACCATTAAATCGAGTTGTGAGTGCCAAAATTAATGTTGACATCGAACAGTTATGTTGGATGGAACAGCAGGGACAAATTAATTCTGAAATCGAACGGTTATGTTGGATGAAAGAGGAGGAACAGAAGTATGTTACAACAACTTCTAGCAAGCAAAGTCAGAATTCGCCTACTCAAGAAGAACTATTAGAATTACTCAAATATTTTGAAGCTCAACCTATAGTAGAATACCCCAGCAATCTTGATGCAGAATATGAAGAGTTCCAAAATTTCTCTACATACTCAGAAGAATCAGACAATGTAATTACTAGAATATCTTCTGAGAATTTATCTCAGATATTGGCTAACACCGATGTCCAAATGCAGCGTTTAGGCTGGACAACAGAACGGGGACGGGAGCATCTGATTAAAACTTATGGTAAGCGATCGCGTACTTTGCTGACAGAAGCAGAATTACTAGACTTCCGGCAATACCTTGCATCCCTTGCATCTCAACCAACACCAGCAGATTTGTCGGATGTAATTGCTAAAACAGATGTCGAAATCCAGCGCTTAGGCTGGACACCAGAACAGGGACGAGAACATCTGATTAAAGTCTACGGTAAGCGCGGGCGGACTTTGCTGACTGAAGAAGAATTACATGGATTTCTCAAATACTTACAATCTCAGCCAGACCCAATAGCGGGATTTTGATTAGTCATTTGTGATTCTTCATTTGTAATTAGGAGTTACGCACACTCTACGAATTCTCGGCGCTCTTCTTTTCGATACGCTGCGCCTTGGCGTCAGCCTCTCACAGAGAAGGTGGTTCGATAAATTAAGCTTTTTAGCAATTTTTGCATAACTCCTAGTAATAACTAATACGAATTTGCCAAAGATAGTATTATTTAGGCGGAAATAAAACTGTGATTAACTATGCCTCGTGTGCGAATTGAAATTGTACCGCACCTGGGCTATCCAGAATTGATTCGTCTAGAACTTATGCATTGACAAAGTAGACAATTAGTGGGTTAGGGTTAACGAAGGAAAAATACCCTCTTGAGTTGAGAATCAAAAGCGCGATCGCGCTTTTGATCGGCGAGTTTACAGAACTGACTACACCCGTGCATCTACACTGACTTGATACTGAACTTTGTTTGAGCTAAACTGTCTGCTTCGGATAATGACGAAGTAATTTCCTGCGGCTAGATTCTGGCGTGTAATTTGGTGGGAAAATGAGTCGCGACTTTGGCCAATCACTTCGCCTTGATTGCGATCGATTTGACCATTGTTGTTTGAATCCCTAACTAATAACAAATCTGTCCGTCCTCCGTTCGGGGCAACGCCTTCCAGTCTTAAACGTAAATTAGAGCGCCCCGTGAGTAGCACTTTTCTAAAGTCTTCTAAGTCATCGGTGGTGGTGACATCGCCTTTAATCTGAAGAAATCCTTGACCACTATTCAAATTCCCTTCAAAATCGGCTGCAAAAATACTATTGTCGTTATCGGGTGTCGCAAAAGCTGGGGAAACCAATCCACAAGTTAATAAAGTTAGCAACGTTAGCTTAAGACTTGATTTGAAGCAATTCATGATGTTTCTTCCTAAAGATAAATGTATTGATTTTTGGTATTACACACTGTACAAAATGACTTAGTGTCTTTGTAATCTAAATCTAAATTAAGCTTTTAATAAAAAGAATACAGTCTGAAAAAGACCTTAATAGTATGAAGTTGAAAATAAAATTCAAATTGCTTGGTATTATTTAGTCACAAAAAGTTTGTTTTGATAACATCGCTGTACTCCAGCAAACTAGTTTTGAGGCTAGTGTAAAGCGACAAATTATGGTTCAACTTTTGACGATCCTATGTCAGGATCGAAATGTGTATCTTCAGACAATCAAAAGTTGGAATTTATTCAATATCTGCTACCGGATCGAGACTACCTTCATCTCGACAAATAGGATCTTGACCCTTTAAAATCGAGTTTTTACAGCTATTTTCAGGTAAATGAACCACAAATAGACCTCACTTCCATTCCTCTCTCCTACGAGGAGAGAAGCTTTGATTTTCTCCCCAACGCTAGTAGGGAAGGGGCTGGGGGTTAGGTCTCATAATTGTGGTCTAAATACATAAAAACTGCTGTAACTCAAATAACCCCTCTTCAGTTATGAAAAGGGGTTATTTTTAGGGTTTAAGGAAATTAAAAGTGGTAAATCATCATTTACCAATCGTGACTATTAATTAAGAACAGCAACTGCTGGGCGGCTACCAGCGGCGTGACGGTCAATCACTTGGTCAATCAAACCGTAGTCTCTGGCTTCCTCTGGCGACATGAAAAAGTCACGTTCAGTATCTTCAGCAATCCGCTCAATTGGTTGACCTGTATGTTCAGCTAAATAGTCGTTTAGCCGCCGCTTATGGTACAGAATTTCCCGCGCCTGAATTTCAATATCAGTCGCCTGTCCTTGAGCGCCGCCTAAAGGTTGATGAATCATAATCCGAGAATGGGGTAGACTCATCCGCTTACCTTTAGTACCCGCGCTGAGGAGAAAAGCACCCATACTCGCTGCTAATCCGGTACAAATTGTACAGACATCAGGGCGAATATGCTTCATAGTGTCAAAAATGCCCATACCAGCCGTCACCGAACCACCGGGAGAATTGATGTACATATAAATGTCTTTCTCCGGGTCTTCAGCATCCAAATACAGCAGTTGGGCAACAATCAAGTTGGCAATATTGTTATCAACTTGTTGTCCCAAAAAGATGATGCGCTCACGTAACAGCCGTGAGTAGATGTCAAAGGCGCGTTCACCTCGACCCGATTGTTCAATAACGATAGGAATCATGGAAGCGTGTTTGTGGCTACTTTAAATACATTTTATCGGTGACAGCACGAAACTGGGGCTGATCTCTACTATTGCCAAGTAGATATAAGTAAATCTTGGCTATTCTGTCTGATTCACCAAAGGAGCAAAATCTGCTTTTGCAATAGATTCAACCTCCAAGGGCACTTTTTAGCGACAAAAGCTATCTAAGAAAATATCCCGGTTTAGGAAAGAATAAATCAAAAAACTTCAATTGTCGCCAATCTTATATCTCGGACTTTGCTGTACAACCTTGGCGATGTATTGATTAAACCGATAACCGAAATCCGATTTGCTTAGGAAATTATGTTAACTACCAGTAACATTTTAAACATTTTTTTAGGATTTCCTTCGGCATTTATCAAGTTATTTTTGTTAGATTCGGTAAATCGGGAGTACGAGGTGTATTTAGAATAACCAGTCACAGTTGAAATGGTATCCATTCACAAGAGACGTGCCATGCTGGAAAAACTTATGCAAGCCGCCATCATCACCTTCTTGCTCCATCTGATAGCAGGACTTAGCCCAAATACTTTAATACAAACAAAGACAGCATCACCTGTGCGAGAAACACCACCAAATATTGTTAGCTTGCTATTGCGATCTTTTCAATAAAAATGTTTCATAAGTTGTAGTGGTGTAAGTAAGTAGGCGTAGATAAACCCAATTATTAGGGACTGAGAAAAAATAAATTATCCAAAATTATTTGTAGATTTGTAGGGGCACAAAGCCTTGCACCCCTACGTTTGCTGAAAGTCCCTTATATAAGGATAATTAATTGCCTTGTAGTTAGTGCTGACTACAAAACTGCATTTTTTTACACCAACTTACTTAGGCGAGATTAAAAATAAAGGGATAATTCGCTCGTTGAATTTCTTACTTAATGTATATAGCTGTCTAGGCTCACACTCCTAAGAACAGGATAGACTGAGCAAAGAAGGCAACTAATTGCATTTAATCATGACTAATCGCCTTGCTGAAGCTAAGAGCCTCTATCTCCGCAAACACGCCGAAAACCCAATTGATTGGTGGCCTTGGTGTGATGAAGCGCTTGCAACTGCAAGGGCGCAAAATAAACCGATTTTTCTTTCCATTGGCTATTCTAGTTGCCACTGGTGTACTGTCATGGAAGGCGAGGCTTTTTCTGATATTGCGATCGCTGAGTACATGAATACCAATTATCTTCCCATCAAAGTAGACCGGGAAGAAAGACCTGACCTCGATAGCATCTATATGCAAGCTTTGCAGATGATGAGCGGTCAAGGGGGTTGGCCTTTAAATATTTTTCTTTCCCCAGAAGATTTAGT
This sequence comes from Nostoc sp. DedQUE05, assembly GCF_034530955.1. Taxonomy (NCBI): domain Bacteria; kingdom Bacillati; phylum Cyanobacteriota; class Cyanophyceae; order Nostocales; family Nostocaceae; genus Nostoc; species Nostoc sp. DedQUE05. Next base: position 79,601 of record NZ_JAVRCB010000007.1, on the reverse strand, counting down.
GCCCTTTTACGCTGGTACTTATTTTCCTGTAGACCCGCGCTATGGTCGTCCGGGATTTTTGCAGGTGTTGCAAGCCCTTCGCCGTTATTACGACACCGAAAAAGCAGAATTACAGCAACGCAAAGCCTTAATTATTGAGTCTCTGCTCACGTCTGCGGTATTGCAAGACGGTACAACAGATGAGCTTGAAGACCGGGAATTACTCCGCCAAGGTTGTGAAACCAGCACAGGTGTAATTACTCCTAATCAATCTGGCAATAGCTTTCCGATGATTCCCTACACAGAATTAGCGCTGCGGGGAACTCGATTTAATTTTGAATCTCGCTATGATGGCAAGCAAGTTTCTACCCAGCGAGGACTAGACTTAGCGCTAGGGGGCATTTATGACCATGTAGCCGGTGGTTTTCATCGCTATACTGTTGACCCGACTTGGACAGTACCCCACTTTGAAAAGATGCTTTACGACAATGGACAAATTGTCGAGTATATGGCTTCTTTATGGAGTGCAGGAGTACAAGAGCCAGCCTTTGAGAGGGCGGTTGCTGGAACTGTACAATGGCTGAAGCGGGAAATGACTGCGCCTGAAGGTTACTTCTATGCTGCTCAAGATGCCGATAGCTTCACCCAATCCACGGCAGTAGAACCAGAAGAAGGAGCCTTTTACGTCTGGAGTTACAGCGAATTACAACAACTGTTAACGCCTGAAGAATTAACCCAATTACAACAGCAGTTTACGGTGACGCCTAACGGCAACTTTGAAGGACGTAATGTTTTACAAAGAAGGAATTCAGGTCAACTGAGTGTAACGCTGGAAATGGCACTGAGTAAGCTGTTTACCGTCCGTTATGGCGTTAATTCTGAGTCACTAGAAACTTTTCCCCCAGCTCGTAACAACCAGGAAGCAAAAACTACTAACTGGCCAGGTCGCATTCCCTCGGTGACAGATACAAAGATGATTGTCGCCTGGAATAGCTTGATGATTTCTGGGCTGGCTAAGGCTGCTGGGGTTTTTCAAGAACCGTTATATCTGGAATTAGCAGCACGAGCGGCGAATTTTATTTTGGAAAATCAGTTTGTCAATGAACGTTTCCAGAGACTCAACTATCAAGGAGAAGCAACCGTTTTAGCGCAGTCTGAAGATTATGCTTTGTTTGTTAAAGCTCTCTTGGATTTACAAGCTTGCAACCCTGAGCATAAGCAATGGTTAGAAAATGCGATCGCTATCCAAGATGAATTCAACGAATTTCTCTGGAGTGTAGAATTAGATGGTTACTATAACACATCAAGCGATTCTAGTCAAGATTTAATTGTCAGAGAGCGGAGTTATGCAGATAATGCTACACCATCAGCTAATGGAATTGCGATCGCTAACCTTGTCCGTCTTGCCCTACTCACCGATAATCTAGATTATTTGGATTTAGCGGAACTTGGTTTGAAAGCTTTTAGGAGTATAATGCATCGCGCTCCCCAAGCTTGTCCCAGCTTGTTTACAGCTTTGGATTGGTATCGTAATTCTACCTTGATTCGCAGCACCACTGAGCAAATCAACGCTTTGATTCCCAAGTATTTACCCGCAGCTGTGTTTGCGATAACATCTGATTTACCAGAGGGAAGCGTTGGGTTAGTTTGCCAAGGCTTGAAGTGTCTTGCACCAGCAGAAAGTGTAGAGCATTTATTGCAGCAAGTGGAGAAAAGTCAAAATAGGGCATAGGGCATTGGGCATTGGGCATTGAATATGTATTATTCTCCTCTCTATCTCTAGTGCCTAATCCCCAGTTACTAGTACCCAGACCCCAATTCGATGTATAACTATGACGACCAGAAGCGAATTAACAGCGATTGTGTTAGCTGGGGGTAAGAGTTCTCGGATGGGTCAAGATAAAGCCTTGATTCCCATTCAAGGGATACCATTGTTGCAGCGAGTTTGTGGGATTGCTCAAAGCTGTGCTGATACAGTTTATGTAGTAACTCCCTGGCCAGAACGCTATCAAGACTTGCTTTTGCCTGGTTGTCAGTTTATCCGAGAAGTGCCTTTGTCTGGAGAATCTTTAGCCCACGGGCCTCTAGTTGGATTTGCTCAAGGGCTAGCCGAAGTCGAGACAGAATGGGTGCTGCTGCTAGCTTGCGATTTACCGAGGTTGCGGGTTGAGGTGTTGCAAGATTGGATAACTCAACTCGATCGCGTAGGGGATAATGCGATCGCAGCTTTAGCTTATCATCCCAAAGGTTGGGAGCCTCTGTGTGGTTTCTATCGCCGTCGCTGTCTGCCACAACTCCTAGAGTTTATCAACCAAGGCGGGCGATCGTTTCAGCAGTGGCTTCGGCAATATCCGGTAAAAGTTTTGCCCTTAGCAGAACCCGAAATGCTATTTAACTGTAATACACCAGAGGACTTGGCTTTAAATTGAGTTGAAAAGTAGGGACTTAATCGTGAACTGAACCTGCCGAAACTTTGGTAATAAAGTCATTTTTCGGACAATCGAACAGAATTCAAGAGTCCTAAATTCATTCTGAATTCTGTAGAACTGGCGGATAGCGCAGCGTAAAGCCTTCTCTTTTCCCAAAAGGAAATGCACTCGCGTTCGAGAGGCTTCTCTTTCAGAGACGCTACGCACAGCGTCTTGATTCTGAATTCTAAATTCTGACTCCTGAATTCTTGCCTATTCAACGTTTTAGCCCTAACGTGGAACTGCTAACTATATGTATTAAGGATGCTAGGAGGAATCATGGGGCAGACACAGGAGTTAGGACAGATTATCATCCTGAATGGTGTCCCGCGATCGGGGAAGTCGAGCATTGTCGCAGTGATTCAGGAGACATTTGATGGTCTGTGGATGAATTTGGGTGTTGATAGATTTATGCAAATGACTCCCGCACGATACCTCCCTGGGATCGGTTTGCGGCCAGGGGGAGAACGCCAGGACATCGAACCCTTTGTTCCCATTCTTTACAGTGCTATGTATGAGTCTATCGCTGCCCACAGCCGTTTGGGTCTGAATGTCGTGGTTGATGTCGGACACCATGACGCCTACGCAATAAAGCGGGGTATTCTGGCTGATAGTGCCCGACGTTTGAAGGGATTGCCGGTTTTGTTCGTAGGCGTTCACTGCCCCATCGAGATCGTTATGGAACGACGACAAAACACCGGGTGGAATGTGGGAAGTACAGCTGACTCCCCAATACCACATCCGGTTCAGTTATGGCAACGTGAAGTCCACATCCCTGGCATCTATGACCTTGAAGTTGATACCTCTTTGTTAAGCCCAGGTGCGTGTGCTGAGATAATACGCCAGTACCTCGCAGATAGTCCAGCACCCTCGGCATTCCAACGACTCGCTACACACTATACTTAAGCTGTAGTTATGATGTTAACTATATTTAGTATGAATTTGTAAAGTGTGTGATTCTATCAGTTAAAAGTTAAAAGGGAAATTCAATCCCTTTTTACTAATTCTGCAAAAAGTCTACTTAACTCGACAGAATTTGCGATCGCTATCATTCTGAGGATATTGCCAAGAATAGGCAAAGTGGCTAACTCCCTTCAGTTGGGGGGCAAATTGCCGGAGTGCCTGCATTTGCACCTCTAGGGATGGACGATTACTAACAGATTTTCCCCACTGACCGGCTAAAGCTGGGATTATCTGTGTACCTGGTTTTGCCATACTCAAAACCCTTTGCACTTGCGACACGATACAACTGGCATTACCGCAATTCCCATAAGCCATAGGATGCCATTCTAATGTATTGGGGAAACGATCCCAAGGTTGTAAACGGGAATCATACCCTTGTCCAACAGTTTGGTTGCCATCAGGAAAAAACACCACTCCTGTAGAAACACCTTGCTGCTTTGCAGGGTAACTAGCGATGGTGACAAAATCTAGAATTCCTTGCATAGCGTGGGCAACGGCAAGCTGCCATAACTCCCATTGTAAAACTGGTTGTCTATCGGTTGCAGGCAGGATTGACTTTTGCGCTAGTGGGATGCGTCCTTGCCAAAGGGGTTCTCCTTCCTGGGGATAAAGCTTATCAACTTCAGCTACATCTCCACGAGTGACGAATCCCTTACTCAAAAAGCGGCGAATCAAGTCCAGCCCTTTGTAATTCTGTGCCCGTTTAAATAAAGCTTCTTGGGTTGCGGGACTAAATAGCCATAAATCTGAAACTTTAGTGGCGATAGAATCACTTCCAGCTTGGCGAGGATAACGCACGTAATCCAATAGCAAGCCATCTGGACGACGGCGCAAAACTTCTTGTACCAATTTGTAGTAGTCTCGTTTTGCTTGCAGGTTGTAGGGGTCGATAAATAGTTGAGAGCCATTATCTACCACGTATAAACTTGTTTGACCTTTGCCATTACGAGCGATCGCACTTTCTCGATCTGGGCGCTGGGCGTAAGTATAGCCGAAATTTGTGGTAAACATCCAGGCATAGACCTTCAAACCACGTTGCCGACCTTTTTTAATTGCCGTAGCGAGTATATCAATATTTTCTGCCCCTGGAGTGCGAATCACAGCAGGCCAAACTGTCGGGTTAGCTCTTGCTGGTAATAGTACCTGTCCATCGTAAAATACTTCTATATAAACTTGGTTATAGCCACCATTAACAATCCGATCCATAACCTGATCGATTATTCCTGGCTGAATATCGCACGGATACAAGCGTAACCAAAGGGCTTGAGTTTGCGGCCAAGTTCGAGAGCGACATTGCTTTAATTTCTGCGCCTGTTCTTGTATTATGCTTTGGTAGCGCGTTTGAGCATCTTGTTTGCCTTTAAGCGCTGACAAACGTAAGCTTTCTTTTTCTTGCGCCGCAGCTGATGATAACTGACAATACTCAGTTACTTGCGCCCTTGCTGGTTCGCTTCCCAAGTTGGGGAGCAAAAAACTACTAGTAAAAACAACAGCAAATAAGCGCCGCCAAAATAATATCGATCTTGCAAAGTTCAAGGGACGGTTAGACATATCTAGCAGTAGATGGACACAATAATCATCGGCCCCAACTTAGATAATTGTGGGCAATGTGTATCAAAATTTATAGTTCAGTAACAAAGATTTTGAAACCTACTTTTTCAAGACTCCTAAACACGTATTTCTGTTGCCATATTTTTTATAAGCTGTTCCACATTGAAATTACATTAAGGAACTGACAAAAAATAAATTATCCAAAATTATTTTTACATTTGTATAAGTTGTAAACATTGTACCCCTACGTTCGCAAAGCGTCCCGCAGGGATGGGATGTTTTTTAAACTGGAAGTCGCTAACTGAGCTGGCTTTCCAGCCCACTACAAAAGTTTGAGAAAATTTAGATATGTAAAATAATAAACTCTCTGACTCAGTAACTAACTTGGATGCACCTTCAGCTTCAGCTATAACTTTAATCGACTAGCCATTGACTAGGCAGAACAGTTGGCTCTGTGGCGATTGGTATAGCACCAATGCATTCACTACTAAGCTCACTGTTGATTAACCCTACCACAAACAGCGGTCTGTTATCGGGATGAATGGCTCTAGGAGCGTGGGTTTCGCCACTTGGGGAACTCCAAATTGTGCAATCAACGCTACTTCTTCCTTCCTTGTCTTTCGGAGGCTTACGCAAAATAGCTCTCAAACTCTATATTCCCCTAGCTCCACCAAAGTTCTGAGTGAAGGAAGCTGCCACTCAGAGTTCTCTGTACCTTGGAGCAGTTATTTCTCAAAAATAAGATACAGCCGAAAATTAACCATTCAATCTCTACTCACATCAATCAATACAGTTCAGAATGAGCAAGAAAACCCAGATGTAGAGACGCAATAAATCGCGTCTTGAAAGACCAATTATCTACACCAATAACCTTTAAGCCAAGCATATTGTACTATCAATACTGCTTAAGATAAAGCATTTTAACTTGGAATTGAGTTTAGGTTAAAGCTTTTTTATTTTTCCTTTCACTTTTTCTCAAAACCTACGCAGTTTTGAACCGCTATATTTAGAAGTCTTAAGTATTTTGTTAAATAGAATAAACTCTGGACACAATAAATACATAATTATTTTTTTCTGATTTAATGAAATATGACATACTGTCATACTTAATATCAATGTATATTCCCCATTTAAAAACTCTGATAAATTAGTAGTTTTTTGTTGTGAGACAAATATTAGCATTCTGCCTAAGTAGCAGCTGGAATAAAATACTTGTTTTTTCTTGCTGAATCAACCAAAAAATATTTAAAAATGCGGAATATCTTAGATTATATCCGTATATTTCTATGCTACTCAAACGCTCAATAAAATTATGAATAAATTACCGATCGCTTTGATTTTAGCAATATTTACTACTGTCAGCATCCTGCTAGGGCCAAGTAAAGCCTATGCCCAATCTTTCCAGCCAAATATCCAAAGTGTGCAAATGAAGCAGATAAAATATACTCGCAGTAGTGTTTTCTCTGAAAAAGGTAAAAAGGATTTAAACTCATTGGCAAATGCCTTGGCACAAATGCGAGCTTTGGCCTGTCAAGATTCTAAAAGTTGGTATTACCAAGGTGCAATCCATTGGACTCCAGGTTTGAGTAATTTTCCCCAGAGTAACTCACTCTGTAACAAATATACTGAAGCTGCATTCAACGATCCACAGCAGCAACAACAGGTACAAAAACTGTTAGAGGCTTGGCAACATTGCACTCATGGAAGACAAGATCAAAATTTAAACTTACCCATAGCTCAAATTGCTGGCAAGAACTTTTTACCTTGGCATCGACTTTACTTAGTTTACTTTGAAAAAATTGTTCGTAAACTCTCTAAAGATCCTCAATTTGCAATTCCATACTGGGACTACACTAGGGCAGACAAAAGAACCATGCCACCGGAATTTATCACATCTAGCTCTCTATATACAAACTTGAGAAATAGTGTCCTCAATTTTGTTGGTGGAGCGGTTGAACAAATCGAACAACAACAGATTAAGAAGGATAAAAACAAAGCATACAAGACTAATATTTTTAATCAATCGCCTCTCAATTTTAGTAATCAAATTGAGAATTCACCTCATGGTGAAATGCATGGTTACATAGGTGGTGATGTTGGTGATGCAGCCAATCCTATCTGGAATAATCAGCCTGCTCCCGCTCAAATCGGGCTAATGGGAGATGTTGGTACTGCTGGATTCGATACTATCTTTTGGATACATCATTCTAGCATCGATCGCTATTGGGAGTCTTGGCAAAAAGCACCAACAAACCCAGAACAAAAAGAAGCTAGACAAGCGAAACCGGAGGATTTGCCCCTACCATCGAATTTAGCCCCAATCTATACCTTTGCTGATGAAGATGGTAATCTAGTGAGTCACAACACTCCCCAATCAGTCATTGATGCAGTTTATAGTGTGGACTATAAATACGATCGGCTAGATCCAGATGCAAAAGTAGCACTTGTTAAAAGCGTTGTCATAAAACCAACAGAATTGAGGGCTAGACTAGCCTCACCCGTTTCTGTTCTGGCTGATGGGCAACAACTTCATCAGAGCTTAAATAAATTGACAGATGTGACTGTGCCATTATCTACTCCTCTGCAAAAAATTCCAGTATTATTAGATGCTCGGACTGCAAACGAATCCGTGGGACAGGAACTATATTTGCTGGAAGTTAAATTGTCTTTCACAGAAAAACCAATCGGCAACTATAACGTTTATGTCAATTTGCCCCGTACCAAGTCGATCTCTAGCATAATCAGCGATATAGATCGCTACTATGTTGGTTCTGTTAACTTCTTTGATGTGCATGGCGAAGATGCAAACAGTAAAACCTTTGTTTTTGATGTCACTAAAGAAGTGAATGCACAGTTATCTGAATTGAAAGAGCCTCAGACAGAAAATATAGAAATAAAGTTTGTCTCAGACAGTACTGCTCGTTCGCAGGAAATTTACATTGAGAATATTACGCTACGCAAATTAGCGTAACTAAAATCTGACTTATATAAGCAGTTTGAAAGACTTTGAGTGAATTCAAGGCGATCGCGTTTATCTCGCTTCAATTATATGAGGTATGCGATCGCTTTCATCTATTTGTCACTAAGCTATTGAATTTGCCAACAACACCATTCTGTTATCTTTGCAGTAAAATTTAATAAACAGTAAGTAACTATTGACAAAGAACTTACATTATGAATAGTTAAATTATGACCAAGCTGATTTTTACTCTGTTTTTAATCATATTTACTATTTTGAATATACTTAATTTAAATAATACACACGTACAGGTATCTCAAAATAATATTCGCCAAATTAATTGGAAAGATGAGGTTTTAGTGAATACCCAATCATCCTTTAATCTTGCAACTCAAGAGCAGCGGCAAGCAAAGTTTATTTCCTCTCAACAGGTTAAAACAAAGTTGACAGATAATCCATTGACACCAACGCAAGTAACTTTTCCTTTATCTACCCCTCTGGAAATTGATACAGCTAGGTCTGAGGAAGTTTATCTGCTGGAAATTCAAGTCGCTTATCAGGGTGAGCCAATAGGAAACTACAGCGTTTATCTTAATTTACCAAGCCTCAAAGCGATCGCTGATATCGATACTTACTATATCGGTTCAGCTAATTTCTTTGATGTACCAAGTCCAAACCAAGGTATAAAAAAGTTTAATTTTGATATTACACCTGAGTTAATTAAGCAGGTGCAAAAGCGCGTAAAACCGTCAAAAATTCCAAATTTAACATTGACTTTCATTCGCGACCAAGGTCATTCAAGCACAGAGCTTGTTATCGATCGGGTTGCACTATCAAAATTATGAGTCGCTTGAGCCTGTGTGCAGCTCTGGCTACATAAACAATATTGAAAATTTTCAACTTTGACTCAGATCAACTCAACAAAGTGGTAAAACTAATTCGTAATTCATATTTATAATCAGTGTTAGCTCTGTAGCCATTTTAATTACGAATTACGAATTACGAACTAGTAATTAAATAGTTAACCGCCACGCTTTAACGCTGTCTCTACCTGCTGCAACTCTTTTTCTAGACGATTTTTGAGTTTTTCGGGTACAGGACGATTTGGGTAAGAACTGTAATGTCCAGCCAGAGAATTGAGGGCTGTTCGTATAGTTGTAAACGAGCCAAGACCAGAAACAGAGTTAACTCGCTGGTAGCGAGCTGAAAAGTCATTAATTTTTTGACGCGCTTCTGCTTGAATTGCTGCTTTGTCTGGTGAATCTTGTGAAAGATCCAGAGCTTGTCTCATAATATTGACCACAGCTAAGGTGTCTTGACGATAATCCCCAGTCAAACTATCTGGACTGCCAGAACAACCCATTAAGCCGATAGCTACAACCAAAACCAGCGCAAGCAAACGCGACCAATAGCGCTTCATATGCATTAAGTAAAAGAATACGTAAATCAACGTCCATCCTATCTTGGATTGGTAACTTGGGGATCAATTGAGTAAAGAGTGTGGAGTGCAGGGGAGGGGAGGCAGAGGGGTAGGGGAGGCAGGGGAGGCAGGGGAGGCAGGGGAGGCAGGGGAGCAGGGGAGCAGAGGAGAAGTTGTAGTAAATCTTTCCTCTCTGCCTCTTTCCCATGCCCAATGCCCAATGCCCAATGCCCAATGCCCAATGCCCAATGCCCAATGCCCAATTCCCAATTTCTAACGACTAATAACTTTTTGATAAAGAGTATCTCGTTGTTGGTAAGGTCTTCCTAAAGAAGCGATCGCAGTTTGTAAGGTTTCCACTTCCATACACGTACCACCCAAAGCACCTGCCATTGTGGTAATATGCTCCTCCATCAATGTGCCGCCGATATCGTTGCAACCCCAAGCTAAGGATTCTGCTGCACCTGCAAGCCCCAGTTTTACCCAACTCTGCTGATGGTTGGGAATCCAATTACCTAAGTAAATCCGCGCGACGGCTCCTAGTAGCAGTGCATCACTTAAAACTGGTTGATCGCGTCCGACACGGCGACGTAAGGATTTGGGCGCTTCTTGACCAACGAAAGGCAATAAAATAAACTCTGTGATCCTAGCTGGATATCCCCGATTGATGGCGGTTTTTTGGAGCGATCGCAATTTTTCTAAATGTCCGATTTGCTGTTCGTGGGTTTCAATATGCCCAGATAACATGGTGCTAGTGGTATGCAAGCCTAATTTGTGAGCGGTGCTGACAATTTCTAGCCAAGTGGCTGTGTCAATCTTCTCTGGACACAATATCCGCCTTACTTCATCGTCTAATACTTCCGCTGCTGTTCCCGGCATTGAGCCAACACCAGCATCGCGCAAAGCAGCAATCACATGAGCATATTCCAGTCCATCAAGTCTGGCGATAAATTGCACTTCTTGGGGAGAGAAAGCGTGTAAATGTATGTGGGGAAATTCCTGTTTAATGGTTTCTACGACTTTGAGATAATAGGGCAAAGATTTACCATTTATCAGTGCTTGTGGATTTAATCCCCCCTGCATACAGATTTCTGTTGCACCCCGTTTTACTGCATCTGTCGCCTTTTCCAAAATTTGCGCCGAATTTAACCAGTATGCATCGGCATCACCATCATCTCGACGGAAAGCACAAAAACTACAGTGCTGCTCACAAATATTAGTAAAGTTAATATTACGGTTAATTATGTAGGTGACAGTATCGCCTGCTTGTGTGTGGCGGAGTGTATCGGATGTAGTACGTATTGCTGCGATCGCCTCTGGCTCTGTTTGTTGTAACAATACGACTCCCTCTTCCGGGGATAAGTCGTATCCCATCAAAGCACGTTCCAGAATTGTTTCAAACGCAATTTTTGTCAGCATTACTTTCTTAATTTCTCGGTAAATCTTAATTTTATGAGCTTGTAAATAATAAAATTCTACTTAATAAATATACTAATTTATTGAAAATCCCAAATTTGAACAGAAGTTTTACCTTGAAAGCTGTTAAAAGAGCTTATTTTATCCCATAACACTACTTTTTATAGTTGATAAAACCCATTAATAAAAAAATAGTTGTGGTTCAACCACAACTATTTTAATAGATTAATCTACATCTTTGGATTAGCAGGAATCTTTAGTACAATTTTGATATTACTAATTTGTCCTTGTTTGTGGTTTTCGTCGATGTTGTATTAACAATCCAATCGCCATACCAATGCCGACAAAGGTTGTAAAGTAAAATAAACCAATTAATCGGATGTAAATTGGTGGTGCGATCGCTTCAACTTCAACTTCCTGCGCTACCTTCACTGGTGTAAATTGACGGCTAGATCCTGTTATAGGAGTGGCTTCCACCTCGATTTTGTGGGGTGAACCATCAAAAAATTGTTCTAGCCATGTTAACTTCCCTTGTTCGTCGGGAATACCTTTATAGTCAAAGACTGTCAAATTGTGTTCTGTGGCGATCGCTTTTATCTGCAAAGCTACATCTGTTATGGGTTGTCCGGTTGTAACATCTTTCACTTGTAACGCTAAATTCGCAAGTTTTCCGACAGTTGCGTTTTTATCTCCCTCTAGATTGATTTCTAATCCCTGAGATTTTTGAGATGATGGTGCGATCGTTTCAGTACTAGTTGAGTGATGTCCGCTGCCATGAGCTTCTGCAACTTCTGCACTAATATTGATAACTAATAGGGTTACTATAGCCACTACAGTTAATGCACTTAATAAAAGGCGGACTGACTGTGGTGCAATTTCTCCTTGTTGTAGTTCTTCTTGACCGCCAATAATCCAACCACCCAACAATCCAAGTGACAGTAAAATAGCTGCAATTACAGCAAAATATTTATATTTGATGGGATTTTCGTGGACATTAATATTTAAACTTTGTTCATAAGCAGCAAAAGTGTTTGCTACTAAAGGTGACACTTTAACTAACAGTTGGTAATTACCACGGATGGGTAACATCTGCTGAATTTCTAACTTTCCATCAGGTGCATTAGCATTTATTTCCAACAATTTTGTCCCCTCAACAATGGGAAAATCTGTTGTTAACCAAGGATTACGCGGCGGTGTCAGAATTTGTAAATTAATTTTGGCATTTGTTAAAGATTTACCCGCAGCATCAACAGCTTGTAAAGTCAAATTAACAGGAGATTGTGGTTTTTCTGCTTCTGCTTCAAAGGGGAGAATACGTTCTAAAGGTGGGTTGGTAGAAAGTAGGACTCTGGACGTAGGAACTTGGGAGTTTCCCACAAAGGAATAAAGAACTGACAAAACAATGCAAACAGCGCTGATAACTCCAAAAAGTCGATATTTTTTCATACAAACTTACGGTAAATGTGAAACTTATGTAATTTCTGCAAGTTAAGCTTTCATAGCAGTGGATGAAAGTTACTCCAGATTATTACTAGGTAAAAAAATCCCAGTCAAAGAATTAGTCAGAAATCAGACATCATCTGAAATCAAGTTAAGGTGATGTAGAGATGATAAACAAAGCATCTCTACAAAACCTAAAAGTTATTTCCCAGCAAACAACTGGCGCGAAATTTGCACTATTTTAGCGTCGTAACTTTGTTATGTGATGTAGCAAAGCTTCATGCACCTAAAAATCTTGTGATTATGATAATTTAGTGACATGCAACGCCTAATGTGTGGTGACGCGCTGAGTGTGCTGTGTTATGAACCGCAGGATAGGTGGAGAATAAAACAGTCCAGATAACTAAAGAAGATAAGAGCATATAAAGCGTTACCTGAACAGGTTTGGATAAGGTAATACCTGCGGTCTTCTGCAATAGTGAAATATGAGAAAAACTAGTCATTTTTGACCTCCTAATAATAAATTTGGGTAATTCATCAATCAAAAGGCATAACGCCGCTTGATTGCAAAAAGATATACCATCAACTTTGTATTTGACAAGTGTGTATCAAATGTATTGTGTAATTCGACTTTAGTGAATACTATACTATCCTTTGACATTGATAGATCGGGATGCAGAAATCTACACATAAAGTCCATACAAATAACAAAAGAATGACACATGATTTTGAGTGACGGCATTTTCAGCGTTGCTAACACGAAGGTAACAGATAAAAATTAAAAATTAAAAGTTCTTACATTGCCAAGCATTCAAAAATCCTTGAATAAAGGTAACTTATGTTATCTCTAAACCAATTCAATACACTAAAGACTAGCAATAGTTTCTTGCTTGTGTCTATATTCAAGCTGCTATTATACTCATTGTTTATACTGTAAGTATTGCTGAAGCAATAAGCATATCAGGAATATGTATGAAATAGCTAGGTTTGTGTAAATGTTATTTATACATAACTAAGCGTATAAATACAGTTAAAACCACAAAAATATTGCGATAGTTTTTAGAGTTTGATCTAGATTTAACAACTTAACTGGCAATTTAGAAGCACTGAAAAATTATTGACAATAATTATTAATTCCTCTAATATCTAAAAGCAATTGCAAATCTTTTGCAATTCTTTTTTGGCGCTAACCGTAACGAAATGTCATGCCCAACAACTTCGCTCTAAGTAACGGAAAACCTTGGAGCCGCCGTCAATTATTGCAGCTGGGCCTAGCAGGTGCTGGAATAACTGGTGCAGCTGGACTTTGGCAAATGCTAAATCTACCAAGTAAGTCAATCGTTAAAGTGCCACCATTCGATAGGTCAGCACCAGACGATGTTACTAACCCAATGAAGATGTTGAGAGATTTTGATTATGGGACAGTGAAGCAAGAAAATGGGCGGACTATCCGAGAATTTCAGTTAACTGCTGGTTCTTCCATCATAAAACTCAATAGTGCTGTCTCTTACAACATCTGGGATTTAAACGGTCGCATACCAGGGCCAACGCTACGGGCAAAACAGGGCGATCGCATCCGGGTACTATTTCTCAACAACGCGGGACATTCTCACTCTTTACATTTTCATGGCGTTCATCCAGCAGAAATGGATGGTGTTCGCCCAATCAGCAATGGTAATGCCACAATCTACGAATTTGATGCTGAACCTTATGGCGTTCATTTATACCACTGCCATATTGAACCAGTGACCCGTCACATTGCCAAGGGACTGTACGGAATGTTTATCATCGATCCACCAACTCCTCGTCCCCCAGCTGATGAAATCGTACTAGTGATGGGTGGATATGACGTGAATGATGATAGCCATAACGATTATTACGCCTTCAACGGTCTGCCCCACTATTACATGCATAACCCGATTCGCATTTACAAAGATCAGTTGATTCGGCTGTATGTCCTCAACATCATTGAATACGATCCGGCAGTGACGTTTCATCTCCACGCCAACTTTTTTGATGTCTATCGCTACGGCATGACTATGACTGCTAGTGAGAAAGCAGATGTGATTACGATGGGTATCGCAGAAAGGCACATCTTAGAATTTGCTTTTCGTTATCCAGGTAAGTATATGTTTCATCCCCATCAGGATGCGATCGCAGAAAACGGTTGCATGGGTCAATTTGAAGTACTTGCTGATAGTAACTCTCAAAATAATGTTAAACATTCTTGACAATATTCTTAGTAATTTGTAATTAATTTATTAAAATTTTAGCAAACTAGTTGATAAAAAATCTCATTATATGCAACAGTAAAATCTATGACAATCTGTCAAACAAACTACTTTCTAGTAATAGTTTGAAATGTTTCAATTAATACCTCTTTTAGTTGTGCGAGGAGCAAAGATGATAAAACTTCGTTATATATGTTTAGCAGCAGCAACAGCGGTAATAGTTACCTTGAGTTCCTGTAGTAGTACGCCAACCGCAGAAAATCCATCAGCGCCAGTTGCTAGCACTCCCGCTACAGAGGCAGTAAGTAATAACAGTCATAGCGGTCACGGTAGCAAAGAAAAAATTAACATTAACAGCGCTATATTGTCAGAATTGGATAAGTTTGAAGCCAAACTAGGTATCCCGGCTTTATCAAACAAAATCCAGGCAGGTCGTCCTTATGGAAAACCAGAAGATTTAGTTACTAAAAAAATAATTACTCAAGAGCAGTTCGACCAAATTAAAGACCAGGTTGGCGTTCAAGAAGTCGTACTTACAGGTGAGGCAAAAGATGTTGATTATATGTCTAAATTAGGCTTAATGAAAGGACATCTGTTGGTAGCCAAAGAACTGCTCGATCAGAATCAGCCAAAACAGGCAGAACCTCATATTGGACATCCAGTTGAGGAGATTTACGTTGATGTAGAAGATCAACTTAATGAACGCAAAGTCAAAGAATTTAAGACAACTTTAGTAAGTTTGCAAGATTTAGTCAAATCTAGTCCGAAAGATAGCAAAGTTAAAACTAATTTTACTTCTTCAATGCAAGCAGTTGATGGAGCGATCGCAGCTTTGCCAGCAGATCAACGCTCAAAACCAGGATTTGCGCTCCAAGTAATTAACGAACTACTAGATTCGGCTAACTCCGAATATGGTGCGGCGATCGCAAATGGTAAAGTAACTGCGCCAATTGAGTATCAAGACTCCCGTGGTTTTGTCTTTTACGCCAATGAATTATACAAAGGAATTTCTAGTCAAGTAGCTCAAGCAGATCCCGAAGCACACAAAGCGATCGACACTAGTTTTGCTGAACTAATAAAAGTTTGGCCCGCCGCCATCCCACCAGCAAAAGCAGTAAAAATTCCTAATGATGTTACCAAACTGGTGAAAACCATTGAGGAAAACTCTCAAAAAGTGGTTGACAAATCCAATACCCAAGCACAGCGATAACACTTTAATTTAATGGGAAGTATAGGTTAAGGAGTTTAAAATAGTTAGGAGTTAGGAGTTAAGAGTTATGAATTATGAATTATGAGTTATGAATCCCAAATTACTAACTCCTAACTTCCAACTCCTCACTTCTAACTCCTAACTAATTACACTCCCTTCGTTACTTTAACTAACAACTGATGCAAGAACTTGACCAGAAAAAGACTATTGACCTGCTGAACGCCATCATGGAATTTGAACTAGCAGGAGTAGTGCGCTACACACATTATTCTTTGATGGTAACTGGCCCTAACCGGATTCCAATTGTGGCTTTTTTCAAAGCACAAGCAAGTGAATCTTTACTTCATGCCGAACAAGTGGGAGAAATTCTTACCGGTTTAGATGGGCATCCCTCCCTGAAAATCGCCCCAATGGAAGAAACCTACCAGCATAAAGTCAAGGATATCTTGGAAGAAAGTTTATCCCATGAAAAAAAGGCATTGGATCTGTATAAAAAATTGCTCGAAACTGTCACCAATGCCAGCATTTACCTTGAAGAATTCGCTCGCGGTATGATTGGACAAGAAGAGATGCATAATCTCGAACTGAAAAAGATGCTACGCGATTTTGGTTCATAGTCATTAGTCATTAGTCCTTAGTCATTAGTCACTTGTACTGAGCGACTTGCCCTGAGCGTAGTCGAAGTGAGTCGAAGTATTGGTCATTAGTCAAAAAGAAATTCAAAGGACAAAGGACTAATGACAAAGGACAAAGGACTAATGACAAAAGACAAAAGACAAAGGACAAAAGATGAATTTTAGTACTGCTCTACCTACTTTTGTAATAACACTTCGAGAAGGAGTGGAAGCTGCCCTTGTTGTTGGTATTGTGCTAGCTTTGCTAAAAAAAGCTAAACAATCCCGACTCAATTCATGGGTATATGCTGGTGTCGGCGTTGGCATTGTCGTCAGTGCCTTAATAGGCGTGTTATTCAGTTGGATAATTCAAGTACTGGGAGCCGCGAATCCTCAATACACCACCGTTGTTGAACCAGCGCTAGAAGGTGTCTTTAGTGTATTGGCGATCGCAATGCTCAGTTGGATGCTAATCTGGATGACTAAACAAGCCAGATTCATGAAAGCTACAGTTGAGGGAGCAGTAACAGAAGCGCTAACACAAAACTCAAATGCTGGCTGGGGTGTTTTTACTTTAATTTTAATTGCCGTTGTCCGCGAAGGCTTTGAAACTGTTCTCTTCGTTGCAGCTAATTTTCAACAGGGATTAATGCCAGCCTTGGGCGCTATTGCTGGTTTGGTAGCCGCATCTGCCATTGGGGTGCTGCTATTTAAATGGGGTGTCAAAATTAACATCCGCCAGTTTTTCCAGATAATGGGCATTTTATTAGTGTTGATTGTCGCTGGGTTAGTAGTTTCAGCGTTGAAACATTTTGACGAAGCTGTGGCTAATCTTGCCCTTAGCAGTCGTGCCACAGAAAGCCTTTGTTTCTATTACGAACGTTTTACAAAAGTCCACTCCTGTATTTTGGGGCCTATGGTTTCCAATACTTCCACAATCTTGCCTGACGAACAGTTTCCTGGGATTATTCTCAAATCTTTATTTGGCTATAGAGATAATCTCTATCTTGTGCAAGCAGTGGGATATGTGGTATTTTTACTCACCATTGGAGGACTGTATTTCCGCAGCCTTGGGGGTGCTTCTCCTGAAGGTAAAAAGAGTGTCCCTTTTGGTCAAAAACCAATTAGTTCTGCAAAAGATTAAAAGCACAGTTAGTTACCTCGTTTGCAGTCTTCCTTATTCCCAGTCATAGACTGGGAATCGGCTTTGCGATCGCTACGCTAATGTCGATTCAGAAATAGCTGCCTTAGTTAAAGTCACTGTAATTGAATACAAATGTTTTCAAGTAATACCGATTTGAAAAAATAATGCAACAAATCAACTATTTGTAGAGACGCGATGAATCGCGTCTTTAGCCAAGGATGTGTTGCAATCATTAATTGAATTGGTATATCAAAAAAGTAAATGAGCAAAATTTTTATATTAAATTTCTTACTGTTACTTTCTCAAATACCCAATCAAGAAACAAAATTTTTAGATTTAAAAAATCAACTAGA
The DNA here is from genome assembly GCF_034530955.1 of Nostoc sp. DedQUE05. Lineage (NCBI taxonomy): Bacteria > Bacillati > Cyanobacteriota > Cyanophyceae > Nostocales > Nostocaceae > Nostoc > Nostoc sp. DedQUE05. Next base: position 61,853 of record NZ_JAVRCB010000007.1, on the reverse strand, counting down.
AAAGAAAGGGTTTCAGGTAATCATTGCACTACCACCAAAGCGAGGAGCTTATGGTTTACTAAGAGAAGCTGACAAAAAAATCTGGATTAATCCTGTAGTGTTTGAGTTACATATTGGTATTCAAACACTAATCCATGAAACTGTTCATGCAGCCCAGGTATGTGCCGGAAAAGGAAAAATAAAAACTTTAGGTTTAGACATTCAACCAAGCAATTATGCTCGACCATTTTTTAGACGCTATACCGATGTCAAACGACAAGATTTAGAAAAAGAAGCCTATGCAGTGCAAACTCAACCTAACAGTTTTGAATTAGCTATATCTCTTCTTCAACAACACTGTAAATAGTTAGTTTGACAGATGCAAAAGCTGAAGTGCCCTGATTTAACTGTTTTGTAATACAAAGTCTTGTTGAGTAATAATATTGAGTGCAAAGAATGCTTGAAAACACGAATTTATTAATAATTTTTTAGTTCCAAAATAACAATAAAGATGCTTTGTAGCAGTTTCAAAGTAATTTGAATGTTGAATTAATCATAGTAATTGTCAAATTCATCTTATTTTACTATCGGGTACACGTATTTGTAAGACGGTTTTGAAAACTAGGTTCTCTAGTATTAACTTGACACTCCTTTAAATGTATTCTTTATTGACTGCGATGTTTTGCCATTATTGAGTTAACTCTGTGGTGCAAACAACGCTTGCTTAAGCTGCTGACAAGCCTTTTCTATTGCATCTATACTACCCGGATTCACTAGACCAAAATAATCAAACACATAGACTCGGTTATTTTTAGTTGCTTGTAGTTGCTGCCAAAAAGCTTCCTTTTTCAACGAATCTAAAAGCGTCGCTTCCGAATTTCCTTGTGGAGGATTAACTAAAATTATCACCTCTGGATTTGCTTCTAAAACTTTCTCAGCCGAAAGTGTCACATAGCCACCAATTAGACTTTTACCTTGTAAATCTGCTGCGATATTTTTCGCCTGGAATTTTGCCAGCAAATCTCCTGCCCAACTGTTTTTATTCGGCGCTAAAATTGGTTGACGACTAACCAGCGCTAAAGTAGACGGACTCTGAGTTGGCTTATCTGGTAAGAAAGTTTTATAACGATTTAACAAAGGCTGAGGATCGGCATTAATTAACTCAGCGAGCTTTTTAGTAAGTCCTTCTAGAGATTCCCAGCTATTCACCTTAGTGAGCAAAGTTTGAATACCAAGCTGCTGAATTTTTTGAATTGGAATGTTAGAAAAACCTTCAGCACCAATAACTAAATCTGGTTTGAGTGCTACTACTTTCTCTAAATTTGGTGGACTTTGACCTTCACTAACACGCGGAACATCTTTAAATTTTGAGTCATTCTTAAATAGTTTACTCCCAGTAATTCCGACAACTTTTGTTTGATCGAGTCGGGAGAGAATGTCAGCAGAAAGTGAAGAAAGAGCAACAACTCTTTTTGCTGAACCTTTTAGTAATTGCTGAGAGTTTGTGTTAGTCGCCTCAGTGGTATTTTCCACTTTGGTTTCTGGTTGCTGAGTAGTTACAGTGGTGCAAGCAACTAAAACTATACTCAACAAAATTGCAAAAGCAGATAGCTGCCAACGACGATGCATATTAAAATTCCTTATATGACTTAACGGGTGACAACATAGCTATATCGCCTGCTGAATAAGGTATAAAGCATGAAAACCACGCTGAAGATAGAGTCGTTTTTGAGGGTTGACCGTCATCTCGCCATCTATTTATTAATGTAATTTTTTCAATCCCCAGTTGAACTTACTTCGTCTCCATCCAATTTTCACCAACACGCGCCTCCACAAGCAAAGGAACACTCAACTGCACTGCATTTTCCATCACTGACTTAATTTGTAGTTGTAATTCTTCCCACTCATTAGGGGGAATTTCAAACACTAATTCATCGTGAACTTGCAACAACAAACGCGCCTGATAGTTCTTCAAAACCTCATGCAATCTCACCATTGCGATTTTGATAATATCAGCGTTAGAACCTTGAATTGGTGCATTAGCCGCAGAGCGTAATAAACCTGCATCAAAAGCACCCAAATTCTTTAATTTACTCAGCTCGATATCTTCTGGGTTGCTGCCTTTTAATTTGCGTAAACTGTTATTAGTAAAGTCAAAATAGCGACGGCGACCGAAAATAGTTTCTACATAACCAAGAGCGATCGCTTCTTTTTTCACTCGCTCCAAATATGCAAATACTTTCGGATATCGTTCATTAAACCGCTTAATGAACTCGTTGGCAATGGTCTTATCTATCCCAGTTGAGCGCGAAAACCTGAGAGAACCCATTCCATAAATCACGCCAAAATTGATAGTTTTTGCCATCCCTCGTTCTTCTGAGGTTATATTTTCTTTTTCAAACACTAACCGCGCCGTCACAGTGTGAACATCTTCATTTTGCTGATATGCTTGCACTAATATCGGCTCTTGACTTAAATGAGCCAAAATCCGCAATTCAATTTGTGAGTAATCAGCAGCCACCATTAACCAGCCAGATTCAGGCAAAAATGCCTTCCGAATTTGGCGACTAAAAGCTGTACGAATGGGGATATTTTGTAAATTCGGATTAGAAGAAGATAACCTACCAGTTGATGTTGCTGCTTGGTTAAAATCAGTATGCACTCGCTGGGTATCTGGACGCACTAATGCAGGTAATGCATCAACATAAGTAGACTTTAATTTAGATAGGGTGCGATACTCAACGATCGCTTTAACAAATCCAGTGTTATCATCTTCTTGAAGTCTTTCTAGTGTTGCTGCATCTGTAGAGTAGCCCGTTTGAATTTTACGAGAATGTCTGGTGCTTAACCCCAATTTTTCAAATATAATTTGGCTCAATTGCTTAGGAGAACCCAAGTTAAAATTTTCTCCAGCTATTTCAGTTGCTTCCTCTTTTAATCTGGCTAACTCAGTTTCTAAATGCTGCGAAAGTTCTTGTAAATAAGCTGAATTAATGCGAACGCCTGTATATTCCATTTGGGCTAAAACAGCTTCTAGTGGCTGTTCCACCTCCAAAAATAGCTTAGATAAAGCTGGAATTTTATCCAGATCCTCGCGCAGTTTCGACACTAAACCAAAGGTAGAATAAGCATCCATCCCACAGTAATCTGCGACGGCGGGAATATCTATATCAGCGATATTTTTGCCTTTAGGAACTAAATCTAAGTAACTTTTAGCTATCAATCCCAAATATCGCTGCGATAAATCCATCAAATTATGACTTGAATCTGGATTTAGAATATAACTCGCTAGCATGGGATCAAACACTACTCCCGCCAAGTTAATTCCTTGACACTTGAGAACTAAGCGGTCAAATTTAGCATTTTGTAAAGCTTTGGGATAATCGGTACTTTCGAGAATTGGGCGTAATGCTTCTAATACCAAATCTTTATTTAAATTTTCCCCAGTTTTGTGCCCCAAAGGAATATAGGCTACTTCATCTGCTTGTATTCCCCAACAGCAACCAATTCCTACTAATTCAGCATCTCTTGGTTCTAAATCGGTAGTTTCAGTATCCCAAGCAACGGGTGTTTCTGGATTAGTGAATTTTTGCAAAATTTTCACTAACTCAGTTAATTTAGCTTCGGTGTTAATGATGCGTGGTGTAATTGGAGAGGTAGATTGTTGTGGAACTGCGGCTGTATCACTAGCACTGAAAAACCACAAATCATTATCTTCATCAGCGTTGAATTCTAAGTTAGTAGAGTTAGAATTACTTGCGTCTATTTTGGCTTCTTGCTTTTCTTCAACTTGTCCACCAAAACGTTGCTGAAGGTCATTTATCCTGCCTAAAAAAGACTTAAATTCTAACTTTTCTAAAATTGGTGATAAGACGCTTGTATCAAACCCTTTTAATTTGCAATCTTCTAAATCAAATTCTATAGGAACATCTAAAACTATGGTTGCTAAATAGCGAGACTTCTCGGCATCTTCTTTACCTGCTGCCAGTTTTTTCTGAGTTGCGCCTTTAATTTCATCTAACGCAGCATAAACATTCTCAAGTGAACCATAGGTATTCAGCAGTTGCACTGCTGTTTTTTCGCCAATTCCCTTGACACCAGGAATATTATCTGATTTATCACCACAAAGAGCTTTAAAATCAACAATTTGTGAAGGTAAAACGCCCATCTTCTCTTTGACTTGTTCTGCTTTAAATTCCGTGATGCTATTTGTAGAGCGCTTTAGGGCATCTGGACTAAAATTTAGAACAGTGATTTCTTTGTCAGAGTCGATTAGTTGAAATAAATCGCGATCGCCAGTCAGAATCTTCACTTTATACCCAGCCGCAGTTACTCGCTGTGCTAAGGTTCCCAAAACATCATCAGCCTCAAAACCAGGGGCAGTGAAAAAGGGTAGATTGAAGCCATTCAGCAACTCATGCAGGTTTTCTAAATCGGGAATGAAATCTTCTGGGGTTGAGGGGCGATCGGCTTTATAAGTATCGTCCGCTTCGTGGCGAAAAGTTGCCTCAGCCAAATCAAAAGCGATCGCCATTGCTTGAGGCTGTTGTGTTGCCATTACCTCCAACAGGCACTTCACAAAACCAAAACATATACTGGTAGGAATCCCCGTTTTGGTACGCAGTCCTCCATCTCGCCCTTTGGCGAAAGCAAAGTATGAACGATAAGCCAAGGAGTGTCCATCTACGAGGATGAACGTGGGGCGTGTTGCGGTTGCAGAAGTAAAAGTTTCAGACATAGCCCTATTTTAGCCAGAAGCTTTGTCACATAGTTAGCAATTTCAAAGCTTTGGCTATCTTTATTGTTATTCCTTGATGTCAAGAAGCAGGTAAGCCCGCAGTTAACTGGTATCTTAAATTAAAGAACTTGAGTCAGACAACTGATTTATAGGTAGATAAGCCATCTTCGCAAGCAATCAGATCGTCAAAATAAGAGTGCTGAAATCAGTTATGTATCAATCGATCGAGTAGCAATTTATCGATAAGTTGGCGATCGCGAATGCCATTATCTTTACAATCCGAACCAGATACAGATTGGGAAACGCTCACAATTTACATAGGAGCCACATGAGTACAATCACCACTAAGGATGGTACGCAAATCTATTACAAGGACTGGGGCACAGGACAGCCTATTGTCTTCAGCCACGGCTGGCCACTGAGCGCGGATGCTTGGGAATCGCAGATGTTTTTTCTCGCCTCACACGGCTACCGCTGCATCGCCCACGATCGTCGCGGTCATGGTCGGTCGAGCCAACCGTGGCATGGTAATGACATGGATACCTACGCTGACGATCTGGCGGAGCTTTTCGAGGCGCTGGATATTAAGGATGCGGTGACGATCGGACACTCTACCGGCGGCGGTGAAGTAGCGCGTTTCATTGGACGGCACGGCACCAAGCGCGTTTCCAAGGCAGTGCTGATGGGCGCGGTGCCGCCACTCATGCTCAAGACGGAAGCGAATCCGGGTGGGCTACCCATTGAGGTCTTTGATGGATTTCGGGCGGCGTTGTTGGCTGACCGATCGCAATTCTTCCTAGATGTACCCAGTGGGCCATTCTTTGGCTTCAATCGACCTGGTGCCAAAGTCTCCCAAGGGCTAATCTATTCGTGGTGGATGCAGGGGATGATGGCTGGACATAAAAACACCTATGACTGCATTAAGGCGTTTTCGGAAACAGATTTCACCGAGGATTTGAAGAAGTTTGATGTGCCGACGTTGATTATTCATGGTGATGACGATCAGATCGTGCCGATTGGTGCTTCTGCCCTCCTGTCTGCAAAGCTCGTCAAGAATTCGACTTTGAAGATATATCCTGGGGGAGCGCACGCTCTGGGCGATACGAGCAAGGAACAGATCAACGCCGACCTGCTGGAATTTATCAAATCCTGATGTGGGCAAGGATGTGAGACATCACTGTTAAAAATCTCAATGGGTGCATCTAAAGGCATCGGGGCCGCGATCGCTAAACATCTGGTAGCTGAAGGTGTAAGCGTTGTTGTCAACTACGTAGAAAGCCTTGAAGGAGCCAATCGCGTAGTTGACGAGATTGCCAGCAAGGGCGGCAAGGCGATCGCAGTTCAGGCAAATGTTGCCAATTGAGTGTGAGAGTCTGATGAAAGCAAACTATCTCCAAGGAGTTTTGCATTGATGGAAACAGCAGATGTCATTGTCATCGGCAGTGGTCAAGGAGGCATTCCACTGGCGGCTGATTTTGCCAATGAGGGACGTAAGGTTGTCTTGTTTGAGCGGGATGCTTTAGGTGGCAGTTGCATCAACTATGGCTGCACTCCGTCCAAAGCGTTCTTAGCAGCGGCTCATGCAGCAGGGCGATCGCGTCAGGCTAAGAAGTTAGGCATCCACACAAAAGTAGAGGTGGATTTTCCCGCTGTCATGGAGCGAGTTCGGGGAATCCGCAGCAGCTTTAATCAAGGGATTCGCCAGCGATTGGAGAGTGCGGGTGTGAAAGTCATTTGTGCCGAAGCTGCTTTTGTGGGTGAACGGACGGTCAAAGGTGGGGATGTTACCCTTCAGGCTCCTCTGGTAATCATCAACACGGGTACGTCATCGCTAATTCCTGACATTCCCGGACTTGCAGGAACTCCTTACCTGACCAATCGCAACTTCTTTGACTTGAACACCTTACCACCCCGTTTATTGGCGATCGGAGGCGGCTATATTGGCTTGGAATTGGGACAAGGACTAGCGCGTTTAGGCAGTCAGACCCACTTAATTGTCCGGGGCGATCGCGTCCTCGGACAGGAAGAGTCTGATGTCAGCGAGGTCTTAGCAGAAGCATTAAAGCAGGATGGGATTAAGCTTCATTTTGGAGTTAATGTAAATCACGTTGCCCATGAAAATAATCTGTTTAGGCTGACTCTGAGCAGTGGCGAACAACTCCAAGGAGAAGCGTTGCTGGTTGCGATTGGACGGAAACCGAATACAAGTGCATTAAATACAGCCGCCAGCAAAATTGAGCTAGACGATCGAGGATTTATTAAAATTGACGACCAGTTCCATACCACCTGTTCTGGAGTCTATGCCATCGGGGATGCTGCCAAACAGCCTGCCTTTACGCATGTGTCGTGGGAGGACTATCGCCGCTTAAAAGCAATTTTGTGTGGAGAAAACCGGACACGGAGCGATCGCGTTCTTGGCTATGCGGTCTACACAGAACCCCAGGTGGGGCGAGTGGGTATGACCTTAGAACAGGCTCAGAAACAAGGTATCAACGCGCGTGCTGTCACGTTACCTATGAACCAAATTGCGCGTGCGATCGAGTGGGGGCATGACCTCGGATTTTATCGCATGGCGATCGACAGCGACACAGACAAAATTCTGGGAGCAACCCTGGTGGGCTACGAAACTGCTGAACTGGTGCATGTTTTTTTATCCCTGATAGAAGCAGGAGCCACCTGGCAATTGTTAGAGCGATCGGTTCACATCCATCCCACCTATGGTGAAGCTTTACCCAGTCTGGCACGGTTGCTGCTTGGAGATAATATGCCAGGGTGTCCGAATATGTGAAGAGGTTTTATTGATGCACAACATCAATTGGCATTAATAAGTAGATGCCTTAGCCAGGAAGACATCTTCCTGACTCGGCTACAAAACTGTTCTCTGTTTCCATTGCTCATTTACCCCTGGTACTAATGAGCTTTTTTGTGCTTTTTATACAGCTTAACGTCTACATATTTGCACCTTTAGTACGGAAGCCAAGTAGAACCAACTTTTGGCAGGTATACCAGCCCAATTAAGTACGTGAGTATAAGCATAGTAAACAGATAGTAACTAGATCCCTAACTTATTACCAGAATTCGAGGATCTATCTCCTGAGCCTTTTATGTTTAATTAGGTTGACCTAGCTTACATCTCAGGAACCAACAAAAACTAGCTTAATATTTCGACATCAGATTACCACTATCAAAACTACTTTACCTTAACAAAACTTTATATATACCGTTGAAAAAGTCCATTTGTTGAAGGAATTTAAACATAATAACTTTACATAAAGTTACGTGTATTTATCAAGACTACAAGCAAAGTTTCAGAGTTAGAAATAGGTTAGTAATCCCGTGATGATTCGTTTCAGAAAGGCATCTTTTATCCATGACAACAAAACTATTCAACACTCTAGCTGCTGCCACAACTTTGGCAGGAATTGTTGCAACATCTGGAGCAGCTAATGCAGCTTCTCTTTCCTACAGTAGTTCCACTAATTACGATTTCACAAACATCATTGATGCACCTCTGAGCGTCCAAAAATTTGACTCATCTTTGGGCACACTCAAGGGTGTAACGATAAGTTTTACTGGCGACATACTTGGAAATGCAGGTTTTGAAAACAGGAGTCCAACCCCGACTCAGGTGACAGTAAATCTTGCTAGTCAACTCAACTTAAAATTAAATAATCAGTCTCTGTTTGCACTCAATCCACAAGATATATCGAGTTATCAAGCTGCTAAATATGACGGCATCACTGATTATAGTGGCACCTCTGGAAAGACTATTTCTAATTTAACTGCCACACAATCTGCTACTCAGTCTTTCACCAATACCCAATTCTTGCAGTCTTTCACTGGTAATGGCGACATAGACTTTTTGTTCTCAGCTTTAGCTAACTCAGTAGTTACGGGTTCGGGCAACATGAGATCCTATATTGATACTTATGCCAAAGCAGGTATCAATGTAACTTATGACTACGATGAGGTGAAATCAGTACCTGAGTCTTCTGCCACACTGGGAATTGGTTTAATTGCTGGGCTTTGTTTGTTGTCACAACGCAAAAAAAGCTGGATCAAGATGTTTAATTAATAGACTTTCTTGAATAGGTAGATTTTTTCTATCCTATCTATCAAGCAAACTCTCTAATTTAAATTAAAAAACCCGATTTTTTCGAGAATCGGGTTTTTTATTGTGCCTATTAGGCTGAATTTTTCATAAGATTTAAAAAATTCTATCCTTGGCGATCGCCATAAATAATTATTCATATGAAGTGGTTGATTAGAGAACCTAATTTTTTATCTGACTCCCCACTGGTCGCCAGAGCCTGTTAACCTCTTACTGGAACTTAAAATTTAGAAAATTATGCAGAAAGCATCTACCGATCGTCAGGCTGCTGCAAAAGACATTAAACTACTAGTTTTGGATATAGATGGCACGATCGCTGGACACTCTAACACTATCAGCGAACCTGTAAAGCAAGCAATCTTTGCAGCGCAAGCACTAGGAATTCAAGTAGCGATCGCCACAGGTCGAATGTATCGTTCAGCCTTGCGCTTCCACCAAGATATCGGCTCTACCCTACCATTAATGGCCTATCAAGGAGCCTGGATTCAAGACCCGATCGCTCAAAAAATTCATCGCCATTGGGTTGTTTCCAGAGAAATCGCCCACCAGTTACTCGACTATTTTGAAAAGCCTGAGTTGCGATCGCTTCTATCTGTTCACTTTTACATCAACGATCAACTATACGTCCGTGAGTTAACCAGAGAAACCAAAATTTATGCAGAACGTTCTGGTATTACTGCGATTCCTGTGGGTGATTTGCGTCAAGCCTTAACGAATGAACCGACAAAAATTCTTGCTTTATCTGATGACACTGACGTAATCGATAAGTTATTAGGAAATTTGCGCCGCCAATACACACCCGCTGAACTTTATATGACAACCTCTGTTGCTACCTTTTTTGAAGCAACTAACGCTTCTGTAAATAAGGGAACTGCTGTACGTTACCTAGCCGAAGAATTGCTGGGATTACAATTAGCCAACGTTATGGCGATTGGTGATAACTTCAATGATGTGGAAATGCTGGAGTATGCCGGACTTGGTGTAGCTATGGGCAACGCACCAGCAGGAGTGCAAGCGATCGCTAATTGGGTAGCTCCTAGCGTAGAGGAACATGGGGCAGCAGTAGCAATTGAAAAGTTTTTGCTGTAGTGAAATGAAAGCATTTTTTCAAATCTAACCCATACAAATCAGAAAGGACACCGACGACTGGCCGTGTTTCGTCTCGGTGCCCCTGCTGGTTCGCTCCTCACACAAGAGCTAATGTATCCGAGGTGGTGCATTGAGTCAATAGCTATATAAAAAGTTTTTATTTTTACCTAAGCGACATTACCGATTTATAGCTCCAAAGGCGCAAAAACCCCCAGATTTTCCTCTAGAACAAATTTTAATACTGACTGAGTAGCCATGAGCAATCCGAGTCTAGCTTGGGCTAGCTCTGGTGAAGTAATTTTCACCTCACCCCAAATCCGGCAATTAGACCAAAACTTTTCAAAAGCTTGGCTCAAATTCAGCGCTAGTTTTTCCCATTTCACAGAATCGCTAACATCAGGGCACTCTATGTTGTCTACCACTTGTATTAATTCGCCAATTAAACGGCGCTCATCTGGGTGATTGAGTTGTAGTGTTCCGTCGCAATTAAGCCAAGGTAGAGGGTTAGGAAAAATAACATCCCAAAAAGCTGGACTAGTATTTGGAATCGGTTCTCTAAGTTTAATCAACCCCTCTCGATGAGCCAGCAGCACTAGCGAACAGCAGCGTGCATGAGCATATTCAATAGCAAACAATGAATTGGGCACTGGGCATTGGGGAGCCACTGCGGTCTTGGGGTCTCCCCAAGTGGAGCAAGTGGCGTCATTGGGCATTGGGCATTGGGCATGAGTTATTATCCTTGTTCCTTCATCTCTGTCAATGTTTTTCTTCTCTATGAGACGCTGCGCGTAGCTTGCTTCCCTGTAAGGGTACAATTTTGAATTTTGAATTTTGAATTTTGAATTGATTTCTCCCTGCTCCCCTGCTCCCCAACAACTCCCAACTACGAGACTTTGTAACCAAGTCGCTAAGGCTGAGTGAGTTAATTCAAAATTTATCCGACCTGGGGGAACTATTTGGATGCTAAAAACGTCCTCACAAATCCCTGATAAATCTGAAGCGATCGCACTGGCAAGCTCCATCGCTTTTCGATTCTGAGATTTTGATAGTCGCAGAGACACACTTGAGGTATAGAAAACTCTATTGTCATCTCTATCTTTATATAGAGGAATTTTTTCGTCTTTTATGCATTCACTTTCTGTTTTATAAGTATCAATGCTTATCGATTTTATTAGATAACTATATAATAGCTGTTTGATTGACGTATATTTGCTAACTGGTAATTTATAATGCACGTAATAATATTTAAATAGTCATGTAAGATATATTTGCTACATTTCTGTCATCTGTCTTGCGGTATAAATTTAATTTAGATGAAGAAAAATGAGAAGAGGATAAAATTTGATGAATAATCGATGAATAGTAAGTAAACTTTACTACCACCATTGTACAGTAGGAAGTATAACAAATAGTAGAGAGTAATTTGCTTTCTATTCTTTGGATTGGCTGGCGCTGTTAGGCGTTAAGCCTGCCTCGTCAACACAAAGACACTCCTTGCACCCTTTTATTTACGTCTTTGTCTTCAGCCGAACGCTCTTTGTTACCTATGCAATCTCCATCCTCCTTTTCTGAGGCATCACGGCCTTTTTTGACTTGGCAACGCATTCTTGACTGGGCTCAAGAACACTATCGCTGCCGCACCTTTAGCAAAGATGAGCGCATTCCAGCCCGGCCTGGATTGCTGTATTTGGTGCAAAGGGGTGCGATCCGTATGGTAGGAACCGCCCAAGTTAGTGCGACTGCTAGTCAGCTAACATCTCGACGAATCAACAGAACTCCAGAAGAAGCGTTCTTGGGTTTTGTGGGAGCGGGACAACCATTTGAAATTGTTGCTCAGTCACCATTCACACTCCAGGCTTACGCCCATGTCGATCAAACTGCGGTGCTGTGGATGTACTGGCATGATTTAGACAATTGGCCTCACTTCCGTCGCGAAGTTATGGATGCCTTTAGGTATCAGCACCAGCGTAAGCTGCTGTGGCTGAGTGCCTTGGGACAACGCCGCACAATTGACCGACTCTTAGGATTTCTCACATTGTTAATTGAGGAATATGGAGAGCCAGCAATGAGCGACACCGATCCTGATGTGATTCGCGGTTATTGTCTGCCTTTTCCCCTCACTCATGCCCAAATTGGTAGCGCGATTGGTTCGACTCGTGTCACCGTCACCCGCTTGATGGGTAAGCTGCGTCAACGTGGTTTAATCTTGACTCAAGGGGATAATCTCATTTGCTTGCCAGCAGAATCGATTAATAGAGCTGGTTAAGGTACAGTTCAGAGCGGCGATTTCCGCCACTCTGTCTTGAGTGCGATTCGCTCTTGTCAGCGAATTTTGACAAATCCGGCTTGGGTAATCAGTTGCTGTCCCTGCTCAGTCAGCAGTAAGTTGGCGTAAGCGACACCTGCTTGCTGCTCAGTCTGACCATTCTGTTTGACCACCACAAACAGATTGCGGGTAATCGGGTATTTTCCTGATTGAAATGCCTCAATGTTCAACTTGTTCCGTTTACCAGGACATTCAGACGGGAGGACAGAAGGTTCTTGGTATGGAGCAATGTATTGCCCTTGCGTGCGCCCCAACGGCAAGGCCTTGATTGAGCATTGAGGAATCACCTCTGGGGCAGAAGCGTAGTAGATGCTACCAGGACTATCAGCCAATTTTTGCAAGGCTTGGGTGGTTGTGGAGATAAATTCTACATTGGAGCTGAAAGCTTGACCACCCAAGATGTCTTGGACAAAAAGTTCGACAGTACCGCCATCAGTAATGCGGCGGGAATAGGGCTTGATCGGGATATTGGGGCCGCCCACCTGGCTCCAATTATTGATTTTGCCTGTGTAAATTGACTTTAACTGTTCTACTGTTAGTCCTGGAATATTCAAGTTGGGGTTAACTGCAACCGCTAAACCATCAATTGCCACAGGAATTTGTTTCAAACTGAACCCACGCTGCTGGGCACGCCTTAATTCCGGATCTAGAACTGGTCGGGAGGACTGGGCAAAAGCTAGTTGACCGTCTATCAAGGACTGAATGCCAGTACCAGAACCAGGCGATGCATTGCTGGGTTCTACATAGCGCAGCCGTAACTCTGGGCGCGCGGCTTGAATTGCCGGATCGACTACTAGTCGAATCGGTGCCCAAGATGTACTGCCTCCGTAATTGAATAATCCTGTAGGAACATCCTTTACTGAAGTAAAAGTATTGCTACTAGGTTGTTCCGATCCGGTTTGGGGCGTTTTGGTGCTACCAGAATTAATTGTATTTAGATCGACACCAGATTTTCTAGTAAACCACCAAAAACCGCCAGCTATTAGCCCGACGGTGATTAGGATGGATAATACAAGAATAGTTGTTTCATTTTTTTGGGACATCGTATAATTACCCGCGCATCCATTCAATATAAGTGCTTGACTTGACAAGTGCTTGCTACTTGAGATTGTATTTGGAGGACGGGTGTTTTACTAAAAATGCAGATAAATCCTCACTTCTGACTACTTTATAAATCAAGGTATAATAAATTTCCCCTAGATTATTCGTCTTTTTTCTCAAGACTTGAGTGTTAGTGAGGATAAGTTATTAGTTGATACTAAGATTTTTCCCCATAAAGCTCAATTTCTCATCTTGAGGATTTTACCAGGTTAACAATTGGTTAATTTTTAATTTTTAATTGCTGATTAACGCACTGGTTCAAAGTCATAACCAGTGCGAGAGCGAGAACCAGGAACAATTTTTACAAGTTGTACTGGCGCATTGCGATCGCCTGATGCTAAAAACCGAATTGTACCAGAAGCACCAGTGGCAGAAAAGTCAGAGGATAAGAGCGCTTGTTGGACTCCAGAACGTGTAGGATTGCGTTTTAATGCCTCAATCAGAGCTACAGTGGCATCATAGCTAAGGGCACTTCGCCAACTTACGTCACCGCCCCATAACTGCCGGGATTTTTGAGGAAAATCTGATTTGGGAGCGCCATCAATATGCCAAGGAACTGCCAATACCATCCCCACAGCTTGTTCTCTGCCAATTTCTAAAGTTTTAGCGGTGTAAACATCATCTCCCGCCAGCAGAGTTAACTTTTTCTGGTTAATCTGAATTACTTGCAGCGCTTTATCCAGAGTTTCAGTGTTAGCAGCTAACATCAAGACTTCTGCACCTTGCTTAGTTGCTTGGTCTAGACTTTTAACCGCACTAAAACCCACCTGAGACAAATCAAATTCGCTGGATACTTGTCCACCCTCTAGGGAAACAGATGAGACAAACTCGGACTTTAAAGACTGGCTATAGTTACTCTGAGAATTAAAGAAAACCACTGCATTTTTTTTCTGCAAAGTTCTCACCATGTAGTTGGCTAAAGTTCTAGCAGCCATAAAATCACTAGGAACCGTGCGAAAAACGTAGCGACTAAAGTTAGAAATTTTTACAGATGTACTGGTAGGGGAAATTGCTACAAGTTGTCCTGAAGTATAAATAGTACCTGCGGCTAAGGTAGAATCGCTAGTATTCGGCCCAACTACACCTAATACTTCTGAATTACTGACTAGGTTAGAAGCGATTTGCTTGGCTATTTCTGGATTGTCATCGTCGTTAGCTATCCCTACCCTTAACGGTACTCCCTTGACTCCTCCAGAGGTATTAATTTCATTTTGGGCTTGGGCGATGCCACGCAAAATTTCTAAAGCAGCATTAGGGTCAGTGCCAAATGGTACAGAAGCCATAATGGTGTAGCTCTTGGAAGAACCAATTCGGGCATTGTTCAGAAAAATTAGTGTTTCTGGATCGTTACGGTTGAGTTTTAGGGCATCTGTGAAATTAGCGATCGCTTTATCATAACTTTTAGCTGCGATCGCCTGTACTCCTTCTTTTTTCACAGCAGAAATGTCACCCGGAGTAAAAGATTTTTCTCCAAAACTAATGCGCTCTTGCAAGGATGAATTGTTGCCTGGTTGTTGATTTTGAATGTTGGTATTACCAATTTTGACCCCATTGTTAGTAAACCACCAAAAACCACCGCCAACTATGCCAACTGTCAGCAGCAGAGTCAAAGCTAAAATTTTGGTTTCATTTTTTTGTGACATGAACAAATTTGAATAAAGAAAAAATATTTATTATTTAATTATTTGGTTTTGGCTAAATCTAAGCATTTCTATCATTTAATTCTGACAAATCCAGCTTTTTCGATCAGTTCTTGACCTTGAGGTGTCAGCAGCCAATTTGCATAAGCTTCGCCAGCTTGCTGGTCTGTTTGACCATTCTGTTTAATGATTACAAATAAATTGCGAGTAATTGCATAGTCTCCACTACGAAATGCTTGACTATTCAACTGGTTACGTTTACTGGGACATTCAGATGGAGATACAACAGGTTGTTGGTAAGGAGGCACAAATTGACCGCTGATTCGCCCTAATGGTAGCGACTTAATCGTACATTGAGGTACAATCTCTGGGGCAGAAGCATAATAAATTGCGCCAGGATTCGCCGCTACTTTTCGTACTGCTTCTGTGGTAGTGCCAACATAACTAACATTTGCACCAAAATTCTCTTTATTTAAAACATTTTCGATAAAGAATTCTACTGTACCTCCAGCTTCTTTGCTGCGAGAGTAGACTTTAATTGGTAAATTTGGCCCGCCTACTTGTTGCCAATTAGTACTTTTTCCAGTGAAGATATCTTTAAGTTGGGCGACAGTTAAACCAGGGATATTGAGATTTTGGTTAACTGCGATCGCAATACCATCAATCGCCACTGGAATTTCTTTCAAACTAAATTCTTTTTGTTTGGCTTCGGCATTTTCTTCAGCTTTAACTGAGCGAGAAGATTGAGAAAAAGCTAGTTGATTATCTATCAACATCCTAATACCAGTTCCAGATCCTGCTTGACCTGAAGCAGGTTGAGTATAGCGTAAAGTAAATTGAGGACAAACGCTTTCTAGTACGGAGTCTACGTCTTTACGGATGGGTGCCCAGCTTGTACTACCACCATAGTTGAATATCCCTTCTGGGAGGTTTGGGACGTTACATCTGTTGTTGGCAAACTGGTTTATGGGATTACCTGTGTTACCATTCCCGGAAGTTTTAGGAACAGTTCCAGTTAATTGCGCCCACCGTTCCATAAGAAACCATAGACCACCAAAGATTAAACCAATAGTGATGATAACGGCTAAAAAAAGACTAAGCGTTTCGTTTTTCTGAGACATTTATGTAGCTGTTAGCACCAGAAGTTTTTTAAAGTAAGAGAGATAATAATTTATAAATAAGTCGAAATACGGCTGTAAATGAAATAGCTACTAAGCCTGCTCCAACTGCTAAAATCACCACTGACTGCACGTCAAGACCTCCCCGTAAAAAGGGGACAAAAAAAATAATTGCAAAAGTAATTGTGGGAATAATTAATAAATCAAACTTTTCAATCCACCGCCTGGTTTGGGCAAAAATTAGTATACCTAAAATCAGGGCAGAAGTAGTCAAAGTAACTATTGGTGATTTTACTAGACTGAAGAGAGCGATCGCGATCAATGCACCCTGAAATCCACTAAATGCCGCCCCACCCAATAATTCCAATGTGGAAAATGTTGGTTGAGTTGGCGGACGGCGGGGAACGACGGGATTAGAACCTTTTGACGGTTGTGGCGGAAGTGTTACAGAGGGCGAATTAATTTGTATAGGGGTTAGAGGCTGTGAGTTAAGTGCATCTATGACCTCCTGGGCTGACTGGAAACGCTGATTAGCAGCAGGTAGCAGCATTTTGTCTAATATGTCAGCAAGGCGAGGGCTGACAGTCACTTGCGATCGCCATTTCCACTGGTTGCTATAGGCATCAAATAGTTTAACTGCTTCCTGATTTGTCAACAAGGTAATAAGAGTTACAGCTAATGCGTATAAATCTGTAGATGGGAATACTTGACCCCCAGCCATCTGCTCAGGCGGTGCAAATCCCATCGAATAAATTCCTGTGGAAGAAGCGGCAGAACCCAGTGCAACATTTGTTACTTGCTTAACTGCGCCAAAATCTAGTAAAAAAAGTCTACCATCGCGACGGCGCATGATGTTAGAGGGTTTAATATCTCTGTGGATAATGCCTCTATGATGGACAAACTTTAGTACCTTCAGAATTTCTTGCAGCACCTCCAACACTTGCTGTTCAGAAAATTTGCCTTGTTGAACTAATTCTTCCTCTAAGTTTTGCCCATCAATGTATTCTTGCACCAAGTAAAAAAATTGGTCTTGCTGTCCTGGTTGCAAACTATTAACTATCACTGGAAAGAAGGCAAATAAATCAGGAATTTGCTCGTGATCGTTACCAAGTTGTGCTAAAACTTCTGCCTCTCTCTCAAACATCAACTGTGCTTGTTGCAGTTGATTTAAAGTTAAATTTCCCGATGGTTGAAACTGTTTAACCACGCATTGACGCATTCCTGGTATTCGGCGATCGCGTGCCAAAAATGCTGCTCCAAACCCGCCTCTTCCCAGCAGTTTAGTTGGCACGTATCGACCATCTAGCATCAATGGCATACCACAGGTAGTGCAATACTTTTGCTGGGTTGTTTTCAGTGTCGTAACATCATCTAAATCGGCAAAATAGTTTTGTGGGCGTGGACAACGCAAACGAGTGCAGTAAACTTCCATTTTCGTGATTAGTCATTAGTCATTAGTCATTGGTCATTGGTCATTGGTCATTGGTCATTGGTCATTGGTCATTGGTGAGCCAGCGACGGGTACATAGAGAGTTTTCCCATGAGCTACTGGCTGTCTTCGCAGCGCTAGCGAGGCACGAGCGTCACCCGAAAGGTCATTCGTATTTACAAAGAACAAAGGACAAAGGACAAATGACAAAGGACTAATTACTAGATTTTAGTCTTCACCTAATGAGGTGGGTGTTGCTACCTCCAATGTAGTTAACACTAGACTTTTTTGTGTTAATTTTAACACATCTTGATTCCATCCTGGGTTAGCAAACTGGGGCAAAATTTCTTGACTAAAGGCTTCTGCGGCCTTTGATCTATAGCGATTGGGATTACAAATCAGCCACAGCGTCCGTTTGACGACAACGCCTTCAATGGGAGTACGATGCAAAACGCCCATTTGTAACTCTTTAGCGATCGCACTAGTTGAAACAAAGGCAGCCCCTAGACCAGATTGCACAGCATTTTTAATCGCTTCAATGGAATTTAATTCCATTTCAACTTTAAAACGTCTGGTATCGATTTCACAGCGTGCTAGCACTTGGTCAATTACTTTGCGGATAGTTGATTGGGAATCTAAAGCAATAAATTGTAATTTATATAGGTCTTCTTTCTGGATTTTTTCAAGTTTGGTAAAAGGATGAAAGACAGGTAAAATTAGCGCTAGTTCATCCTCAGCGTAAGGAATCACTTCTAAAGATTCTGACAGTTCACCAGGAATTTCACCACCGATAATTGCCAGATCGACTTGTCCGTTAGCGACACTCCAAGCAGTTCGCCTAGTTGAGTGGACGTGTAATTGCACTGCCACATCTGGATATTTTTGTCGGAACATACCGATCATTCTGGGCAAAAGATAAGTGCCAGTGGTTTGAGAAGCACCGACAATTAAAGTACCACCTTGGAGATTTTGTAAATCCTCGATCGCGCGGCAGGTTTCCTGACAGAGACTGAGGATTTTTTCACCGTAATTTAAGAGTAGATGCCCAGCTTCGGTTAATTGGGCACGTCGTCCTCCACGATCGAATAAGGGGACATCGAGTTGCCGTTCGAGATTTTGGACTTGTAAACTAACGGCAGGCTGGGAGACGTAAAGACTATCAGCGGCACGCTTGAAGCTTCCTTCTTGGGCGATCGCTTTCAGGATACGTAACTGATCTAAAGTGAAAGGAAGGTCAGACATAAGGCTCAACCCACAAACTTTTAAAGGAGCAGATGCACGTAATAAATCCGGTTTGGCAGCAATCAGTTGGACACGATTTGTTGCATATTAAACTTGAAGGATTGACTCGAAAAAGACAGTAGCACAACATCTTGACTAAAGTCCCCTTTTGAATACTTTGTGGTATTGGTTGTACTGAATTCAGTTTTCTTTAAATTACTTCACCTGTGTATATGCTGCTGATTTCTTGGTTGACACCCAGTCATTTTGTCATACTGGGGTTACAAATAGTTTTTGCGATCGCTCACAGTGGAGGCGCTGCTTTACGCCCTTGGGCAGAAAAATATATTGGCCCAAGGTTTTATCGCATTCTCTTTGCATTAGTCAGCCTACCGTTGGCTGTGATATTAATTATTTACTTTTTTGGGCACCGTTATGATGGTTTGCAAATTTGGCAGGTACAAGGGGTGCCAGGAGTGCGAGAATTTGTTTGGCTGCTATCAGCAATCTCGTTTTTGTTTTTATATCCTGCTACCTTCAATCTACTAGAAATTGCTGCTATTCAAAAGCCCCAAGTTCATCTCTACGAAACAGGAATTATTCGGATTACCCGTCATCCCCAGATGGTAGGACAAATAATTTGGTGTGTTGCCCACACTCTCTGGCTGGGTACTACTTTTACCCTTGTGACTTCCATTGGATTGATATTGCATCACGTGTTTGGGGTTTGGCACGGGGATCGCCGCCTGAGCAATCGTTATGGAGAAGCTTTTGAAATTGCCAAACAGCGGACTTCAATTATTCCCTTTAAAGCAATTATCGACGGGCGTCAATCTCTCAAATGGCAGGAATTTCTCCGCCCTGCATATTTGGGAGTTGCCATTTTTATAGCTTTGCTTTGGTGGTCACACCCTCTGTTATTGGAAGCAACGAGTAGTATAGGATGGTAACTTTAGACGATCCCCAGTGTCAGCATAAAATCAGAAAGAGATGGAAATTTCACCTGATCAAGCTGATCAATTGCTCCAAATCAATGTAGGATAAATTCAAATATCTAACAGTGGGGGTGCGTTCAGTCAGCTTGAGATTTTATTATTGGTAGTCGTTGGTCAGTTGCCTTTCTTTGAAAGAAAATGGCAGATTCAATCAAATCCCCAGGCGGTCACGGCAATCAGGAGTTTAACATCCAAAAAAGCCAACGCGACTTCTAAGGTCGCTTTTCTGTCAGAGACACATTAACGCGCTCAATTTTTGCCAATGATTCTGTGTCCTGAAATTTCTGTACTGAAAGCATCGATCGGCAGTTAGTGACTTGCCAATCCTCCACTGAAGCAGTGCTGAGTCCTGAGTTCTGAGTAAAAGCAAGCAACTTAGTATTCATTGCTTGGCAAGTAATCCCAATCCCCGCTTTACTCTAAAAAAAAAGAAACGAGTTCCTCATTCAATCCCCTAACTTTTTGTTATAGACTTCTACTCAGCAACCAGAACTCGGAACTCAGCACTACTCAATTCAGTACTGATAGCTAGTTTGATATAAAACCTTATAATCCAAGAGGCGTCATGGTGTTGTCGGTTAGTGAGCGGACATTTACTCAAGAAGTTTTAGAATCTCCTATTCCTGTTTTAGTTAACTTTGAAGCACCTTGGTGTGGCTTGTGTCGAGTTATCCACCCGCTGTTGTTGCAATTTCAGTCCCAGTGCGGCGATGAAATTAAATTAGTCGGGGTTAACGCCGATCAAAATTTTAAATTGTCTACTACCTATAGGCTAAAATCACTACCCACTTTACTATTGATTGAAAATGGCACTATTCGCCATCGCTTGGAATGCTTTCGCGGCAAAGAAGATTTACGTCTAGCTTTAGAAGAGATTAAAGCCAGCTACAGCAATTACCCCAAAATCTACAAAAGTTCAAAAACAGTGGACTTAGAATGCCGATCGGCCTGATGGATATTGGGTATGGGGCATAGGGCATAGGGCATAGGGCATAGGGCATAGGGCTAATGACCAATGACCAATGACTAATGACCAATGACTAATGACCAATGACCAATGACCAAATCTAAAACCATGCTTAATACCCCACCCAATCAGTCTTGGGTGGGTTATTTTATCCTAAAGGGTGTAGTCACAATTATTAACAGTTTCGACACGCTAATCAAGAATTTTAAAAGTAGGCGTCAGTGATGGAAGTAATCTATCAGTATGCCTGGCTGATTCCGGTGTTCCCTCTTCTTGGGGCAATGCTGGTCGGTCTAGGGTTAATCTCGTTGAATCAGGTGACAAACCGCCTCCGCCAGCTTAACGCTGTGGTGATTATCTCCATGATGGGAGCAGCTATGGGGCTGTCGCTTGCCTTGTTATGGAGTCAAATTCAAGGACACCCGTCTTATATTCGCACCTTTGAGTGGGCGGCGGCAGGTAATTTCCACCTGAGCATGGGCTACACTATTGACCACCTGACAGCCCTAATGCTGGTGATTGTAACAACGGTAGCGTTGTTAGTCATGGTTTACACCGATGGCTACATGGCTCACGATCCCGGTTACGTAAGGTTTTACGCCTATCTCAGTTTGTTTGGCTCTTCAATGTTAGGTCTGGTGGTCAGCCCCAACCTAGTACAGATTTACATATTCTGGGAACTGGTCGGGATGTGTTCTTATTTGCTGGTCGGCTTTTGGTTCGATCGCAAGTCAGCAGCAGATGCCGCACAAAAAGCGTTTGTAACCAACCGCGTGGGCGACTTTGGTCTATTACTCGGCATTTTGGGGCTGTTCTGGGCAACAGGGAGCTTTGATTTTAATATCATGGGCGATCGCCTCGCCCAACTTGTCGAATCAGGTTCTATCAGCAATTTTCTCGCTGTCCTGTTTGCGATTTTAGTTTTCTTAGGCCCAGTTGCAAAATCAGCCCAATTTCCCCTCCACGTCTGGCTACCAGATGCGATGGAAGGCCCCACCCCCATTTCTGCCTTAATTCACGCGGCAACAATGGTGGCGGCTGGTGTTTTCCTGATTGCCCGGATGTACCCAGTATTTGAAGACGTTCCAGCCGCAATGAATGTCATTGCCTTTACTGGGGCGTTTACGGCGTTTTTGGGGGCAACCATTGCCATTACCCAAAACGACATCAAAAAGGGTTTGGCTTACTCCACCATTTCCCAACTTGGTTACATGGTGATGGCAATGGGAATAGGTTCCTACAGTGCTGGACTATTCCACCTGATGACCCACGCCTATTTCAAAGCGATGCTGTTCTTGGGTTCAGGTTCAGTAATTCACGGTATGGAAGGTGTGGTAGGACACGACCCCGCCTTAGCGCAAGATATGCGCTTGATGGGTGGACTGCGGAAGTATATGCCTGTCACAGCAACGACTTTCTTAATTGGTTGCTTGGCAATTTCTGGTATTCCACCCTTTGCTGGTTTCTGGTCAAAAGATGAAATTTTAGGGAAGGCTTTTGAGGCTAACCCACTCCTCTGGTTTATCGGCTGGCTAACTGCCGGGATTACAGCTTTCTATATGTTTAGAATGTATTTCTCGACATTTGAAGGCAAATTCCGGGGTACTGACGAGAAAATCAAGGAAAAACTTAAGAAAGCTGCGGCGACAATTGTCCTGGAATTAGAGTCAGAAGAACCAGTCCCGAATTTTGGGCCTGGGGCGATGAAGAAAGGAGAATTGGCGGCAACTAGTCAGCATCATGATTCCCATGACTCCCACGGGCATCACAGCGACTCTCCCCACGAATCACCGTGGACAATGACGCTGCCGTTGGCACTGTTGGCCGTGCCTTCGATTTTGATTGGTTTGGTGGGAACTCCTTACGCCAATTATTTTGAAGAGTTTATCTTTCCTCCTAGCGAAACTCTCTCCGAAGTTATAGAAAAGGCTTCCGAGTTCAATCCGACGGAATTCTACATCATGGCGGGTGCTTCAGTCGGAATCTCTTTGATTGCGATTACCCTGGCTTCGCTGATGTACTTGCGCCGTAAAATTGACCCGGCTGCGATCGCTGCTAAAATCCAACCACTTTACGAGTTATCCCTCAACAAGTGGTACTTTGATGACATTTACCATCGGGTTTTTGTCCTCGGCTTGCGTCGCGTAGCTAGACAAGTTATGGAAGTTGACTTCCGCGTTGTCGATGGTGCTGTTAACCTCACAGGCTTTTTCACCCTTGTTAGCGGTGAAGGTCTGAAGTACCTAGAAAACGGTCGCGCTCAATTCTATGCCTTGATTGTGTTTGGGGCGGTTTTGGGCTTAGTGATTGTCTTTGGTGTTACCTAATTTTAATCGGGGTGGGCGATCGTCCGCCCCTCAGTTTTTTAAGAGTCTAAATTAGACTCCTTTTTTTTGGCTAATGGTTTAGTAATTTAATATACAGTCTCCTAGAGTACTTAAAAAGCTCCTACTTCAGAAAAAGGTAGCGAATAGGCAAATGATTTTCTCGTCTGTCTCAGAGGTTATGTTAGACCGGAGAGTTTGATTATATCGATATCAACGCTAAGAGTAAAACATTACGATTCTGATTATAAAACTCACAAGCTTTTCCAATTCACTTGAACTGGTTTGTACTGTCGTTTCCATGCCACCAGTACTCAATATTTGTGCAACAGGTTTTCCCGTATTGCGCTGCCAAACTTCTCCCCACTGACCATCATTACAATCAGCGTCACCTGCATTGACAACCATTCGTAATTTCATTGTCAATTTATCTGAAGTAATAATATCAAAATCTACCCAGTAATACTGTCCAATATCATCGAAATACTTTGATGGATGCTCTCTATAAAACCTAGTATAATCTCTAGCATTTTCTCTATGATGATCGGGTATGTTTGGACATTCTAAGTATTTTGCCGTACTACATTTTCCTAGTATTGAAACTGACCGAATTGAAAGGAGCATTTCATCGAATGTATCTGTGCAAGTGTGTTCCTCTCTTAGTTCAGCGAGCGATTCTGCCTCTAGTGGATGTTTATTTTTAACAGGCGACAACTTATTAATGCAAGTAGGCCATTTAACTTGCCTATCTTCTTTACTATACAGAATCCACTTCTTCGTCATAGCAATTGCTTAAGCTCACTCAAAATCCATGATACCTGAAAGTATCGAAGAACAGCTAATAGATTCATTGACAAAGTATAAAACTTTTATAAAAAGCAGAATAGCTGTTAATAATGGATGCAGTTTAGTGTTCTTATTTGTGTTTCTACTTTACCGATGGGTTATTCCAAATATGGAATTTTATTATAAGTGGTAAATCAAATAGCGATCGTGTTATGAAAAAAAGCTCTCATAATCGTCATGGCTACCTATCCAGAACCATGTAACTGTATCACCCTCTAAAACCCCAATTGCTCGATAATTGCGAGTTATTCTGACAGACCAAATATTCTCCTCGTTATTTATACATTTGAAATGCAAAGACGGATGAAAAGGATTTTCTCTCCATAACTGATAAGCTTTTCTCGCACTCTGTCTAACTTGCTTGTCAAGGGACTGATATTTATCCCAAAACGAAGGAAGAGTTGCAGACTTCATAAATTTTCATAGTTCATTGGTTTTGCAAGTCCTTCTGCAATCTCTCTTTTAGCAGATTCGGCAGATGCAATCAGTTGTTGTTGAGTTTTCTTAAATGATTTATTCCATTTCAATTCATCTTGCAAATCTTCCAGGTACTCTCGGAGATGTTCTGCAACTCTTTCTTGCACATCTTCAGATAAAGATTCCATCATCTTAATTACAGTAGCGATCGCTGGAGATGACATAATCGAATTTCCTTTATTAACTTTCGCTGTCTATTTTACTAAGAAAACTCAATCAAATTGTCTACTGTAGTCCCAAAGCTCTGAAACTGGCAAAGTTTGTCCTACTGCTGCTTGTCGTACACACTCTTGCAAATCGGCTAATATTATAATTTTACCAACTTTTTTAGGGTAAATTTGTGACTTAACTGGGAGTATCACAACGCACATCCCGCACCCGCAAATGTCAAAAAAGACTCCCAAGAGGAAAAATAGGGGATTGCCAATTTAATTAAATCAACCTAACGAGGAAGACGAAATCCTCAAAAAGCTGTTACTTAATAACTAGTGACTTTTTGCCAAACATGATTTTGATAGCAGACGAATTGTGATGAATACAGCTAATTTTCCGTGGCTGACGACGATTATTCTGTTGCCGATAGCCGCTTCACTACTGATTCCCATCATCCCGGATAAAGAAGGCAAAACAGTGCGCTGGTACTCCCTCATCGTAGGGCTGATAGATTTTGCACTAATTGTTTATGCTTTTTATACTGGGTATGATTTCTCCAATCCAGATTTGCAGTTGGTCGAGAGTTACGCCTGGGTACCCCAACTAGATTTGAATTGGTCAGTAGGGGCAGATGGCTTATCCATGCCCCTAATTATTTTGACTGGATTCATTACCACGCTGGCGATTTTAGCAGCTTGGCCTGTCACCTTCAAGCCGAAGCTATTTTACTTCTTGATGTTGGCGATGTATGGCGGTCAGATTGCCGTGTTCGCTGTCCAGGATATGCTGTTATTTTTCCTGGTGTGGGAACTGGAACTAGTACCGATATACTTTCTGCTGTCGATTTGGGGAGGCAAAAGGCGGCAATATGCAGCGACCAAATTTATTTTATACACCGCCGGCGGTTCGCTGTTTATTTTGCTATCTGCCCTGACAATGGGATTTTACGGCGATACGGTGACATTTGATATGCGATCGCTCGCCTTAAAAGACTTCGCCCTCAATTTCCAACTTGCCGTCTATGCTGGCTTCCTGATTGCCTACGCCGTCAAGTTGCCGATTATTCCCTTGCACACTTGGCTACCTGATGCCCACGGTGAAGCAACAGCGCCCGTACACATGTTATTAGCAGGTATTCTTTTGAAAATGGGCGGCTACGCCTTAGTTCGGATGAATGCCCAAATGCTCCCCGATGCCCACGCTTATTTTGCACCAGTGTTCGTGGTTTTGGGGGTAGTTAATATCATCTACGCTGCTTTAACATCCTTTGCCCAGCGCAACCTGAAGCGAAAAATTGCCTACTCCTCAATTTCCCATATGGGCTTTGTGATGATTGGTATTGCCTCCTTCACCGATTTGGGATTGAGTGGGGCAGTATTGCAAATGGTTTCTCACGGGTTAATTGGGGCGAGTTTGTTCTTCCTTGTAGGCGCAACCTACGATCGCACTCACACCCTAATGTTGGATGAAATGGGCGGTGTTGCCAAGAGAATGCCGAAGATTTTCGCCATGTTCACTACCTGTTCAATGGCTTCTTTGGCACTGCCAGGAATGAGCGGTTTCGTGGCAGAATTAATGGTATTTGTCGGCTTTGCTACTAGCGATGCTTATAGCTCTACCTTCAAAGTTATCGTGGTGTTCTTGATGGCAGTGGGAGTAATTTTAACTCCGATTTATCTGCTGTCGATGTTGCGAGAAATTTTCTACGGTAAAGAGAACGAGGAATTAGTTTCTCACCAAGCTTTGATAGATGCCGAACCCCGCGAAGTTTTTATCATTGCTTGTTTGTTAATTCCAATTATTGGTATTGGTTTCTATCCAAAATTGCTGACTCAGATGTATGACGCTACAACTGTACAACTGACCGCAAGATTGCGTGATTCCGTGCCGACATTAGCACAGCAAAAAGACGACGCACTAAAGGTTTCTTTGAGTGCGCCTCAAATTGGTAATTAAGTTGCGATCGCTAGTTTAGTTTAAATATTGATTACTTTGAGGGCGGGTTTTGTACCTGCCCTTTTTGTTAATAACTCAAAATTGTTGATTCGGTGAAGTAAAAAATAACCCATCAAACTAAGTTAAAAAATTTTGTATTGGTAAATAATTTTAAGTTGATTGATTTGTTTGCAACCAGTTAAGCAAATCTTCTATAGCAGTAAAATCCAACAAAGCTTCGCCAAGGTTTTCTAACTGATTTAAAGAAAGAGATTGGATGCGCTCTTGCAATTCTGGTGATAGTTCTCCTACTCGTCTTTGTAATAACCTGAAAATAAGTCGTTGTTCACCTTCTTGTTCACCTTCTTGTTTACCTTCTTGTTTTCCGCGCTCGTAGCCGATGCGCTCACCTGTAGTTACATATCTCATAGTCCGCTCCTGCTCAAATTGTTTAAACTCTTCCCAAAACTGATTTTCCAATGCTTTTGGTAATATCATAACCCAATCGATAAATCTATATAGGTTGCGAATATCCTGCTCTCCTAAACCCAAATCATATAGCCTACGAATTAAACTAAACTTCCATATTTTGCGTTGTTCGGGTGATGAGCGCGTCTGCTGCGTTTTCAAATGCGCCATGACGACAGTTGCAAATGGATTATCACTATTTTCTAACTCGTGAAAGCGATTTTCGTAATCCAAAAGTTTAACACTACCAAATTCAAAAATTAAGCTAGTATTGGGATAATTGTAGCTGTAATTGCTTGGTCGCCATTCGCGGTTTGGATCGCAAAGAATAGCAAGGCTTATTGCTGGCCGATCGAAGCGGTCAAATATGCGAAAGTTGTAGGTAAACATCCGCTTAGGAAAGTTATCTTCTTTTTGCCCCTGAATTTCAACATGGATTAATAACCACAGTTCTTCCCCTTGAGTTTGCCAAACTTTGACTAATTGATCGGCATATCTCTTACCCTGTTCAGCTTCACGAGCTATCTGTTGAAATTCTTTATCTAGAAATTCGTAGGGACGTTCCCAATCAATTAATGCAGAAGTTTCTGGAAAAAAGAAATGCATTGCTTGGGGAAAATAAGCTTCTATAATTTCTTTCCAAGGGCTATCAAAATCAGCGCGTAGGGGTAGCCCGTCGTAGACATCGCTCATATTAGTCATATCATTTTTCAAATTATGGATAGACTAGGAGTACTTGCAGTCGCTAGTTTAGAACTGTGCTTAATCGGAATCTCAACCCAAAATTCTGCTCCCTGTCCAGGTTCGGAAATACACCAAATAGCTCCGTTGTGTTTTTCTGTGACTATCTGAGCGCTAATTGCTAATCCTAATCCGGTGCCTTTACCTGCGGCTTTTGTAGTAAAGAAAGGGTCAAATAATCGTTGCTTAACTACTTCGGTCATGCCAGGGCCATTATCTGCAATTTTTACAGCTATCCGATCTAAGTTGCGTAACTCAGTACGAATTACAATCTGGCTGGGTTTAGCTTCTATCTCCTCCAGAGTTCGCTTACTGTTATAACTATCCAGAGCATCAATGGCATTACTGATGAGATTCATAAACACCTGATTTAGTTGTCCGGCATAGCATTCTACTAAGGGAATATCACCATATTCCTTGACTATTTCAATTCCGGCATTTCCAGACGTTTGTTTGAAGCGATTTTGTAAAATCAGTAGTGTGCTATCAATACCTTCATGAATGTTGACAGGCTTCATATCTGCTTCGTCAAGTCGAGAAAAATTCCGCAAGGAAAGAACTATTTCACGAATGCGATTAGCTCCCATTTTCATTGAAACTAATATTTTAGGTAAATCCTCAACCATAAAGTCAAGGTCGATCGCTTCAATATGAGCTTGTACTTCAGGTGTTGAATGAGCATTAGACTGTTGATAAAGTTCTACTAGTTCCAACAAACCCAGTGTATATTCACTTACATGGGTCAAATTGCCGTAGATAAAGTTAACTGGGTTATTGATTTCGTGAGCAACTCCAGCCACTAATTGACCTAAACTCGACATTTTTTCGGTCTGAATCAGTTGGGCTTGGGTTTCTTTGAGATTGTGCAAAACTTGGTTGAGTTGTTCTGCCTGAATAGTGGCAGCAGCAGTAGCAGCGCGGCTTTGATTGTACAATTGGGCTTGGTCAATAGCGATCGCTAACTGGTCAGCCACGCCTCGAATAATTTCTACCTCATCATCACTCCAGGGGCGAAGCTCTCTACTATGTTCGCAGACAATCACACCCAAGTGACCCGACTGAGTTTGAACTGAAACTGTTAGTAGAGACTTAAAGCCCAATGTCACAAGTAAATTCCGACTCTTGAAATCAAGCCATGAATCTGTCGCAATGTCATCAAAGCAAAGCAAATTCCCTTGCATAACAGCCTCACTTATGGCTTCCACATTCTGGATAGGAGAACAGCCTAAAGGTTCTGTTAAATCGGGAGCGCAAGCTTGCTGACTCAGTTCCAAGCTAGTAGATTCATCTTCTTGATGACACCAAAAAAATTGGCATCGATCGATTTGGAGCAGTTCCCGAACTTCAACTACTACTGTACTCAAAATTGTATTTAGATCCAGCGAGTTGCGAATTTGACTAGATAGACGAGTTTTAAGAATTTTCTCCCGTTCAACTAGCTTTCGCAATTCAACTTCAGATTGCCTTAACTCTAGCTGGACAATATTACGATTGACACTAGCTCTTGCTAGTAGCCAAGAACCAATGCCAATTAATCCTACTAACCCAGCATATAGTAGTAGCAATTGATTCAAAAATCGGTTTGATTTGGTTGTCAACGTCTCTGGCGATACCCGCGAGACAATTTTCCAGTGATAGGATTTAGGATCGATTTGATTTTGGCTTGGCGCAAAAGCTTGTCCTGCTCCCGTACTAGACTTTTGCCCTTCGACAAGTGGGTAAACTGTGGTAAAAGTGAACATTCCCTCAGCAGTTTGGAATTGTCCCGATTCTTGTTGAGAAATCTGCTGCCATGCTTGGGGAAAAGCTCTGCCAAAAGTGCAGTTTTTGCAATCGGGAAACATAAATCCCCATTCATCTTCAGGCTTCGCTCCTTTTAACCAGTAGCCATCGGCATTCAGTAGCATTCCCTGGCTGGAGGCGCTAGCGAAAGCTCGATCAAGATTGTCCAGCAGTTTTGCGCCGAAATAATTTAACACCACAATGCCTCGTTTCTGCCCACGGCGATCAAAAACGGGAGTGCCAAAGCGGATCATTGGCTTCAAGGGTTGTTCAACCTGACCTCGTTCGATGTTGAGGTCAAGGGGAGAGACAAATACTTGTCCTTGATTCAGCCGCAAAGTGTCATTAAACCAGTAGCGTTTGGCTTGAACTTGCAATTTTTCTTCGGGGACAATCGCTGGTTCACCCTGGTTAAAGTTGACTCTGACAATTTCTTTACCCGATCGATCCAAAAAGCGAATTTGGTCGTAGAGTTTTTTATATCCAGAAAATAATAAGAATTCTTGAGAAAGTGCCTGTCGTTGCCCATCCACTCCGTCTAAAATTCTTTCTAGCTCGTTTTGTTTAGAGATAACCATCAAATCTGAAACAACCGAGTGAAAGTCTCCACTGATTACTTTAGTTTGTAAATCTACCTTACGGAGTTCATTTGTTTTGAGCAGAACTTGCTCGATTTGTACCTGTTGATAATAGATAGTCCCAATAACAACCCCAACTAAAGCTGACAATGGCAAAAAAACCGTTAGGAAGTTTTTGATTAAAACTCGTGAATGGATCTGTGGTGACATATTTGATACTTGGGTACAACTCAAAAATTGGGCTGAAAATTAGCTAATTTCCAACTACGCCACGTTTTCTGAGTCAAGGTTGAGAGAAGACTTTTTCTCCTGGTAGATATAGGTAATCAGCCCAGCTACCAAATTCACCATGAAATTGCATACTCTGCGACTTCTGGAATGTTCTAGTTGAACAAAGTTTCGCCCTTTTTTGCTATTGTCAGTTAGACACTCTGAGAATCAGTACCGAAAAACCACGAGTTTGATGTAAAGATTTTACACTTATAAGTATTTTGCTACTGAGAAAAGCAACATCAGGTGATGTCTACGCTAAAAATGGTTTTTCTTTATTGTGCTGCGATCGCACATTACACATCAATAGATTACGTACAATCTATCTAGAATCAGATTTGGCAAAACCGCTCATGTTAAACTACAATCCGCTGCATTGTTTGCCATCTTCCGAAGAACTACCCGACTCAGATGATACTGCTGTGGATAATGAACTCCAAAATTTAATTCCCGGCTTGCTAAAAACGATACTAGCTTTGGTTTGGTGCGATCGCTGGGATTGGTTCTTTGGTGTTGATATGGGTATTTATTATCACCCTGACAAACCAGCCATTGTCCCTGATGGGTTTCTCAGCTTAGGAGTTAAACGCTTCGTTGATGAGGATTTACGCCTAAGTTATGTGCTGTGGGAAGAAAAGCAACTGCCAATTTTAGCGCTAGAAGTTGTTTCTCAAATATATCGAGAAGAATATAACATCAAGAAAGAATTTTATGCCAAAGATTTAGGAATTTTGTATTACGTTGTGTATAGTCCCCTGCGGCGTAAAAAGTCGCCTTTGGAAGTGTATTACTTAGTCGATGGGGAATATATCTTAATGTCAGGAAATCCCGTTTGGCTACCAGAAATTGGTTTAGCAATTGGGCGAGAACGAGGAATTTATCAAGGTATAGTGCGGGAATGGCTGTACTGGTATGACAAAGAAGGGCAAAGATTGCTGACACCAGAAGAACGCATTCGGGAAGCGGAAGAACGCACAGCTTTTGAAGAACAGCGACGAGTGGAAGCAGAACAACAGGTGAAAATGTTAATTGAAAGGTTGAATGCGCTAGGTGTCGATCCAGAAACTTTGTTATAGATTCACCAGATTTTGTAATTTTCGCTGCCTTAATGTTAATTAGCTTCCTGGCTAGGGAATTATATATATAAAGCAACTAATAGCTTGACGGTACAAATCGTCATAACTGATTGCTCAATAAATATATTTACCAAAATCTTCATCAAAAATATGGAAGTTAAATTAGGATTTGGAGCAGTCCCAAAACCTCAATATGTCTTTGTCAGCAAAGAATCGGATCACTGCTGGTATATGCTATCCGATGATACAAAACAAATCCCAATTTATGAGAGAGCCTTGACTGGGGTGATAACAGGGATAGAAGTTAATAAAAAAGTCGAAACTTCACATGGAGAAGCAGAAAAAACTGATTTGCATATTCTGGCAGACAAACCTTATGTTATTCGCTCAGGAAGTGAATCTTACTTTTCTAAAAGTTTGTTGCTTTCACTTGATGCCTTGACTTCTGAACAATTGCATCATCCATTGACGATCGCAGTTAGTCCTGGAGAGAGAACAATTGTATTTTGTGCAATTTATAATCCAGTCACTTATCGTTCTATAGGTGTTAGCTGGAATGGACACAGGGAAATTGACTGGCAAGCTTTAGGACAAAAAGTAAGTTTAAAAATTAATTGTATTCAAAATTTACATCAAGATGAAATCCAAATATCTGCTAATACAACGTCATCAGAAATTCATGCAGTTTTGATAGCTCAAAGTGACACATATTTAGCCCAGTTAAATTGGACTCCAGAGCAGGGAAGGGAATATTTACAGCAAAAATATGGTAAACGATCGCGTTTACAACTCACTGATACAGAAATTCTGGATTTCATTGATTATCTGAAGCTACAACTAACCCAAAACTGTCCAACTTAGGTGCTGTTATGTGAACTTAGGATAATTCCGATCGCCCTGTTGCTACACTGAGATGCTAGGTTGGGATAATTGCGATCGCAGAATTAGAGTTAAATAAAAGTACCCGATATTAAAATACTTGCATGAACTCAAGGGTTGATTTGTTGACTCGCATTACTCAAACTCCTGGCCAGTGTGGTGGTCGTCCTTGTATTCGAGGCATGAGGATTCGTGTGAGTGACATTTTAGAAATGTTGGCTGAGAATGTCAGTGTTTCTGAGATTTTAGAGGATTTTCCCGATCTCGAACTCGAAGATATCCAAGCCTGTCTACTGTTTTAATTTTCATCGCCAATCATCTCTACAAGATTGCGAATAATATTCTAGTGTCAGTCCGAGTGCGATCGCTCTGCCACAAGTTTCTAAAAAAGCCTGACAACGCAGGCTTTTTTCATATAGTGTGAGGTTTACAGGGCTTATTATTTCATACATAGCGATCGCCACTACCTACACAGTTACAAATAAAGTTATCAAATATTATCGCTTGCTTCCGGTAGCCAGTTTTCATCTAACACTAACTCTAAAGAATATGGGCACTCTTCTGGAAACACGGATACAACTATCCCCGTTTGCTTGGCTGCTTGACGACGTGCCCTTTGATAGCTTTCCTCAAGTTGCTCTGTAGGATAGCTTTTAAGACTAGGACTATCTTCTATCGCTAACTCAATTTGGGTACGAGAATCGGTGATAGAATCGAGCCAATTATCTGAGCGGCGCTGGGGTTGATATTGCCACTTCAGCAGATGCAAAAGTAAGCGAGTTAGTTGACTGGCAATACTCCGCCGTTCACTTTTGCCCAAGCCTTCAACCTCTTCAATCAGATGTTCTACATCAACCTCATGCCAGTGATGCGATCGCAATAGTTGGGCTGTCTGTTCAATCCACAAGTTAAAATCTGCTTTATAAGTTGCACTCATAGCCGTTATCGATCGGTTGCATAGCTTAGGCAAGCCAAAATATCCTCTTGTGTCAAATAAGGAAAGTCATCAAGCACTTCCTCGTAGGTCATCCCAGAGGCAAGATAAGATAAAACATCGTATACAGTAATTCGCATTCCTCGAATACAAGGCTTACCACCTCGTTTTCCTGGTTCGATTGTAATAATGTTTTGATACTGCACTAAGCTTCAAACCTCAAAAATCTTCATCGTCAACAAAAAATTCCGCATCGTCTTCCAATCGAGAATTACTCTGCCTAATACCAGCAAGTCCCCACAGAGGTTGCAGCAGCGCCATGCCAATTAACCCGACAACGGCACTAAAAGCCAGCACTAAACCCATTGGTATCTGAATCGATTGGAATGTTAAGAATTTTAACGATACGGGTGTAGCATTTTGGACTGAAATAATTGCGATCGCAATTACCCAAACCGCTACAACTAGAGATGTCAAAAAAGGCGCGATTTTCATACTTTGATCTAAATGAGGAGTTAGAAGTTAGGAGTCATATTTTGCTCGAAATTAAAAATGAGGAGCTAAGAATTGTTAATTTACAACTCTTAACTCTTAATTCATAACTCTTAACTTTTAATTCCTAACTCTGACAAATTAAACTGCTACTGCCTCTAGTTTAGCAATGGCACTCTCTAACTCTTGGGCGATTTGGGTGAGTTTTTCGGGAGTGTTGGTTTCTAGGTAGACGCGTACTAGTGGTTCTGTACCGGAAGGACGCAGTAAAACCCAGCTACCTTCTTCTAAATACAGCTTAATACCGTCTTTACGCCCCACTTCCTTGACTTTAATACCAGCTACTTCTGTAGGTGGATTTTTAGTAAAGGAGTCGATGACGGCGGTTTTGTGTGCCTCTGTGAGGTGCAAGTCTAGGCGGTTGTTGTAAAGTGGGCCATCGGCTTCGGCGATCGCTTCTTTAACAAGTTGACTCAGCGGTTTGCCTTCATAAGCGATCGCTTCTGCCACCAGCATATCTGCTAATACCCCGTCTTTTTCGGGAATATGCCCAATAATACTCAAACCACCTGATTCTTCTCCACCAATTAAAACGGCAGTTTCCCGCATTTTTTCGCCGATGTATTTAAAACCAACTGCTGTTTCATAAATTTGCAGCCCATTTTTAGCAGCAAAATTATCCAGCAGGTGGGTTGTAGCCACAGTACGGACTATCGCGCCAGTTTTACCTTTGTTTTTGATTAAATGACGTGCTAAAAGTAGCAGCACAGTATTGGGAGTGAGGACGTTTCCTTGTTCATCAACGATACCAAAGCGATCGCTATCTCCATCTGTTGCCAAACCTAAATCAGCTCGATCTCGAACTACTGCTTCCACTAACTCAACTAATTGTTCTCCTTTGGGTTCAGGCATTCCACCGCCAAATAAAACATCTCTCCAATCGTGGAAACTTTCTAATTGAACGCCACTATGTTGCAAAACTTCATCTAAATAGCCGCGAGAGGTAGAATACAAAGCATCGTACTTTACCTTTAAATTAGCGCTTTTGATCTTTTCTACATCAAGTAGAGTGTAGATAAATTGCAGGTAATCTGGTTTCGGATCGAAAATTGAAATTGAACCTGATGGGTTGCTCCCAGGCAACTCATCCGATGCACCTTCTATATTTGCCACAATAGTATCAGTAATCTCTGGAGTGGCAGGCCCAGCATAATCGGGTATATATTTAATTCCACAGTAAGGTGCTGGATTATGGCTAGCAGTAAACATTAACGCCCCTGCGGAATTTAGGTGACGGGCGTTGTAGGCAATTACTGGTGTGGGGCAATCCCGATCGGTAATTTTTACAGTCCAACCCAAGTCTGCTAATACTTGGGCCGCTGTTTGGGCAAACTGGTCAGCTAAAAAGCGAGTATCGTAGGCAATAAGTACTGGTCTATCTTTTGTATAGGCTGTTTCTAAGTAAGTGGCGATTGCCCTTGTTACTTTTCTCACATTGGGAAAAGTAAAGTCATCGGCAATAATCCCTCGCCATCCATCGGTACCAAATTTTATCTTGCTAGACATTTTTGCCACTTGCTCCGGTACATTATCAGTACTATAAAAGCTTCCCGCAAAGCGTGTGTAGCAGCAAGTATCCTCCGAAGTTCTTTTCTAAGCAAGCCTTAGCTTAAACTTCTCCCCACCGTATTTTCTCTCACTGTTTCTGAGCAATGTCAACCCCCGATCGACCTTTTGCCAGTTATCACCTTTGGTCTCTAGTTGCCCCAGCGACTGGGCAAGAACGCTGGCATTGCCAGATGAGACGGGGGTTTATCAAAGCACGGCAACACGAACCACAAGTCAAAGCCCTTTTAATGCAAGCCACTGCGCCCCAGCGTATTGGCATACTGGCTCAAAAAGGCGTTTATGAGTTTCATCATCACAGGCATCTGTTGAAGCAAGCAGATGGTGTAGAAAGAGTTGCCCAGCTACTTAAATTAGGCAACTCAAGCGTTCAAGTCCAGCAACGCGTACTGCAAATTTTGCAAAAATATCACGATTCGCCGTTGCTTTTGGATAAAGATATTATCCAATTAACACCGGGTGATGAAGGCTTTCCGAAACCGATAGTAGTTGAACAAGAAGATTATTGCTTTCGCTTATACGCGGCTATGGACTGTGTTTTTATTGAGTCTGATAGCACTTTACATATTTTGGATTTCAAAACTGGTAAATCAGCTTTTGACAAACGACAGGCATTAGTTTACTTATTAGCTGCTCGTTATCTTTACCCTGGGCGAGAAGCTGTTGCATCATTTTATAATTTAGAAATATGTAAAAAGTCAGAGTTAATTAGTATTAATAGTAGTGAATTAGAATCCTTAAAATTTGAGTTAGCGAATATTGCCCACAAGCACCAGCACGATTTGCAAAAATATCAGGAAGAAACAACTAATTTTAGTAAAATATTCCCTCCTAATCCTGGTTCTCACTGTCGCTTTTGCCCATTTAACTCTATCTGTGAGTTTGCTGATTTTAAGCAGCATCAATCATATCCATTACCTAGTTTAAGAAGTGTAAGAGTTAATAGCTAATTAGTTTATTTACCTTGATTCCATTTGCAAAAAACTTTAATAAATACTCGTATTTTTACTGGACTGATTTTCTTCTCCTATCAGACAACCTAGATGTCAGATACATCGATTTTTATTTTTGGTTGTAAGGAGTTAGGATTAGTGCGATTAACCACAAATAAATCCGTATTTAGATTAGTAGGAATTTCAACATTTCTTTTACTTATCATTTTTAAAGGGATTTTATCTCAACCTGTTTATGCATTGCTGTCGTCTCTAGACGCTTGTGCTGTTCAACCTGAATGTGCTGCTGCTGGCTCGGAATTAGCTCCTACTGCTAAGGCTACAATTAGCACAACAAAAACTCAAAATGAGCAGGTTCCAAATAAAGCTCAGGAGAGATATTGTTCTTTTTATCCACTTAATTTAGTTTGTGGCCCACAAGGTCAATCTTCAGTTCTTTATAATTACAAATTTCATCAAACAGTACATTACAGAAAGTCTGGTTCTCCTGACAAATTTGTAACTCATCACTTTCGGAGTTGGCGACCTGCGCCAGGGGCAATTAGAAGTTTAGCTCAACCTCCAAGTATTGAATTTGGTGGTGCTTATCCTCCATCTGGTGATTATGTAACCTGGATTCATTTAAATGATGGAGATGGTAATAATCAAACTCGTGGAGTCGTTTATGAATACTCAACTGGCGACACCATGACATGGGATGATTATGCAAATTATTCTAACAATAATATTGAGGGAGAATGGATTAGCGATGTGGTTCGTGCTGATATACTACCAGATAATTCATCTCGTTATGATAGGAAAGATTGACTTCAATAAAAGCGTGATGTGGCTGTTCAATTAATAAATCTTCATCCAATTAGAGGTTGCTGGCATGAATAAGCTTTATACGCTTCTCCAAAAGATTAAAGAAAATCCAGTTATCTACATAGACAAGCCATCAATTACTTGTCTTGATTCATTCTTAACTGGGTATTTAAGTAGTCTAATCACACTCGGATTTACTACAATAGGCTCTTGTGGAATGGAAGGGTTTCAAGAGTGGATACAAGAAAGAGCAAAAACTAATCTGACTCAATCTTGGGCTGGGATAATTCTCTCTTACTCTGAAAGTGAACGAGCTGCTTTTAATAGGTTTTTTGACGAGTTTGAACAGTTCTTAAAGCAGAAAGATGATTCAAAAAGTCAAAATAGTGAAGGCATTTCAAGGCTTATTGAGGATATGAGGTTTCCTCGGTTTGATATTTACAACGAGATTCTAACTAATATAAAGAAAAGACCAGGAATGTATTTAGGAGCTAATTCACCAATTACTATACTAGATATGCGTTTGCGAGGATATAGTCTGGCTCGAAGAGAAGTTGGCGTACCTCCAACAGAGCCAGAAAGGGAATTTGAAGGTTTTCAGTTATGGGTTGAAGAAAAATATGGAATTAACTCAGGTCAGTCATGGGCTAAAATAATTCTTTTCTATTCTGTAGACGAGCATGAGGCACTACAGAAATTTTTTGAATTGTTTGAAGAATACTTGAATAGGAATAAGAGTTTAGAAGTAGACGAAATTTGCGGTTAAACAGAGAGTTTTAAGGTGCGTTAGCCTACGGCATAACACACCCTACTCACTTTCTCGTAGTCTTTCTCGAATTCAAAAGTCCGGTAATTCTTTAAGAATTGTGAACCGGATATGATTAATCGCTAAATCGCCAATGGGGATATCTTCTTTGGTTAGCCGTTCACCTTTGCTTGTCACAGTTTCAAAGGTGATGCCTTTGCCAATTTCAATGTGATACCAGCATAAGCCCATAAAAAATCGCGTTGGATAAGGGCCACCTTCACCGATATCATCAGGATTTGATTCCATTGGCAACCAACCAAAATTGGGGACGTAGAATTCTAGCCAAACATGATTAAAATCAGGTTGTAGCGGTACTCCTACGAAGTCACTATGGGGAGGACATTTATACCTGCCTACGGTGCGGCAGGGAATGCCATTTAAACGGGATAAAGCAAGTAAAACGCCGACATATTCACCACAAGAACCAACACCCCGCTCTAAAACTGTATCTGGCGTGTCAATGTAAGGTTTAATACCGTAGGATAACTCATCATAAACGTAGTTGCGGATGCTGTGCATTTTGCGCAGCACATTGGTTTCAGAACCAATCGCTTCTCTGGCGGCACGGCGAACAATTGTAGTATCCATTGCTAAATCGTCGTCGTCCACTAGGTAGCGTGTTTCTAATTCTGAAGATAATTTAGGTATATTCTCCACATCTCTGGGTGTAATACGATACTTAATGCCGCGAACTTCCAAAAGTGCTTTCCAGCCAAATATATGCCGTTCTCCTGGGGCAAGAGAATCAAATTTAAAGACTGCTACGCGTTGCCCCTGTACTACTTCTTCGGTGAAGGGTATACCAATGGCTTCAACGTGTTTGACCTTTTG
Organism: Nostoc sp. DedQUE05; assembly: GCF_034530955.1. Taxonomy (NCBI): domain Bacteria; kingdom Bacillati; phylum Cyanobacteriota; class Cyanophyceae; order Nostocales; family Nostocaceae; genus Nostoc; species Nostoc sp. DedQUE05. The sequence goes on along the minus strand of NZ_JAVRCB010000007.1, from coordinate 23,162 downwards.
ACGCTCAGTTTCGGATGGTAAGGCGATGCGCCATTCGACATCGGGTAAATAAACCTCGTCTAAGGGTGCAATTTCCTCAGCATAAGACATTTCAATCAGATAGCCATTAGAGAGGGCGTAACGCTTATCTGGATCGTAATGATAATACAAAGGGTGAATAAAAGTGCGATCGCGGAATGTTAGCTCATGACTCGGATCGGCATTGGGGTTATCCCGGATATAAGGCTCCTCTGAGGCGTAGGCGACGTAAATACTTTCTTTGCCTGTTTCGTCATTTTTATGGAGCGCTATGCCTGTAGGACATTCAAAGGGTGTCAAAACGCTGAATTGCAACTCTCCTGTGGCTCTGTCCATCGCGTAAACTGATTGTTCGGTGCGATCGCAAATCCATAGCATTTCTTGGTTGACTGCCAAATTCTCTATCCCAACTCCAGGGGCATAAAATTTAGTAATCTCTTTTCGGGTTTGGCGGTCAAAAACCAGAATGTAGCCCAGCCTTTGGCAACTTACATAAACTGTTGTTTCCCAAACAGCAACGCCATCAGCTGCATAAGGCAATGTTACAAAATGTTCCAGATCCAAAGCATTCAGCTTGCACAAATAAACACTATTTTCTCGGCTTACCCACAGCGTATCGTCCCACACCGCTAGACCAGTGACATCGGTAAATTCTTCAACTTGATGGGGATTGAGAATTTTGCTGTTGTCAGAGGTGGGATCGATTTCTAGTAGATGCCCTTTAATACTGTCAATGGCAATCAGTCTATCTTTAATGAAAGTAATGCCACACAGGGTAGCAGCAGTAAGCGGCCGAATTGTTCTTTGCCCAAACATCTGGCTAACGGTCAAAGTGGGGAGTGCAAAACTCATAAAACCTTATGGTAAGTGTAAAAAACCCTCACCTTTAGGTAGGGGAGGAAACATGACTCAACGGTTTTAGCGTGGTAACACCAATTGCTTGAGATGGAAAAATCCCAGTCGAGCAATGGTTCCCCCGATTGGGGCGGATGAAGAGTGCTGAGTTAAAAGACTACCCACAATGGGCGTTGCTCGAACCCAAGTACATCAATTAATGGTTCTCGATCGCCACGTTTACAGCGAGGTACTAATAATTATCGGTACAATGTGTTCCGAAAAACTCTTTCGTGAGAAATAATACTATCTGAAAATAGGAGGAATTTACAAATATTAAGAATTACAGATACACTCATACAACTGGGCGATCGCCTTAATGTAACTTTAAAAGATGGAATTCCTGCCATCACTAAATTATGATCGAATTTTGTAACCATTTGCTGTGACCTACACGATGTCTGCTAATTCTCTGCCTGAAGGTGCCGCCGTTTGGCATAGTTTAGAAGTTGATAAAGCGCTAGACCTGCTTGATAGTAATGCAGACAGCGGCTTAACACCCCAAGAAACTCAACAGAGATTGCAAAAATACGGCCCCAACGAACTTGAAGAAACTGCGGGCCGTAGTGCTTGGGAAATTCTGCTGGATCAGTTCAAGAACATTATGTTGTTGATGCTGATTGGCGTGGCTTTGATTTCTGGGTTTTTAGACCTGATGGCTTTGCGATCGGGCAGTTTGAAGCCTGGTGAAGTGCCATTTAAAGATACGATCGCTATCTTAGCAATTGTTATCCTCAATGGCATACTTGGCTACGTCCAAGAAAGCCGCGCTGAAAAAGCCTTGGCAGCCTTGAAAAAAATGACCTCTCCCTTAGTGCGCGTCATCCGTGACACCAGACTGGTGGAGATAGCAGCCAAGGAACTAGTTCCAGGGGATGTCATGCTGCTGGAAGCTGGGATGCAGATAGCCGCAGATGGACGCTTGATCGAACAGTCTAATTTACAAGTGCGTGAGTCGGCATTGACTGGTGAAGCCGAGGCGGTGAATAAACAGGCATCACTAAAATTGCCGGAGGAAACATCATTAGGCGATCGCCTCAATGTCGTGTATCAAGGAACTGAAGTAGTCCAAGGACGTGCCAAGGTTCTGGTGACTAACACCGGCATGACTACAGAACTAGGCAAAATTGCCACCATGTTGCAGGCGGTGGAAAGTGAACCTACGCCTTTACAGCAGCGGATGACTCAACTGGGTAATGTCCTAGTTACAGGTTCTTTAATTCTGGTAGCGATCGTCGTCGTTGGCGGTGTGATCAGGGACGGAGGTTTTAAAAATATTCAAGAACTCTTAGAAGTTTCCTTGAGTATGGCGGTTGCTGTAGTGCCAGAAGGTTTACCAGCTGTAATTACCGTCACCTTGGCACTGGGAACCCAGCGAATGGTGCGCCAAAATGCCTTGATTCGCAAATTGCCAGCAGTGGAAACGTTGGGTTCTGTAACTACCATCTGTTCTGATAAAACTGGCACCCTGACTCAAAATAAAATGGTGGTGCAATCGATTTCCACCAATAACAAAACTTTTCGCGTCACCGGCGAAGGTTATGCTCCCACAGGGGACTTCCAGTTAAACGGTCAAAAAATTTCCTTAGAGGAATCTCCAGAAATTTCCGCGTTATCAGTCGCCTGTGCTATTTGTAATGACTCCGTATTGCAAAAAGAACAAGGTGAATGGGCAATTTTGGGAGATCCGACAGAGGGGGCATTACTCACCCTGGCGGGAAAAGCGGGAATTGAAAAAGACCAGTGGAACAGTAAGTTACCTCGCGTAGCGGAGTTTCCCTTTTCCTCAGAACGAAAACGGATGAGCGCGATCGCTCAGGTGGAGAGAGTCGCCACAGGTGAAGCATTTTCGAGAGGTGTTGACCCAGCGATCGCCGGTTTTCTCCAATCGGAACCTTATTTAATGTTTACCAAAGGTTCTCCAGAATTAATCTTGGCACGTTGCACTCAGATTCATTTGGGTAATGACACGGGTACTGTAACCGAAGCACAACGCCAGAAAATTTTGGCAGAAAATGACCTGATGGCGAGTAAAGGTCTCCGGGTGCTAGGTTTTGCCTACAAACCCCTGGTGGAGATTCCCCCAGAAGGTTCAGACGAAACATCCGAGCAAGGCTTAGTATGGCTGGGATTGGTGGGAATGCTAGATGCGCCACGCCCAGAAGTCAGAGCAGCCGTGCAAGAGTGTCGAGAAGCAGGTATTCGCCCAGTGATGATTACTGGCGACCACCAATTAACAGCACGAGCGATCGCCACCGATTTAGGAATTGCCCAAGAAGGCGATAGGGTACTTACAGGTCAAGAATTGCAACGGATGACTGACCAGGAATTAGAGCAAAACGTTGACTTGGTAAGCATCTATGCCAGAGTTTCCCCTGAACACAAACTGCGAATTGTCCAAGCACTGCAACGCCGGGGTCGATTTGTAGCGATGACAGGTGATGGTGTCAACGATGCCCCAGCCCTCAAACAAGCCGACATCGGTATTGCAATGGGTATTACTGGCACTGATGTCAGTAAAGAAGCGAGTGACATGGTATTACTTGATGACAACTTCGCTACCATTGTCAGCGCCACCAAGGAAGGTAGAGTTGTTTATACCAACATCCGCCGCTTTATTAAATACATCTTGGGCAGTAACATTGGTGAAGTTCTCACAATTGCAGCCGCCCCCTTAATCGGCTTGGGAGGCGTTCCCCTAACTCCCTTACAAATTTTGTGGATGAACTTGGTGACAGATGGTTTGCCAGCCTTAGCATTAGCTGTGGAACCTCCAGAACCGGATGTGATGCAACGTCCGCCTTTTAGTCCCCGTGAAAGCATTTTCGCTAGGGGATTGGGTTCTTATATGATTCGCATTGGCATCATCTTTGCCATTATCAGCATTGCCTTAATGTGGTGGGCTTATCAACATAGTCATGCCCCAGGCTATCAAGGCGATCGCGATACTTGGAAAACAATGGTATTTACCAGCTTGTGTATTGCCCAAATGGGTCATGCGATCGCCATTCGCTCTAACAACCGACTGACCATTGAGATGAATCCCTTCTCAAATATCTTTGTACTAGCGGCTGTTATCGTCACCACGATTTTGCAGTTGATGCTAGTTTATGTCCCACCCCTGCGAGATTTCTTTGGTACTCACTACCTGAATATGCAGGAATTGGGGGTTTGTATTGGCTTCAGCGCCTTAATGTTCGTGTGGATTGAAGCGGAGAAGATATTTTTGCGGATTATGGGCAAGAAGGCCGTTTGAAAAAGAAATTTTAGATTTTAGATTTTAGATTTTAGATTTATCTTCAATCCAAAATCTAAAATTTAAAATCCAAAATTGAACTTATGTACCTAAAAACTCTAAACCTCCGACAATTTCGCAATTATCAAGACCAAAAGGTTGAGTTTACTGCTGCCAAAACAATTTTGGTAGGTAATAACGCTCAGGGAAAGTCGAATTTGTTGGAGGCGGTGGAGTTGCTAGCGACATTGCGATCGCACCGAATCACCCGCGATCGCGATTTAGTTCAAGAAGGAGAAGCCATAGCCCAAATTGATGCCATCCTTGAGCGACAAACAGGTGTTAGTGACCTGACCTTGACCTTGCGCCGCAATGGTCGCCGTAGCGTTGCTCTCAATGGTGAATCTATCCGCCGTCAAATGGATTTTCTTGGCGTTCTCAATGCAGTCCAATTTTCCAGCTTGGATTTAGACTTAGTACGCGGCGGCCCGGAAGGTCGCCGCAACTGGTTAGATACACTATTAATTCAACTCGAACCAGTTTATGCTCACATTTTGCAGCAGTATAACCATGTGTTACGCCAGCGCAATGCCTTTTTAAAACGCCATGTAGAGACGTTGGATGCAACGTCTTTACAATCAGAACTAGCGCTGTGGGATGCACAATTAGCTACTACAGGAACTAGGGTAATTAGACGACGCGATCGCGCTATCCAAAGATTAGCCCCCATTGCTACCACCTGGCACAGCAGTATCAGCGGCAGTACAGAAGTTCTCCAAATCAAGTACGTGCCAAATATTCCTTTAGAGGATAACCAGCCAGAAGAAGTGCAGCAAGCTTTTTTAGCAAAAATTCAGCAGCGAGCCGTTGCTGAAATGCACCAAGGTACGACTCTTGTCGGCCCCCATCGAGATGAAATAGAATTAACGATTAACCAAACACCCGCTCGTCAATACGGTTCCCAAGGTCAGCAACGAACGCTGGTTTTAGCTTTAAAATTAGCCGAATTACAATTAATTGAAGAAGTCGTCAAAGAGCCACCATTACTATTACTAGATGATGTTCTTGCCGAACTAGATTTATCCCGCCAAAATCAATTGCTTGATGCCATTCAAGACCGTTTTCAAACCTTGATTACTACTACTCATTTGGGTTCCTTTGATTCCCAATGGTTGAAATCTTCACAAATCCTTCTTGTGAAGGCAGGAGCAATAATGCAACATCAATAATTCTAAAAATCATATTTATAGTAATTTGTAATTCGTATGATTATCTGGTATTCCCTTATTCATATTTTCAGATAAAGGTAAATTAGGAAGCTCAATAACTCTATATTTCTTAAGCATATTTTTTATTAAAAATAATAGATAGCTAATTATTGATTTCGTTTTTCAAACCTTTTAAAAACGTTGAGAACTAAAAAAGTCAGCATAGCGCCGATTAATCCTAACTGCCACAAACCACAGCCAGCAGTAATTCCCAATGCAGAAGAAACCCAAATAGCCGCTGCTGAGGTGAGTCCGTGAATTTCAAGTTGCTGTGACTCTTGGGAAGATTGACGCACAATTTCTCCAGCACCGAGAAATCCTACACCAGCTGCAATCCCTTGAATCACACGGCTAAGTGCATCAGGACTAGATTGCAGTCCTCCTGTTTGCATGATTATTAAAGTAAATAAGGCTGAACCTAAACTCACCAGTATATGAGTTCTTAAACCAGCTGGTTTGCGTCTAATTTGACGTTCTAAGCCGATGATTGCTCCAATAAGCAATGCTATACATAGCCGGAAGCTGATATTCAGCCAATCATCAGTTGCAAGGTAGTAAGTGTTTGACAATGTTTAGTCTGATATGGAGAATTTTATATTCTAAGTTAAATTGTAATATTTTTCTAAAAAAGTCCAAAACTATTCTAATGTTTTATTAATGGAGTTTAATCCAATGGGTATAGTGCAATAACCTATCTCATATTTGGATTCTATCAATTCAGTAATGGTTTTGAAACTGAGAATTAATATTTTCCATTATTAGGATTATTTTTCAATAAGATATTGTTCTGGTCAATGAATGGAGATTTGCATTATTAGATTGTGGCAACGATCGTAATTTGGGCAAACTAGATGAATTTTAAGTTTATTAAATAGTTTTTTGGCTATTTAAAATGACTTAGCTAGAGAATTATACCTTAAATTGTTAGATTAACCCATACACTCAACAATTAAATATGATAAGGGTATGTATAAGTAGAGCAAATCAGCTATACAGCGTATTTCAAATTACTGAAGTACACAACGATTCGTCTCAAAGCCAGCTATCAAGCCTGTTTTACTTCTAACTCCTTAATTCTGAATTCTCCTCTATCCTGCTTCAAAACCCGTAACTTTGTAATTTATCCAAAAGAAAACTGCTGTAAGTCCTGAGTACTTTTTATTCAGAAGTCAGTGGATTAACCTGATAACATACCAAAAAGAAATGGCTGTGGCTACAAATAGACAACTAACAAATTGAGTGAATAAACTCTACTGGCTAGATCAAATTAAACTACAAGACCGTGCCAAAGTAGGTGACAAAGCCTTTTACTTGAGCAAAATTATCCAGCGTGGCTATCCGGTGATGCCTGGTTTTGTGGTTTCGGCAGAAATTTTGCGGCAATTTCTCGAAAATCTCAATAGTTCAGAATCATTAATAGCTGACTTACCCCATTCTTCGCTACACCTGGATGTCACTAATTGGCGGCAACTTCAGCAGGTTGCTAGTCGCTTGCGCCAAGAAATTCTGACTGCGACTGTAACCCAGGAGTGGGTGAGTACAATTTTTCAAGCCGCTAGAGAATGGCAAACTAGCTGTTTAATTCTTCGACCTTCTTTGACAGTATCAACTGCTACTCCAGGAATCAACAATATATCGGGTTTACTGGAGTCAGTATTTTGCCAGTGCGAACCAGAAGCGATCGCTTTGGCTCTAAAACGAACCTGGAGTCAAATATTTCGGGCCCGGAGTCTATTATATTGGCAGCACTCAGGAATTAATCTGCAACAAATTAATCTCGCAGTTTTGGTGCAACCTGTTGAAAATGCGATCGCCAGTGGCTCGCTCACAACCAATGCCTCTGGATGGGAAATTGAAGCTACTTTGGGATTAGGAATTGCGATCGCTCTTGGCGAAATACAGCCAGATATTTACTACATTCAACCAGAAACTGGGGCTGTACTTGAGCAACAACTGGGCAATAAAATGCTGGCTTATGGTGTTGATGATGCAGCATCTAAAATTTTTTTGCGGCTCGTGCCGAACTCAGGGTTAACACCAGATCGCACCTGTCTGATTACTTATTTAATTCCACAAGCCCAACAAAAACAGTACTCTTTACAAGAAGAATACTTACAACAAATAATTACTCTGGGAACTCAACTGGTAAGTGAACTAGGTAAAACTTTTACCATTAAATGGACTCTCGCTGGGCAAACTACATCTGGTAAGCTCTACATCACACAAGTTAATCCTTCGCAATCTATGATTCCCCACTCACACTTGATTCGGGGACTAGGAGCAGCCGGAGGACGGGTTGTAGCCACTGCCCTAGTAATTACTAATCCGCAACAGAAACCCGAACAACTACCGAAGGGAGTAATTTTAGTAGTACCAACGATTACACCTGATTGGTTGCCATTATTGCAACAAGTTGGTGGTATTATCACTGAACAAGGGGGATTAACCAGTCACGCGGCAATTCTAGCTAGAGAATTAGGTATCACAGCAGTAGTAAACGCAACATCTGCCACAACTTTAATCCAAACTGGCGAACGATTGCTGCTTGATGGCGACAGAGGAGAAGTTTATCGCATCAAAGCAGACTCAAAGGAAGAGATGGACAAAGGAAGAGAAGAAAATCTTCTTACCTCCGATCGCCCCAACTCGAAAGCGCTTCATTCTGCTGTTACGTCTCATCTACCTATGATTGCTACCCAATTGCTGGTTAACTTGAGTCAGTCCGCTTTAATAGAACAAGTGCAAAACCTGCCTGTGGATGGAGTGGGATTGTTACGTTCCGAATTGATGGTACTAAATATATTGGACGGGCAACATCCCAATAGTTGGATTTTAAGCGGGCGTCAGGCAGAATTGTTAGAGCTATGGTCTGAGCAGATTATGCAATTTGCTCGTGCCTTTGCCCCAAGACCAGTTTTTTATCGTTCTTTAGATTGGCGATCGCAAGATTTACCATCATTGAGTGATAGTTTAGAATCTTCGCCACAATCGATGTTAGGTGAACGCGGCACCTTTAGCTATTTACGAAATCCCGCAGTCTTTGACCTAGAATTGAAAGCTTTGGCAAGCGTACAACAAGCTGGTTACACCAATGTAAACCTGCTGTTGCCTTTTGTGCGGACTGTAGAAGAATTTATTTTTTGCCGTCGCAAAGTTGAGCAAGCTTTTTTAACCGAAGTGGCGCAGTTTCAATTGTGGATGATGGCAGAAGTGCCAAGTGTCTTGTTTTTATTACCAGAATATGTAAAAGCAGGTGTGGCCGGAATTTCTATTGGTACAAATGACTTGACCCAATTATTGCTAGGAGTGGATCGAGAACAAGGACAGCTAGCAAAAGTATTTAATGAACGTCATCCAGCAGTTATGAGTGCGATCGCTCAACTGATCCAAATGGCTCAAAGTGCTGGTATCCCTTGTTCAATCTGCGGTCAAGCACCAGCCCTCTATCCAGAAATCATCGATAAGTTAGTGGAATGGGGTATTACTTCCATTTCCGTTGAACCGGAAGCAGTCGAGCGAACATATCAAGCGATCGCTCGTGCTGAACAACGTCTAATTTTAGCAGCAGCACGCCGAAAACTTAATTAATTAGGAGTTAGGAGTTAGGAATTAATTGCTCACTGCTAATTTATTTGATGTAGGCAGTTTCGCGCAAAAACTTTCGTAAATCGGCAAAGAATTTGGTGCGATCGCTTTTTTTATAAGCTTGTTGCACTTGCTTCCAACCATCCTGTCCTTGACCCAGCAGATATTTATCTGCCAGATAAGCTGCTAAAAAGCCCTTGCCATCATCGCCTTGTTGCTGTGCCTGGATATAAGTTTGCCATAGCTCTGAGGCATGATTGAAGATTAATTTGGGATAGCTACGAGTCACATCGACCATTTTACCTTGGCGATAACGCCAAATTTGCAGAGGGTAGGCAGAAGCAGCATAAGCTGTAAAAGCATAGGCAAAGCGATCGTCTCGACTGTCAAACTCTGGTAATCCATCTTTGTCTAAATCTTTGAGTTGATAGCCACCATTGCCCCATTCATGACGAATCTTAATATACTTTTGAGATTTGCTGTCGTAACGATAAATCAATGAATAAGTACAACAGTGCGCTCCACCTGTAAAGAAATCGGCAATTATTTCTGGTTCTTTGTTACCGTCCAAGTCTCGCACTGGTAAGTTGTTTTCTTGTCCAGATATATTCCCCACAGGTCTGTCATATTCATCTTCTTGCGGCAGTTTTTGATCCAAAACAGTTTTACCCGCCCGGATAATTTTCAACCGGATATTTTTATACTGATATTCCTCTGGTTTTTCGTAAGATATTTCTGCCCGCACATTGCCTGATTGCCCAGTTATTGTTTCTGCTATTGCCGTCTGGGTAAATATAGCCGTTGCACTTAAAACAGCTAAACCGATTAGAGATTGACTGATAAAGGAGCGAATAGTAATCATCGTTGGTGTTGTATATAGCACATTCAACTTTATACAACACCATCAAAATGTCAATATCGGTAAATTGCCGCAACGGCTGTGCTATACGGAATCTCTTCAAAGGGAACAGCGTAAACCGTGCCGCCATTTAATAAGGTATGAGCAGCAACAAAATCCAACAAATCCTCATCACCAGCTTCTTTTTCTGGGTGCAAATAAACCGTTTCTGAGGTTGGATCGAATAAACCCCACTGTTGCTGACCAACTGCAACTAGTAATGAATCCACGCGTTGGTAATAAGCCGCTGAGATAACTTCTTGGAGGTTGTTAGATGCTTTACCAGTATCACCACCAAACAGTTCGTGAAATTGCTCCAAAACTGCTTGCTGTGACTTTTGGAAATCAGCCTCGACAATCGGCCAAGCTTGGTCATGTAACTCTTGGGCGCTGAGAATTTCTGGATTCCCGGTGATAGCTTCATCCATCAAATGCTGGTAAGTATTTGCCTGTCTATATACAGGCAAGAGATATTCTACCCCAGCCAGCACCAAAGGCGCTTTTTGCAATTTCAGTTTCTCGTATAATGCGCGATCGACAATTTGAAAGAATTGGAGGATGTCTTCTTGGCGTCTATCCCTGTCAGGGCTTCCCTGTCCGTGAAACGTACCTGGTTGCGAAAAAGTATTGGAGGTTCCCCCTTTTGATGTTGCGATGCGAAACTGACCTTCTTTAGCAGTATCGTCTCTTTGCAGAGCTTCATCTACACTTTTAGGGAGATTTTCTACTTCTACCTCTTTGACACTGTAGCGTGTTCCTTCAAAGAACCTAACATCTTGTTGGCTCAAAGCCAGGATATAGAAGCGACCATTGCCATTTAAAATTGGCAGCAGTGGCTTGATGTGAAAGCGGTCTGTAACTACGACCAACTCTTGAAAATCAATTGGTAGGGGATAATAACGAAAAATATTTTCAGAAATAAAAATCGCCAGCCCTTGCTCTCCCATTTGCTCCCAGAACTCTTGGGTATCAATTTCCTGGGATTTTTCCAACAATGCGATCGCTTCTTCCTGTTCCAAACCCGCATCAATTAAACGAGCCTCTGCTTCCCTGACCAAATTTTTAAAGCGAATTGGGTCTTGTCGCACTTCTGGCCCGGCTGGGTGCGTTGGCATATAAATTGAAACACAATTTCCTTTTGGCTGTTCTATTAATGTCTTGATTTCCTCTTTCGAGATTAATTGCATATTATATCCCTCCTATCAACATGACTAGATACATCAGACCAGACCATCAATATTTAACGATCTGATACGACGTTATTCTCAGGTGATGGCGTTGAAGTTCAACCATTTGTTTCTGAGTTTATTTCACCTCAAGGAGGGTTTTATTGCATCTTTCTTTTGATAGGCAATATTCTTTAAGGGAATTACTAATTAAAATCCCAAAATTAAAAGCCAAAATTGCCACATAGATCAAATGTTTGGCGTATTAGAGTTTGTGCGTCCTGAGTTTATCCCTATTCTACTATTTGATTGGCTAAGACCTAAAGTTACTCGTTTCATAATCCAGTACAAACCTGCAAGTACCACAAAGGTGATAGCAATAATCACCAGGGGTTGTTTTCCCAGAATTTCTTCTACTCCTTTGGTAAGTACGGCATCGGGTTGAGTAATAAAATCCCAACTGTTGAAACGCAAAAATCGCCCCCAATAAACACCAACAGCACAGAGAAAATGTGTAATTGTCTCAACGCGCCAAATCCATTGACTCTTACCAATACGATGTAAGTAGTGACCCCAATTAATTAACGATATTACATAAGCTTCAAATCCACTTAAAATTACTAGCAAATACAGAGGAATAAGTACTAAAGTAATCATCCACACCGATTGAATCGTGCGAATATCATCTATCAAGTGAATTACATCGGTCAACAAATATGGTGCATTTGGTAAGAAAGCATAGAAAACTAAGAATCCTAGCCACCAAAGCCAAGTGCCGCCGCGCCTCATGCGAAATAGCCAGACACTCAAAGCCAAAGGTATAAAAGCCAGAAATAAATTCCAAGTCATCCAACTCATATTAATTCGCAAGACCTGCACAACTCTGGCTATCAATTCTTCTTTCATAGGTGCTTACTCGGAAGATGTTTGATTGATGTAGATTTACTTTGTAGTGTTAGTGTTAACCTTATCGATTAAGTTTTTGTAGCCTCCAAAAAAATTAATTTTCTCCAACATCAGACAATATTTTTGTGTTAGTTAGAGGTAAATGCATACTGATATATGTCCAAAACTTAGAGTTTTTGTGTATTTTATGCTGGAGGATGAAATTTATCAATCAATCGGCTTAAGTCTACTAGTATAGCCAGAAAATCATCAGGGTAAAAGATACCACCGAAAGGTAGTCTGAGCAACAAAAACGCCGCGAATATATGATGGTGGGCTTTTTTAATTGCAATGTATGCCTCTGTGCTAACTATTATATTGATTTCATTTTGCCCTGCTAGAGTTCCAGAAGCATTCAGAATTTTTGTCAAGTTAGCCTTTGGTTAGGGGCGGACGAGACGCCCACCCCACAAGAAGTAGTTGGATATTTTTTATTGAAAAGTCCCTAACTAACGCAGTAGCACTCGACTACGAGGGCCGATCGCTTGTTTTGGTAAAGTGGGCATTGTACAACTCTTAGCAGAATCTTGCGAACAAGCGGCTTGAACAAGGGTTGCAGGGTTGACAACTACTTGATTGACCTCTAGGGAATTACTGTTACTCAATTCCATATTAGGTGTAGTAGAAATTGATGGTGAATTCGACCCAGATGTGTACGTTGTAGGTGTCGAGGAAGCGCCACTATCAACTATTGGTGTAACAGTAAATGTGTTACCGCCATCAACCATTGGCGAAACAGTGAATGTGTTTCCACCATTAACTACAGGTGTAGGAGCGATCGCACTACCATCACTAACTATAGGTGTAGGGGCGATCGCACTTCCATCGATTACTGATGGAGGAATGGGTGTACTACCACCACTAATTACTGGCGGGGGAGTGGGTGTGCTACCACTGCTAATTACTGGTGGGGGAGTGGGTGTGCTACCACTACCAGTAGTTGGTGTAGGAGTTATGAGAGTTGCAGTTGCAGGTACTTTGATTTGTATTCTTGCCAGAGGTGCGTTAGTCATTTCCAAAGATGTCACCTTTGGCGAACCTGGGAGATCGGATTTGAAATCAAAGACTGTGGGGGTGGCGCTACCATTGCGATCGCTATATCGGACTCCATATCCACTCACTTCAAAAGTGCCCTGATACTGGTTTCCAGTGTTTGGATCGGTGACAGTACCAGTGTATAAGGCTTTTGTGAGATTAAATTCATCCTGAACTACTCCTTGAAATGTGGTTCCTGCCAATTGTCCTTGGTATTTATAGGGTGTCAACTCACCGCCAGAGAGAATCGGCGAAGTGAGAACGCCATTAAAGGAGACAATCGGAATGCCTTTAAAGTCAACAAAATAATGCAGACTACCATCAGAGCGTGTTTGTACCTGCACATAGTCTGACTTGTATATAGGAACATAATTAGGATTGTTCTTAGTACCTAAGTTCCGCGAGTAAGTTCCCGTGTCGTCTGTATCAATGCGAGTAGTGCTTTGATTGAAATTGGGATTATTTCTGGGAAGTTGGATAGTACCCGATAATGTGCCAGTGCTTTGAATTGTGATTTGAGCAGAAGCATTTGTTCCACTTAAACCGATGAAGACTGCGGCTAAACTGCTGCTGCTAACAAGAAAACAACCCAAATGAACTGATGAATTTAATTTCATGAAAAACTTGCTCCTTTAATCACGTATCAAATAAAACACGCACGAGTTTTCCTTGCTCTCATCAGGTAATGAAAGCATCTAATACTGAAACAATTAGTGGCAAAATAGCGTATTTTATTACATTTACATCAGTACAAAATTAAAACCGGAAACTTGCTCTTAATGTCCCAACGATTAATGCATCGTTAGCGGCATTGTGATCGGGATTGAAAATAACGAATAAGCCTGGAGTCAAGGCGATATTGTCGCTCAGTTGGGCGCGGTAAAAAACTTCTACGTGAATTGATGTGTCACTACGTCCACCTGCTGTCCCCCCATCAGAAAAGTTGGGAAAATTGAAGCCGTCGGGTAAAGTACTGGAAGTAATTTTGGGTGGTTGTCCAACGAGAACGCCCCCTAAATTCCCAGGACGCAACAAATTAGGAAAAGCCGCGAACACCATCCAGTTAGTAGTTTCTACACTTCCAGAAAGGTTAGATGGCTTGGAAGAAGTAAAGCCGCCCCAACCGCCCAAATGCAAGTTAGGGTTAATTCGCCAAGCAACGGTAGCACCAATTGCTTGAGTATCGAAAGCTGTAGGATTTGCAAAAGGTGAAATCAGTTGCGAATCGCCAATACCACCTCCCAATAAGCCATCTGGGGAGTGGGAATAAAGATAATGTACGCCGACATCGATGTTATTTGTGGGTGCTAAACTTAACTGAGCGCCAGCAGTATATCTACCACCAAATAGTCCGCCCTGCTTGGTGTCGCCAGGAAAATTGGGTATTTCGGCACTATAAACGCCTTGCAAACTAATGCGATCGCTAATCTGCCAGTCAAAGCCTATACCACCACTGCCGTTACCAATACTTAAAATCGGGTTCCGCTGACCAAATAGAGAAATTGCACCATCGCTAGAACCTTCTAAAGGGCTAATACCGCGAAAGGTGTTGATTGGATTGACTCCCGCCGTACCGACGACAATTCCCAAGTTATGCGAGGCGAGAAATCGATAAGATAAGTCACTAACAACTAGATTGTTGTCTGTATTTGACTCGAAACCCAACCGCCCCATATTGGTAGATAACAACGATGCATTAGAACCCAAATTACCCGCAGACAACCCTGTTAACAGCAAATCTCGCCCTGTAAATGAAGTTGCTAAGGTTAGTTGGGCGCTACTTGTGAAAGTCAGATTGGTTTTTCCCTGGCGTTCAGGTACTCCATCTCTCGGAAACAAATCGACATCGGGGCTATTGGTTCCCTGGACGCTAAAAATTGCTTGACCAAATAACCTAGTAGTTGTGGAAAAACGATTTCCTTGTAATTCACTAGTCTGCTTTTCCACAACCTCGATACGCTGCTGTAATTGCTGCAACTCTGCTTTGAATTCGCCTTGCAATCTTTGCAGCAAGATTAAATCTTCATTATTAACAGTATTTATTTTATTGTTAGCGTAGGCGTAGCCCGCACTTCGGCTGCGCTCAGTGACCACCGCAGGCATCGCATCGTTAATCTTCTCCAAACAAGCATTTAAACCAGCCGCAAATTCATAACGGCTGATACTGCGATTTCCCAGATAAGTCCCATCCGGGTATCCCGCAATGCAGCCATAGCGTTCTACTAAAGACTGCAAAGCACCAAAAGCCCAGTCGGAGGGTTGCACGTCTTGGAGTTGCGATACTGAGGTAACTTGAGACATTGGGTTGTCTGAGTCTGGAGGATGAGAAGATGGGGAAAATTCTTCTGTACTTACCTGGTTCTGTACAACTTCTGTTACAGGTTGAGTATCTTTTAATTTAGGTAAGTTAGGTGAACTGATAAGTTGAATTTTGTCTCTACTTTTTCTAAGTATATTCTCGTACTTATTTTTTATTGCTGACGAGGTGGTTATATCTGGTTGCACGAATTCAGGTGGTGTAATTTCAGCAGGTGAGACAACTTGAGATAAATTATCCTGTGTTGACTGCTGCACCGGGTTTTCTGGCAGAATTACGGACTTTTCTGGTAAATTTACCGCAGATATTGGCACTGTTGTCAGCACACTCGCCATCAGTAGACTCATATCACTCCTGGTATTTCATTTGACTTGCACCAATACTTCTTTTGACAGATAAAGTTGGTGTATATCAGGAAATTTTTTGGAAAAAAAGTGATAAAAGTTACCCTGTATCGGAGTGTCAAGGGAAAGCAGGGGAGTAGAGGGGCAGAGGAGCAAGAGAGTAGGAGGAAATTCAAAAATGCCCAATGCCCAATGCCCAATGCCCAATGCCCAATGCCCAATGCCCCAGATAGATTATTCTGGCTCGCTACAATACTTATTCATCTGATTCACTAATGTATCTGACTGTTTGCCAAGAGTTGTAGCTGTTGTCAGTGCTGAATCAATTTCGGCTCTAGCCTTTTGGATTTTTTCTCTGCCAGATTCTGAGGCTTGTGCTGTCTTGGTTGCACCAAGCGCTTTACCTGCTTTGGCGATCGCTTGACTAAGATTTTGAAAAATTTTCACAAAACTGCTTTGAAATTCTTTCAGCTTCGGATCTGTTAGCTTCAGTTCTCCAATGGATTTAGTTACAAAGTCTAAATCTTTAGATAGCTGTATGCTAGTTATCACTTGCGTTCCTTTATTTTTATCAATTAGAGAAGTTCCAGCATTCACAACTCGAATTAGTCGCTGACACTGAGAAACTTTATTGTCACTGCAACTAGCAACTAACAAAGCAATACTTAGGCTCACAGGAGCAAGAACAGTATATTTACGTAAAACAGACATTAACACCCCAACAGCAATAAAACCCACAATATAGTATCCAATATTACGGGTAAATGAGAGGATTGGGCAGAGGGGCAAGGAGGAAAAACTTACTGTAATTTCTCGCCTGCTCCCCTGCCCAATGCCCAATGCCCAATGCCCAATGCCCAAATCACCAATCTATCGGCAAACCCAACTGGTCTAAAGTAGCACCATCTTGTAACAGTGCTTGAATATCGCTGTCTATTTGAATACGACCACCAGACAGTACCAAAGCGCGTTGAGTGACTCTGCCTAACCAATTTAGATCGTGGGAAGCAATTAAAATCGCTTGCACAGGTAACTTTAATAATACTTGCCCCAAATGACGACGCCATGCTGGATCGAGACCGTTAGTTGGCTCATCCAAAATTAGAATTGTTGGTTCTAGGGCTAAAATTGAGGCCAGGGCGGCTAGGCGCCTTTGTCCACCAGAAAGTTCGTGGGCGGAACGATTAGCGTAGGCTTCTAGACCAAAATCAGTTAATAACTGCCTAGCGCGATCGCTAGCCTCTGCTGCTTTGATTCCATAGTTACGTGGCCCAAAGGTAATATCTTCTAAGATAGTCGGCATAAATAGTTGGTCGTTGGCATCTTGGAAGCTAAAGCCTATTTGACGACGCACTTGGGGTAAAGTTTGCGGTTCTACAGGAATGCCATTAATGGTAATTTTTCCTGTTTGCGGTTGTTTTAAGCCGATTAAGTTCTCCAACAAGGTACTTTTTCCAGAACCTGTTGCTCCCATCAATGCAACGCGATCGCCTTTGTTCAAGGTAAAAGATATTTCCTGTAATACTGGCTCCTGATGGGAATATGCATACACCAGGTTCTTAACCTCGACTACGGCTGCATGGGGATTATCGGTTGATAATTGAGGATTAGAAGTTAATGATTTCAAAATTTACAAACTCAATATGTAAGGGAGTAGAGACGCGATTAATCGCGTTTTAGTGAGAGACGCGATTAGTCGCGTCTGTACTAGCGAGTGGGTTAAATCTTGTAAGAAGTTAGAGTTACACTAGCAGCGATCGCCCAAGCTAGTAATAAGGCAAAACGTTCTTTTGGTCTAAGGGTAGAATCTATGGGTAATTGTCCGTTGTAACCACGAGCTACCATTGCCGCATAGACTCGCTCGGCTCTATCTAAACTACGGAGATACAAAGCTCCAATCATGGCTGCACTGGCATAGCGCAACCATCCCGTAGTTCCATTCAAACCGCGTAGTTGAGCGCTGCGCCGCATCCGCGTTACTTCTGAGAGCAAAATTTCCATATATTGCCCAGCTAATAACAAGTTTTCCTTTAAAGGTGCTGGTACTGGTAAGCTTTTCAGGGCAATGCCGAAACTGTGGGGCGGTAAGGTTAACAAAAAACTATTCATCGTCACCAGACAAACCAGCGAACGAACTAGCAAAAAACTGGCTCGTTCCCATCCCAAGGGCAATGCTAGCAATGACAAAAAAATCAATTCTGTGCCGAGTAATCCTCCCAATTGGCGAATTGGTACGCGCAAGAAGCAAGCCCATAAAAGTGCGATCGCGCCATATACACTTAGTCCATACCAGGCATGATGCTTTAATAAAGCTGCTCCCACCACGATCGCTAGAGACAGTTGTAAGCGTAGCGGTAAGGAAAGTTTAAGCATTATTCGGTTTCACTACCTTGGCAATTCCAAAGGCAACAGCAAAGCAAACCGCAGCTCCCACCAGCCCAGCGATACTAGTGCCTATTGTCCCCAAACCCTCAATTCCATAGTCAGCTAAGGGAGTCGGCACAATTATCCGTACTTTACTGGCTAAGTGGATGAAGCCTGTATTTTCGGCAACTTTCTCCAAACCATCGGGCCATGCTGAGGCAAAGAGTGACAGCACTCCCGCAATCAAAAAAATGGTGACAATAGGCACTGACCAGCCACGAAACTCGTGCTGTTCGCCTGGTAACAAATCTGGTCTGGCTCTGGCCAGATAAGTCAGCACACCCCCGGTAATCAGTCCTTCGCCAATGCCAATCAAAATATGCACGCCAGTCATGGCTGGTAAAACTATCGCTACCGGTGCAGTTCCAGAGAGGGCTAATTCAATGGCACAAGCGATCGCAGCTACCACTACACTCACACCAGCGGCGATCCCAGCAGCCAAGGGTAAGCGCCCTTTAGACCCCCCAAACAGCCGTTGCAAGGTTTCGGTTAAAACCCAGCCAACCCAAACCCCAACTACTGCCATGTTAAAAATGTTTGCTCCCAAGGCTGTAATGCCACCATCAGCAAATAACACGGCTTGAATAATTAAAACTGTGGCAAGACACAACGTTCCAGCCCAAGGACTGCCCAAAACGATCGCAGCTAAGGTTCCCCCTAACAAGTGACCACTAGTACCTCCTGCTACTGGAAAATTGATCATCTGGGCAGCAAAAATAAAGGCGGTGGTTAATCCCAATATCGGGGCACGACGAATACCAAAAGCCTCTTGCGATCGCCCGAAGGCAACAAACAACGCTGCCACACTCGCTAAACCAGTAGCCCCAGCCACTGGAATAGAAACAAATCCATCAGGAATATGCATGATCTACCCTGTATTTTTAGAGGTTCATTTATTCAAAACAAGCAATAAAACTACGCCATCATTTTAATAACAAACAAAATTTTTCTCTTTTTTGCAATGCCCTACCGGGGGATTTTATAATGTTACTTTTGACATATTTTCAATCGAGTCTCTACTAAATACTATACTTATTTAGTAACATATTAATTTTTGTTAAACTGATTTTTTATATTGCTAAACGTTGACAAAATGGGACTGTACTTATTTCATTTCATTTTGTCGATCAAATTACTCCGAAAAAGAGATCGTAAATAAAATTTAACTACCTCTTACCTTATGGAGTAGTTCGTTTTTTCAAAAATCAAACAGAAATTTATAGCTATTCTTACATTTAAGAAATAGCTCTAACTATTTCTCCAAAATATGTTTTGATTTTTTGGTTTTGTAGTGTTTAATTAATTCCTTATTGCATCAAAAAATAAGTTTTTATGGGTGGAACGACCTTATGTAATCAACATTTGCACTTTATTTTTACCTTGATGTAAAAACAATAATGTATAAGCACATTAACCAAATTTCCGATACTCCATACTAAATTAATATTCCCTGTAGTCTCATTAAAAAATTATAAAGATATGCTGAATAAACTGTATATTTGCTGACTTAGTTTACTTAAAAGTACATTAGGCTTTGCTAAAAATACGTAATTCTTCGTATAATATCATAAAAATAAGGGGTAAGATGTAAAATTTAGATGAATTTAGGAAAATACTAGAAATCAAAGTGCGGAAATTACTAAACTTTCAGGGCAACTAACTGTAACAAAAGGATTCCTCAACTTTTGAGTAACTAGGTTCAATCAATAAAGTCACCAGATGTTTGATTCTATTTTCCACGGACTTTACACACCCTCGTTTTGCAATTTGGAATATGAAAACAAACTCATCAAACTCGTTGTTAACAGTATCAACTGGCCCGCTAAAGATTTCAGAGTTGCCCCCCAACCCCGTGGATACAGATGATAATTCTATTTATCTTTCTCTAGTAATTCCTACTTATAAAGAGCGTGACAACATCAAAAATGTAGTCAGCATATTGAGTCAATTACTGGATGAATCTATTGCAGGAAAGTATGAACTAATAGTGGTAGATGATGATAGCCCAGACCGAACCTGGGAGATAGCGCAATCTTTAACGAAAGAATACCCCCAGTTGCGAGTGATGCGACGCCAACAGGAACGGGGGCTATCCTCAGCAGTGATTCGTGGATGGCAAGCAGCGACAGGTAGTGTGTTAGGAGTGATTGATGGAGATTTGCAGCATCCACCAGAGGTACTAATACAACTGTTGGGTAATATTGAGCAAGGAGCAGATTTGGCAGTAGCTAGCCGTCATGTAGAAGGAGGCGGTGTTAGTAGCTGGAGTGTTGTTAGGCGTTTCTTGTCTCGTGGCGCTCAGTTGTTAGGCTTGGTAATTTTACCGGGGGTATTGGGCAGAGTTTCTGACCCGATGAGTGGTTATTTTATGGTGCGTCGGAGTGCGATCGCAGGTGTAACACTCAATCCAGTTGGATATAAAATTCTCCTAGAAGTAATTGGCCGGGGAAAAGTAGACCAAGTTGCCGAAGTTGGGTATGTATTTTGCGAACGCAAAGAGGGCGAGAGTAAGGTGACATGGAAGCAATATATAGATTACATCCACCATTTAGTGCGATTGCGGCTTTCCACAGGTAAAGTAGGACGATTGCAAAGAAAAGTCAATTTTCCCATCGGTCGATTTGTCCGTTTTGGGTTTGTTGGCTTTAGTGGTGTGTTTGTGGATTTAACGGTGTTTCACTTGCTGCGTACTGTAATTCATTTAGGTTTAACCCGCAGTACGATTCTTTCGGCCGGAGTGGCAATCGTAAATAATTTCCTATGGAATGATATATGGACTTTTAGTGATATTTCTCAGAGGCAACGTGCTTCGCATCAGCGTTTCAAGCGATTCTTGAAGTTCAGTGCGGTCTGTTTGGCAGGAGTTATATTACAAGCTTTAATAATTAACTTTCTCTATAATATCTTGGAAATAAATCAGTATTTAGCTAAGTTGATCGCGATCGCAGTTGCTACCATTTGGAATTTCTGGGTTAATTTGAAACTTAGCTGGCGCGTCACAGACGTGAAATAATCACAACGAGGGATTTGAGCTTTAGATTTTTGTTTTTAGATTTTAGAACGAACGAACTTAAATCTCAAACGTCAAATCTACAAATCCATGACTGTGAGGCCCAGCAATGAGAGTTCTTTTCCAAGGTGCATTTTATTTTTACAAACAAATTATCTCGTTGCTACCTGCATCTGCTATACATTTCCTGCCTCTGGCAGATAAAAACTCTGGCTCACAACGCAAGCATTGGCATAATTGGCATCGCCTTCCTCCTTTCTGGGTTCATCTCTTGGCGATCTTAATATGGTTGATTGTCGGCATCAGCTTGCGCCTAATCAACTTGACTGCAAAGCCTCCTTGGACTGATGAGTTTGCCACCTTGGTGTTTAGCTTGGGGAATACTTTTATATCAGTTCCCCTCGATCGAGCGATCGCACCTGATATCCTATTACAACCACTGCAAGTAAACCCAGCTGCAACGATTGGTGATGTCATTCATAACTTAGCCACACAAGATAATCATCCACCACTGTATTTTGTGCTGGCTTACCTGTGGATGAAGTTATTTAACAGCGATGGAGGATTAATATCGCTGTTTGGTGCGCGATTGCTACCAGCTATATTCGGTGCTGCCTCCATTCCGTGTGTTTACGTATTAGGTAGAGTAGCGTTTCGTTCGTCATTAGTGGGGCATTTGACTGCTGCGATGATGGCAGTATCACCTTATGGCGTATTTTTAGCACAAGAAGCGCGTCATTACACTTTGGCAATCTTATGGGTAATTGGTTCCCTCACCTGCTTAGTAATTGCCACACGTCATATTCAAAACCGCACACCTTTACCTATATGGGTAGCACTTTTCTGGATAGTAACTAATACTTTAGGTATTGCTACTCATTATTTTTTCAGCCTTACCCTTTGCACAGAAGTCGTAGTTTTGATTTTTCTGGCTTGGCTTCAATTGCAAAATAGCAGCAAATTTTCTCTTTTCTTCTCTCCTAGCTGGCGGCGCATCTATGCCGTTGTCATCGGTACTTGTGTAGCGGGTTTAATTTGGATACCAACCTTGTTAGAGAATGAAAATCGTGGTGCTTTGACCGAGTGGATTCGAGGTTCGCGCGTTGGACTAGATTGGTTAAGCCCAATTTTTCAAGCTTTAGGAACATTGATTGCCATGATTTCCCTATTACCAGTTGAATCTTCTCAAGCTTTGATTGTGATTCCTTCTGGAATAGTGATGCTGACTTTCTTTATTTGGGCAGTACCAATTTTGCTGCATGGGATTAAAATTCAACTACAGCACCCAGAAAGCCGGATGATGATTCAAGTACTTGCTGGAGTCGTTATCAGTGCGATCGCAATATTCTTTATCTTTACGTACTTTTTGGGTATTGACCTCACCAGAGGTGCTAGATATAACTTTGTTTACTTTCCCGCGATCGTGGTTTTACTAGGTGCAAGTCTCGCAGTTTGTTGGCATCCTCCCCATATGGAAACAGAGCCAGGGGAAAATGGGATAACAAGCATAGGTAAATGGGGAATAAACGGGAAAAAAGCCGTAATGTTAATTTGGTTAATGGGATTTTTCAGTGCAGTTACAGTAGTTTGCAATCTCGGCTATCAAAAATATTATCGTCCTGACCTGTTTGTGCAACTAATTCAACAAACATCCCCAACACCAGTACTGATTGCCACCACCCACAAAACTTATGTACACACTGGGGAAATGATGGGAGTCGCGAGGGAGATTAAACGTGCAAATTCACTCCAAAATCCCCTGTTTCTCCTTGCTCATCAAGATCGAGATCCGAATGCTTCCACCATTGCTCTGGAAAATACTTTAAAAAAATTACCACGACCTTTTGACTTGTGGCTGGTAAACTTTCACGCACCCGTAGCAGAAACCGTGAAAACATGTGTTATATCTGATACTCAATCTTTGCCACCCGTAGACGGCTACGAATATGAACTTTATCATTGCCAATAAGCTGGGGACTGGGGACTGGGGACTGGGGACTGGGGACTGGGGACTGGGGACTGG
>NZ_JAVRCB010000006.1:0-208658 GCF_034530955.1 Nostoc sp. DedQUE05 | reverse complement strand
ACAACTTCCCAAAAGTGACTTGAAGTTATGTGCAGTCTTACTGTACTGTTCCTACTATTGCAGACCGGGCTTGGCAATGTCTAGCCAAATATGCATTGGAACCAGCACACGAAGCAACCTTTCATGCCAGGAGCTACGGGTTTAGGCTTGGTAGGTCAGCGCATGACGCGCAAAAATTCCTGTTCAACAACCTGCGCTCTTACTGTCATGGAATAGAAAAACGAGTTATCGAACTCGATATCGAAAAATGCTTCGACAGGATTTCCCACTCAGCTATCATGGAACGACTCATTGCCCCAAAGGGTATTAAAATCGGAATCTTCCGATGCCTTAAAGCCGGAGTCAACCCAGAATACCCCGAACAGGGAACCCCTCAAGGAGGAGTAGTGAGTCCTCTATTAGCTAATATCGCACTCAATGGCATAGAGGAAATACACCAATCAGTGCGTTATGCAGATGATATGGTTATTATCCTCAAACCTAATGATAATGCTGATGTAATACTTGAGCAAATTAGTCAATTCCTCGCCAAACGTGGAATGAATGTCAGCGAAAAGAAAACTAAGCTGACCGCCTCGACACATGGGTTTGACTTCCTCGGTTGGCACTTTAAAGTGCAAAGCAACGGAAAGTTTAGATGCGTTCCTTCAGTGGACAATTTCAAAACATTCCGTAGGAAAGTCAAATACATCGTCAATAACTCGAATTTTGGTGCCACAGCCAAGGCTCTTAAACTAGCACCTGTGGTGAGAGGTTGGAGGAACTACCACCGATACTGCAAAATGGATGGGTCACGATTTTCGCTGTATCATATCCAACACAGAGCAATTAAGGTGTTTAACAAGGAAGCCAAACAGAACCGCGAATCTAGTAAGAAACTTCTAGACCAAGCGTTTCCCAAAATTCCTTACTCCGAAAACAAACACGTCAGTGTTAAAGGTGCAAAATCTCCATTTGATGGAGAACTGACCTACTGGAGTGAACGTAACAACAAGCTCTATGACAGTGAAACCTCTCTTGCCTTAAAGCGGCAGAACCATAGATGTGGATATTGTGGATTAAAAACGCTCAGTGACGAAAAGATACATCTCCATCATGTCGATGGAAACCACAATAACTGGAAAATCAAAAATCTTCTTGCCGTTCACGAAAGCTGTCACGATTATATCCATATCGGCAAAAGCTCTAGCTAAGAATATCGAAAGCTGGGTGCGGGGAAACCTGCACGCCCAGATTGAACAGAGAGGTGCGGCGGATAATACCGCCCATCGACTCTACCAATTGGAAATGACAGCTAATTCTTGTATCTTGGCTGTACGTATAATTAATTTGCAGCTTACCGCTGCATTGGAGAGATGTTATATTCTCTCCACCATGCCAGTAATTAATCTTGCCGATATTCAACAAATTACTAAAACACAGCAACAACTCCTATTACCCAGTCATAAATATCATCCAAATCGCTCTGGCTTTGACTCTATAGTTGCAGATAACTTCTCTTTGGTGATGAGACAACTATTTTTAGGACTGACTGTAGAACCTTTATTAAATGCCTATCCTCAAATTGCTCAGTGGGTTGATCAAATACAGGAACTTGCACCGGAAATTTTTCAATCTCGGAAAAAGTTATTAGTCGATAATCCAGTTATCGCACCTCTTGTAATTAATGACGATAAGCACTTTATTCAAGTATTAACAAATATAGCATTTAAACAAGGTATTCCCAGGCTTTATGAATGGGCTATACGCCATCCATATTTAAGCTGGCAAGACCGGGTGAAGCTGTGGACTACGGCTAGACAATACTCAGTTACTCCTAACCAAATACAACTCGTAGTTTTAGCATTACATCCTATTAAACCAGCCCAAAGATTAGATGTACGCTGGAATAAAAAGGATCAGATGCAAACTGAAAAATGGTTAATTAAACTACTGACTCAATCTCCAGAAAATAATTCACCATCCAATGTAGCCAATAATGAGTTATCGCCAATGGTAAATTTAGATGATATTTCTGAAGTCAGCATTTAAGAGGCTAATGCTTCTGTCATTGGCAAATAGGCGTATTGCAACGATTAGTGAAAAATTCTGCCATTTCGTCTGAAACCCATACCTAATCATTTTTTTAGCCTAAAGCTATACCGTACTTTTGACTGAGCTACAGACTTTGCCTACAATATGTCAATTTAGGCAAAGTTTAACAACTGTTGTCCAGAATAATCGAGAGTTTGAGGCGTTTCTATGATTTGCTGCCAACTTCCGTTTTAGGCAATGATAATTTCTTCTCTTGAGAGCTTTCTATCACCAAATTAAATCAACTCCAGTAGTCAGAGATAGATTTATATTTAAACAGTAGCGCGACTCCAAGTTAAGTTGATTAAATCTAAGACGTAATCAACCGAATTATCTATATAATCTTCTGATTGGTCATTACCTATTATACACAATTTACCACCAGAAATATAAATCTTATCTTGTTCTTTGTAGTGAGCTTTGTGTTCACTAATCCATCCTGGTTTATCCCCAGTTGTTTCTACTTTTTCTATTTCAAATGTGTGCCAATTTAATCTATAAACTGGAGTTTTATTATAGATTCTTGCATCGGTATATCCTAAATTACCAATAATATATATGTATTTTCCAACTAATGTAGCTGAATGAAAATCAGTTGGGGGAAAAATATATTCGGGATAACCAAAAATCTGAAAATCCCCATCACCTTGATAAACTACAACATCGTTATAAATACAAAAATCAGGATCGGAGTAGGCTTCATGTTCACCAGCAATTTCTACGATTCTGCCATCTGGTAATTGTGTAATGGTTCTGCCAAATCGCTCATAGCACCATGCTTTATCTTGCCAATTTTCTGTATCTTCAAAAATCTTTTTGGCTGCATAACCAGAACAACCCTCACAAATCATCGCCTGCCAAAAAGGGATTTTCATCAATTCTGGATTGGCTTTACCAAAGCGCGGATGTTTGCCAGCAAAATATTGCTCCGGCGATAATTGTGATAGTGAAAATTTGCTGTTGGCAATTCCAGTGAGCGATCGCCGCATATCATCGTTAATATCACTCACATCTTCACCAGCTGCAATTAACATTTTGACAATTTCCAGCTTCGTGGCTATCTTAATGGCTTTATGATCGCAATGATTGATTCTGCTGGGGTTTGCGCCAGCTTTTAGTAAAATTCTGACGCAATCAGTAGCACCATGCTCTGCTGCGATTATTAACGCAGTGTTACTAAAGTCATCAGTGGCTTCAATATCAAATCCCTCTGCAATTAGCCACTGTAGGACTTCGAGCCTATTATTTTCTATCGCATACATTAACGGTGTTTTTCCGCAGTTTCCCACATCGTTGTGATTTGCTCTTGCAGCTAGGAGTAATTTGGCTTTAGGTAGTTCACCCACCTGAATACTCAATAACCAAGGGGTTCTATGCCAACAATCACGCACATCTTGATCTGCTCCTTGCTCTAGTAATAACAATACTAGCTCTAAGCTCCCAAAAACTATAGCGTGCATTAATTCTGTCCATCCCAGTTGCTCTGGGTTAGCACCCGCGTTCAATAATAATTTGACAGCATCAAATCTCCCAAGATGAGCAGCTACTTTGATTGCAGACTCACCATAGCTACTGATGCCATTGACAGCAGCACCTCTAGAAATGAGTAAATTCAAAGTTGATATTAAGTTTTGATCTTGCAAGATATCTCGACCATACATAGCATTGATTAAGACATCATATCCATCTGGGCTTTGATAGTTAATATCTGCTCCAGCATCCAGAATCAATTGGATTTTATCTAGATTTCCTGACTGCACAGCCAACCCAAGTACGGTATTTTGAAATTCTTGTTGAACAGCATTCACATTCGCGCCATGTTCCAAGAGGAAGCGAATCATATCAATACCTGCATTGGCGCTGCTAACCGCACACATTAATGGTGTTTGCAGGGAATACTCGTCTAGGCGCTCAATATCAACCCCATTGGCTATTTTACGTGCGACTCCTGCAATATCTCCCTGCTGTGCATAAATATGAATTTTTTGCATAATTTTTCTGAACTAACTTTTGATATAAATTATTGGCGTTGCTGAATCAAAATGTGAATTATGCGTAAACATCGCCTCCAACGCCAGGATTTGTGGTGTTGCTCAAGCGTTGGCTTATTGAAAGAACATTTTAGCCTATGTTCTAGGTTATTAAAATCCACCACCTTTCTATCCTTGCAATCCGGGTGTTTGATAAACTCGTGCTGGGAAATTTTCTAAAACATCAGTTTCACTGCTACTAGACTCCTGTGCAGGTGCTACATCTTCCTCTGGTAATGGCAACATCCGCGCTGCTGATTCAATCCGTTCATGTAATGCTTGTGTTAACGTTTTAATATCAGGAATTATCACCTGACTTTCTAAAGCAGGTTTAACTTGTGTATCCCAAAGAGCCTCACTATCATGCGCCCGTTTTTCATCGGCTTTGGACACTGGAATAATTAAAGGATAAGGAATAGAAGCTTGTCCCTCGGAACTATAACCAGGACTAGTAATTACGCACTTGCCTTGAGGAAATTTCAAAATTTCGTCAGCACTGATTACAGGCATTTTTTGTAAATTCTCACTCCAGCTAATTGAACGGCTCATTTGTCCGCCAAGCGATCGCCCTGTGGTACGATTTTTAATCAGCACTTCCTTCTCACCGTAGCGTTTAGAGTAATCCTCAGCCGTTTTGTAATTACCAGGATTGAACAAAACATGGGTACTACAAGCAGAAGCGATCGCACTCCCCATCTTATCCCCATAAATATCGTAAAGTTGCTCTAAACTTTGGATACCTAGAATAAAGCAGGCACCGTTGGAACGATATTCATTAATCCACTGTGGTAATCTGTCCAGCTTAATTGATGGTAATTCATCCAAAGAAATAATCAATGGATCTTTGCGGGGACGGCTTAAATTACCGACAATCATCAAGTGCATTGCAGCCGCCAACAGAGGCCCAACCACACTGCGACGTTCATCATCTAGCTTGAACACCACCATCTCTCTACCTTCAAGCTTAGTGGGAATGTCCGATTTCCCTATAAATGCCCTCAGCAAATCAGCTTGGATGAAAGATGAGAAAGTACCTGCTGCTGTGGTCAAAATCCCCGAAATAGTCTTCTCTGCATCCTTGGCACTCAAAAATTGAATAAATGAAGTTGCAACCCATTCATCTAACCGTTTGGACTGTACTGCATGGTCAAGACGTTGTACAAGTTTTGGCAACCGCAGCACCGCATAAAGCATCGCCATATCTGGGTAAGGTGAACCCTTGACTAACTGTAAAAGTGCTTTAGCTAACAAGTCTCCAGCTTTAGCAAAGAACTCATCACTTTTACCACCACTGGAAGCATTGCGGTTAATCACTTGTCCGATTTCCCCTGCCATTACCCCATCGCGTGCATCACGCATATAATCCAAAGGATTAATCACACCGCTAAAGGGTTCACCGGGGGCAAATACTCGCACTTTATAGCCATAACGGGCTGCTAAGGGTGCATGGAGTCGTAGTTGGTCGCCCTTCTTATCGTAGAGTAAAATCGGAAAACCTTGCTGCATCGCACTTTCTAACATCCGGTCTATGGTAGAGTAGGTTTTACCAGACCCAGGCGCACCTATTACCAGTGTTCCCCTTTCGGCATTGGGAAACCAAACACTAGGAGATGCACCTAACATTGTTTGCAGATTAGTAACTAGCGATCGCCATTTACCTTTTACCCAATAGCGAGGAGTTCCAGACCACAGGGTAACTTTATTGTGTTTATGCTCCTTGATTTGCTTGAGTGCTAGGTTAGTCGCTGCTAGTTTCTCACTGATACCGGAGACTTTACCAGTGGTGATTTTTCCCTTACCAGTACCACTGATTTGCAACAACAGTAAAACGAAGAGCATTCCACCGACCATCATCCAACCTTGGGGATTGTTATACTGCTGAAACAACTTGCCAAAGTCAATGCTAGCCAGAGGTGTTTGAAAGGATGACACTTCAATTAATGTCGAGTTAGCAGTGATCTGGTTGTGTGGTAGATTTTTCTGGTAAATGTTCATAGCAGTGAAGTATGCATTTAACAGAAATTTTAGCTACCAAGTGAAAGCTAAAGTATTGACCTTCTGGACATTTTTTTAGAGGTCTTAAGAGAAGCGATTGTGATTTGAAACAAAAAATGATTATCGTGTAGGGGATGGAAGGAGTGAAAGGAGCATCGTTTGTCAAAGCAAATTAGCAATGTCCAATTCTATAATTCTAAAGATAACGAGCAAGCAATTCTTGAGCAGCTTGCTTGTGTTTTTCCACCAATTCCTTGGGTGTAAGGAATTGAGCGCTACCCATAAAGCGATAAACCCAACGGCTAAATTCCGTCAGCGATCGCGATGGAAGTTTGAGTCTGTAATCTAGGTAGCTTGGTTTTCCATCTGGAGTTTTCGCTCCAAAAGAAATTTTCTGGCTTTTATGGCGTTTTTCGCCTTCTTGAATAAACACCATAACATCAGGAAAGAAGCGCACGGTTACTTTAACAAAATCTAATTTTCCCTGTCGCTCTAAACTTTGTTCCTCTTGTTTACCTAAATATAACCCCCAGCCATTCTCCAGTAGTTGATGTGCGACTTGGAGGCTTTGCCATTGTTCTGTTGAATCCCGTCCTTTAGAGTCAAGCAACTTAAAGTGTTCGGTAAACCTATCCAACCTTGAGATAGCTAAATGTCCATTCTGACAATCTTCATGCAATAGATACCAAGCTATATCTGAATAGATAAGTTGTAAAGGGTAAATATTTAAAAACTCAGTAATACCTTGTTGATAAGCATTGCGACTGCGATAAATTTCTATTGCCTGGCCCCGAATAATAGCGCTTTCTAGCTGTTCTAGTTTCTCAAAAAGGGTGCCACGATACTTGCTATCAGCCATCATTTCTTCTGGGTCAGTGTAAATAATTGCTCGATTGATTTGCGCCCGCACTGGATAGGCAAATTGGTCTGCTAAGTTCAGTCCCCGCAATCGTCGCATCAATATTTGATAAATTTTGTTAACTTGCGGATCTTGTTGATATTTTGCTTGAGAACTCAAGGCATTGAACGCAACCTGTAATTCTACCCGACTCATTGCACCAGTCCCCAGATAATAACCCCAACGATACATGCGGTTGTCTAGGATATTGTAGTGACGCAATGTCCGCAAATCTTTTCGCAGCGTGTGTAATGAGTAAGCTGGCAAATCAATACCGCAGTCACGAGCAACTTCCAGCAAACGCACCGACACCTCAGTAAGTGCATCATGATAACCCCCAGATTTTGTATCGATTGAATCATTAAAATCACTGTTGCCCACTCCGGGATAACGCACAAAAGTCGCAATCAGTAGCATCAACCGTTCAAACGCCTGGAGGTCAGTATAAAGATGAGCAATAGACTTCTTGGGCATTTTGACCTGTCAAGTAAAAGAAAATATTCAACTAGTACTTAAATTAATCTCTCAAAGCTCTACTAGTCTTGCTTTTTAGGTAATTTTAAATAATCAAATAAATACTCGGATTTAATGGATTTCTTGAAATCCCTTTTGCTACTATGCAGTTTATACAAGGTAAATCAAGGCATTCAGCCTACATTGCAACTCAAACGGCAGAAGTACTAGACCGATATCTTAAATAGATAATTTTCCGCGTAAATTGTAGATATAGTGTAAAAATAGTTACTTAAAACCCTTTGCAGGGAATCTTAAGTATAGAGATACTTTTTTGTCAGGGCAGCAACCGAACTTTGTTGGTTGTCTGGTTAGTAAAAATTGAACAAGAAAGCAGAGGGAAAAAGGCAGAAGGGATAAATCCCTTCTCCGATTGCCCGATAGCCCAGCGTTAGCGACGCAGTTTAACTAAGTTAGTTATCTACTAAACAATGACTACTTTTAACTTCTCTATACCAAGACAAACGCAACATCTTTGGCAAACAATTTCGTCACATTGGTCTCATTATAATCGTCCAGATAAACAGCGATTTTTGGGTAGCATTCAGATTAGTCAAAAAGCCACAGACCAAGTTTTAGATGTTGTAGGCTATAACTTGAGCAACCTAAGTACAGTTACTTATAATAAGTTATATGAAAGATTCGATGAACCTGAGCAGAACTGGTTGAAAATTCTAACTTTTGCTCTATCGGAGTATGCATATTATTATTCAAGCGTTGAAGAAAAATTTTGGTATGGTTTTTGTCAAAGGTTAAAACTTTCGTGTAATCAAAGTTTAGAGAAGACACTACGTCGGATCGTTGGTGAAGGGTTTGACCTACTTGGTCTTGTTAAAGCTAAAGGAGGGTATCCCTATGTATCAACCTTATGGCTGCAAAGTGGTATTCCTCAACAAAACCTCAATCATTTTGCCCACTTAGTTCAGGAATTCTCAAATGAATATGGATGGTGGGAAATTGCCCATAGCTCATGTGAAGATATTTCTGAAGAACTGTTTGATTTTTGTCACGAAAAGCATCCTCAATGGACTACTCTAATTCATTTTCTTAAATCTAGTTGCCCGCAGAAAGAAAACGAGGAAGTTGAACCAATATCCGGGCAGTTACTTCAAGGTATTGCTATTATTGCTGTTGAACTTGAACGTCAAGGAACATTACCTGAAACGCTGAAAGATGACAATGAGCGCGAAAAGCTGCTGAGAAACTATTACTTACCAAACAATTTTTTCTTGAGGGACTGGAACAGTTTAATTCAGGTTTTAACTCCTAAACAGCGTCGTTTTGGTAATAGCCGTAAAATAATTAGTCGTCGCCAAAAGCCTCTATCACTGGTTTTAGATGTTACTGAATCATTGAATATGCAGCTAGTGCTGCCAGAACAAAGCCTTTGGAAGAAAGGTTGGGAACGCTTAAGTGGTACTTTCTGCCAAATTCCAGCAGCACATTGGGAAGGTACTATTCCCAATAATCCAGGATTAATGATTCCCGAACAAGTTGTAAATATCAAAAGTGGGGCTGAACTATGGGAATGGCAACTCTTAGATCATCGAAAAAATTGCTTAAATGAGTGGAAGCTTGAGGGTGTAGCCAGCAATCTGCCTTGTCTAATATTCGATGCTGGGACAGGCGAACACTTAAATTTAGACTCTACTAATCCTAGCATCAGGGGAGCCAAAGAAATTATTTTCTTTACTCCTAAAGGCGTTTGTCTAGACTTTGGTAATGGTATTGAAATTGTAGATACTTGTGTACCATCTAGTATTAGAGGCTGGCAAGGTAAACAGCTGACACTGACAACGAAAGAATCATCAATTGTCTTCATAGCTTTCTCCGATGAAGAGATTACTACATTCCCAACGATTAGCTGGAAACTTTCTTATGAGGAACAACCAAGCTTAAGAGGACTGAAGCTCAAGGGTAAAAAATCTGTTTATTTAGAAATTCCCACGTTCTGGTATCCGCCTATTGAAGGACAAATATCCTTAAATGTTTCTATCGAAAATATCACCCATCAAAAAACAATTATTACTACAACTGAAATAATACAACCAAGCGATAAATGGCAAGCAATTCCTCTCGATAAATGGATTATTGAAGCAGGGAAATATGAAGCCCGCTTTTGGAATCAATTTCATCGCTGGTCATATAAGTTTGAAACTCAGTCAAACTATCAGATGGCTAGCAAGCCAGAAATTAAAAGTTTACTAATTAGTAGCAGTTCGCAAGGACAGGTAGAAAACTTACCTATTCATAATGGTTCTGCTGATACTTTTTGGGCAGAAGAAATTCAAATGAAAGGTCTTTTACCTCTAGAAATTATCGGTTTATCTTTATATGATAGGCAGGAAACTGTATTTTCTCAATGTCAAGCAGATTCATTGGGTAATTTACACATAAACTTGGCATCTTTCTATAATTTATTATCTCCTCATTCTAATTGGTATGCTTTAGATTTCCAGAGGATAGGCGGGGAAACACAACGTTTAATAGAAATGGAAGTTGCTTCGCTGGTAATTAGCTGCACTTGGGATAATCAAGCAGTTCAAATATCTGGTTTATTACCTAACGAACTTTATTCTCTTTCATGCTGGAATTTACTCTTACCTGAAAATTCGCCAGTAGAAATTAAAATTTACCCAGTTTCGTCAAATGAAGATAAAATTAATGTTCCGTTAAAATTGCAACCTGGAATTTATAATATTCAGATATTAGGCTCACGTAAACTACGACATAACCTTGGTTGGTGGTGTGGTAGTAATCAAAATGATTTACCGGATGAAGTCTTAGAAAATGAGACTTTAGAAAATTACTGTTACACAATTCTTGGTGACGAATCTGTCCAAGATTTTTTAAATGCCGCTCAACATTTTGACTATGAATATCAGTTACTAAAAACTGCTATTCATAGCCTCTGCGGTTTAGCATATTTTTTTCCAAAATGGTTAGATAATAATTCTCTTACCAACAAGCTACAAGCTCTCCTTAATACTTTTAAAATAGAACTTACAAATCCGGCTAGACGAGAAGAGAAAACTATTTCAAAAGCGAAAAATAATAATATAGCTGACACGAAAAAGAATTGGTTATTAATAAAAATAACTAGCCCACAGAAACGTGAGTATGTTCATAACATCATAAGACATATAGAAAAAAAAGACAATCTCAAAAATGAAATTTTAAGTATTCAACTACCAAAGCAATGGATTTACAAAGATTCTATATTGATGCAATGCACCAATATAAAAAATGTTCAGAGTTATATCCAAGAAGTGGAGTACGTTCAAACAACTCAGCCATTAACATATCAAGATGCTCAAAAAATATCATAATTTATTAATAAAATGTTAACTGAAAAAATTACTCTAATACTCAGCAATCATCGCAATCCGAAAAATCCGGAGTTCCCGCAGGTTTTAACCAAGCATGAAATTGTATCAATAATAAGTTCAAGCCTTTCTCCCAACGAATCTCAAAAGAACCTAACAGATAAAATTCAAAACATCCTAAATGAATTACAAGCAGAAGGAGAAGTGCTAGCAGGGAAACGAAACTATTACTGTATGGCTCCTCCGATGGTTTTAGCCCAGAATAAAGAAGATTTAACAAGTTTGCTATTTCGGGGCGATCGCGCTTATTTGACTCTGGCTCATCAAGTCCTAGAAAGTCAACAAAACCCTCCAAATCCTTTAGTGTTACGACCTAAAAGTAATCAATTTCATAGGATTAAAAACCGTCTTCATCAAGTTGGTATTCGTTTGCTAACTATTTCAGATAGTATTGAAAATTTCCCAATCCCAAGAAAACCCTTGAAATCGGAGTTGCGTTCAACTTGGACAGAAGACCCTTTTTCTATCAAAAATTGGCAAAATGGAAGCTATATTCAGCGATACGTACCCTGTAATGAAGCGCAGAAAGAGCGTTGGCGCAATCCGAGCCGCGAAAGTATCAAAAATGAAGATATATTGCACTTACCCACAGGTGAATATCTCTGGTTTGAAGACCAAAATTTTTATGAATTAGAGCCAGATTTAGCTATTTTAGCCATGTTCTACCAGGACAAACAAATGGGATGTCCTTTAAAAATAATTTGGGATGAACCTCCAGGAAAGTTAAATTTGCAAGGTGTCTATCTTCCCAGTACCTATGCACGGTGGTTATGGCATATTTCTGAGCCTGGAGAAGAATACAGAACTCGAAATTTTCAATCAAAAAACTGGCCACTTGTAAAAGAAGCATTTAAACGTTTAGGAGCTAAATTAGTATGACTAAATATCTAGATCCAATCGCAGCAGTTGAACAACCCCGTGCAGACTTTATTCGCTATTTACTTACAGCTTACCCCCTACGTGACCCCCATCTCCGCTACGGTTTTAAGGAATTATTAGAGCAACCTGGAAACCTTTGGCAACATCCTTACCTCGAAGGTTCTCAGCCGTATAAATCAAGTCTTAGTATCAATGATTTGGTCGAACAAGGGGTTTTACACCCTGATATGGCAACACTATTTATACCTAGTAGCCGTCGGTTGTACGAACATCAAGAAAAAGCTATCCGCGCAGTTGTGGAACAACAGCAAAATATAGTCGTTGCGACTGGTACAGGTTCGGGAAAAACTGAGTGTTTCCTGACACCCATGCTCGATATGCTACTGAAAGAAGGAGATAATTTATCGATCGCTGGAGTGCGGGTGCTAATTTTATACCCGATGAACGCTCTGGTAAATGACCAAGTTAAACGTCTGCGGCAATTATTATGTCGCCAAAAGACGACAACCAAAACTAAATTTGGATTCTACACCAGTCGCACCGAAAAAGACAGAGGTAAAGCAATAGAGTCATTAAGAGAAGAATTTGCAGCTTACGATCCAGAGGAACTGCGGCAATTATTTACCTCGGCTGAAATAAAATCTATAAAAGATGAGGAATTAATTGATAAAGCTATTGAAAAAACTAGCCAAGTGCAATTACTCTCAAGAGAAGAAATGTGGGAAGCACCACCCCATATTTTAATTACCAACTACTCCATGCTGGAGCATATGTTGATTCGGCCCAAGGAGCGAGAAAAAATTTTTGAGGCTTCAGTAAATACTTTCAAAATGTTAGTAGTAGATGAAGCTCACACCTATGATGGTGCTAAGGGTAGTGAAGTTTCCATGCTATTAGAGCGTTTTAAAGCTTCCGTAGGTGTGGAACAAAAAGGTAAAATTCGCTGCATCGCTACCAGTGCCAGCTTAGGAGATGCTTCGGTTGATGATAAAGTTATCGCATTTGCAGGAGAGTTTTTTGGTGAAACTTTTAGTCAAGTAATTCGCGGTCAGCGTCTCAATGCCAAAGACCGATTAGGCAAACCTTATACTCTACCTGTTGCACTTACTAATGAGGAAATTATACAATATTTAAGTATTATCGAATTACCACAACAAGGTTCTCCAATTAGTTCCTGGTTTGACCCACTGAGCGCTATTGTACCCGAACAACAACTAAAATTAGCTGAGTCGCAAGCTGATAGCGATATCCACAAATTCCTCTGGTTTGCTCTCAAGGGGCATCCCTTAATACATAGACTGATTAATATACTTTGTCGTGAACCTAAACCTTGGAAAGAAATAGTTCGCTCTACAGAATTATGGGGTGTAAATCTGCCAATTAAATTAGATGGTAGCGTTGATGATACAGATGCAGAAGTTGCACTAGCTCATTTGCTGCAAATAGGTACTCTCGCTCGTGCAAATCCAGATGATTTACCTTTACTTCCTGTGAGATTACATCTTTTATTTCGCAGTTTAGAGGGACTTTATGCCTGTATTAATCCCAAATGTTCGGGAGCAGCGCACGACCCAATTTATTCAGACCGTGAAGTACGGTATGGGCAACTTTATTTGAATGAGAAAAAAACCTGTGAATGCTGTGGTTCCCCTGTATTAGAATTGGGCAGTTGTTCTCAATGCGGTCAGGGTTATGTATTTACTCAACGCCAAGATTCGGGAAAACTAAAATCTCTACCCAGATCAATTCAAGCATTAAAGGATAATACCAATATTTACACTTTAACTTCTGGTAATTTAGATAGTGTAACAGAAGAAGAGGAAATAGGTGAAGATGAAGAGGAGCAAGAATCAATAACACTAAAAACTTTTAAATTTGAACTTCAGAAACATGGCTGGATTGGTAAAATTTCAAATGAAGCGTTTACGAACAAAGTAACAGCAGAAAATGAATTTACTTTAGCATGGCATCGCCAAAAAAATGATGAGGATAAAGGCAGTTGTTATTTAAACAGATGTGCTGCTTGTGGTGCTGGAACTGGGCGTACTACTTTAGCAATCAATCGATTTGTGACTTATACAGATGGCCCATTAGAGGCGATGCTTGATAGTCTCTTTGAACTACTACCAGAAACAGAAAAGACTGATAAAAACTCTTCAAAGCGGAAATTACTTACCTTTTCTGATGGTCGTCAAGATGCAGCATTTTTTGCCTCAGACTATCAACGTACCCATACCGAAATGCTATACCGCCAGATGCTTTGGCAAGCATTTCATCAGGTAAAAAACGCTGAAAGTATTACATCTGTTAATCAATTAATTAACCAACTGAAAGCAAGATTTTTAGAATTTTATATTCCTCACCCTGACCGAAAATCTGATGCAAATTATAAAAGTTACCGTCCTAACGATCCAGAGGAAGAACCTAAAGATAGAAAAAATAGAATAGATGCAGAAGATTTAGCTCAAAAACGAGCTAAGGAAATATTAGTTAAGGAATTTGCTCTCGTTTTGAACCGTCGTTCAACCTTAGAAGCATTTGCATTGTTAACTTGTCATATAGAATTGGAGAAGCATTTAATAGAGTCAGTTGCTCGTAAATTTGAAATCAGCAATGATGAGGCGCAGATTTTCTTGACAGTTATTACTGACATCATCCGTCGCACAGGAATTGTTAGCATTGAAGGCTCATCCAGCTACTTTCAAGAAACCGGAGGCGATGGTCGCCGTCCTGAAATGATAGATGCTCAGGGAAAGTCTAAAAATTACCTATTTTTAGAAAAGTCAGGTGATGACACAAAAAAATATAAAGACTCTCCCTCTTTTATGCCTTGGAAACAAGGAAAGGTGAGAAAACCACCAAATCGTTTGGGTTGGTACTTTTTACAAATATTTGGCGAAGAGAAACTTCCTAGTAAAGAAGATTTTATATGGCTTTTCCGGCAACTTCAAGACTTTGGCTTGCTTGTTTCAGCTAAAAAGGGATATCAACTTAACTGGGGACAGTTAAATATTTTTGAGACGCGGCAAGATTGGTATAAATGTAATTGCTGCCAGCAGGTTTTTCATGTTCCAGGTTTATCAAAAATCACTCTTGGAAAACTTAGCGTTCAAAGATGTTCGGCTTATAAATGTGGTGGTACTCTTGAGTCTTACACACCTGAAAAAATTGAACAAACCTCTGCGGAACATTATCAGCAATATTTAATTACAAAACGCTTACCTTTACCACTGCGATCGCAAGAACATACAGCACAGCTAGGTGTTGCAGAACTAGAAAAACGCGAAAATCGTTTTCGCCAAGGCCGCATCAATATGCTCAGTTGTTCAACAACCTTAGAAATGGGTGTAGATATTGGTGAGTTGCAAGCGGTGGTTCTTCGCAATTTCCCTCCCCATGTTAGCAACTACCAGCAACGAGCCGGACGCGCTGGACGACGTACAGATGGTGTAGCTATTACTTTAATGTATGGCCAACGTCGTCCCCACGACCGCTTTTATTTTGAGCAACCAAAAGAGTTAATTGCTGGTAGCAATCAAATCCCCAAGCTTGATTCTGGTAACTTTCAAATACAACAGCGTCACATTCATGCTGAGTTACTAGCTGCATTTTTACGAAAAAACTGGAATCTCAGTGCAGAAGAAATAAAAATAGCAGAGTTTTTGGATTTACCACTAGAAAATCCTGCTTCCTCTGAAAATTTCACTCCTCCTGCTGAAGCCAAGATTTGTAAGTTACAACAATGGTTAAATAGCAATGAAGCAGCAGACCTAGCAGTGCAGTGGCTAACTCGGTTAGGTAGCTTGGAAAGTCAAGCAGCTATAGTGCTGAAAGGCTTTAAAGATGGGATTGAAGATTTTCAACAGCAGCAACTTCAAGATTGGAATAGTTTAGCGGAAGATATGCTTGAACTACGAAACCGCATTACCGACCCATCTGAAACAAAAAATTTAGAGAAAATAGCCAGATTCATCGCTGGGACAAAGCGCGAACTTGATAAAATTGGCTCTCGTCGCTTACATGACGAACTAGCCCAAGCCAGTATCCTACCAATTTATGGTTTTCCTATTGACGTAGTTCGCCTTTTGACAGGGGACAGCAATGAGTATAATTCAGCACAAGGCAAACATCGACTAGAACGCGATCGCCGGCTTGCTCTTGGTGAATATGCTCCAGACCAAGAAATAATAGTAGATGACCGAATGTACAAAAGTGTTGGCATTCTCAAACCAACAAAATTAGAACAAAAATTCTATTGGGTTTGCCAAAATTGCAATCATTTTTTAAATGCAAATACAGGAGATGAACCAGTAGATTATTGTCCCGTTTGTGGTGATGAGCCATCCTCACCTGCGGCTAAAAAAATGAAACTTTACAAAGTTCCCAAAGCATTTACAACTGATTGGGAAAAACTTCCAGAAGTCACCCCATACATTAAACCGCAGCGTCAACCAGTATCTCAGATTTTTTTAATAAATGATGGAGATTTATCAGAAACCTTATCATCACAATTGGGTTTGTATACTCTTACTGTTAGCAAAGGTGGTAATTTCTTTTTAGCTAATCAAGGTTCCTATGGTAAAGACAAAGGGTTTGATAGAAAAGGATTTGCAATTTGTACTACCTGTGGACGCGATTTGAGCGATTTATTACCCAAAGGAGAAACGAAAAAAAGCCGAGGTAAAAAAGCAGCCAATAAAAACTCTGCAACCAGCCAACAATCATCGCAAATTGCTCATACTCATCCCATAACGGGAAAACCATGTTCTGGCCGCTATACATTGATGCATTTGGGACATGAATTTTGTAGCGATTTGCTAAAAATTGTCTTTGATTCCAAAACCGAACCTACACCCCTGTTCGGCAAAGATGGAGAACGCGAAGATGATGGCGAAATTTTTACCAATACAAAAAATCGCAACCGAGGTTTAGAATTTTGGCGTTCTCTCACCTATGCATTGTTAGCAGCAGCAGCCCAAGTAATTGACGTACCGCGTACAGAATTAGATGGACTGTTTACGCCTCGTTCGGACAAACGCGCTAACATTATTATTTATGACAATGTGCCTGGAGGAGCAGGATACAGCCGTCGCATTGCCGAACGCTTTGATGAAGTTTTAAAGACAGCATTAAAAATAGTTTCATCGTGCAACTGTGCAACTAGTTGTTATGATTGTTTACAAACTTACTCAAACCAGCCATTTCACAACCAGTTTAATCGTCATTTAGTGGCAAATTTTCTGAGACCGATAGTTGAGCAAGTCAGTCCGGATGAAGAATTACAAAAATTTGCTCCCAACTCCAATAGAATAAGTTTGTCTCTCATCGCAGATAACTTACCAGCAATTTGCAGAGCAGCTGCACCAGATACTTTAATTTATTTACCCAAACTAATTGATGAGTTTGGTTTAAATAAAGGTTCAAATTTGCCTTGGTTAAATCTGCTTACAGATGCAGTTTATTCTATGAGACTGATTAATCAGCCACTTGAATTAATAGTAAATTATTTGCCAGACCCCAATGCACTTTCAAATGCTTCTTTAGACCAACGAAATCACCTCAAGGTTTGGCGAAAACGCTTACAACAGTTGATAGACCAAGGTTTAGTAAAACTTTATCAGGCTTGTGATGAACATTTCCCTGAAAATTTACATAAGGATGTCCCAACTCTCTGTTTCAATAGCAACCAAAGTAACCGTATTGCTCTTTCATTGCAGCAATCTCCAAATAATAAACCACAGGTATGGTTTCAAACCCGGAGCCTAGAAGGTGTTAAAACAGTTGTTAGTCGGTTAGAAACATTACGCCAACAAGCAAGACTTGTGCAAGCATCTGAGTTAGAAGACCTAAACACTACCGTAATCTTCTTAAACCCCTATGAGAAGGAATGGCGCGGCGACTTCAGCATATCAGAACTTAGAAATAAACTGAGATTAGAGGCTGCTTTATCTGGAAGCAAGGTGACGAAAGTTGTGTACCGCGATCGCTATCTGAGGGAACAAGGGGCTTCCATTTTAGTTGAATTATTAAAATGGGGTGGATTTGATACTCAATCTCATGTCGAAATTCTCACAACTGAAGATAAGGATGCTAAGAACGCTTTAACCATAGAGAAAGAGCTTAAAAAAGTATTTTTTCAACTCCAACCAAATGAAAATAATTTATTGGTTCGAGTTAAACGCTCAGTTGATTTCAAACAATGGAGTCACCTTATTCCTCACGGTCGCGTTCTGGAAATCTACCGACAAGACGGACTGCATTATCAAGTGATTTTTGACATCGGGATGACCTTTTTAGCAAGAGAGCGCGGAAAATATCGTGTTAAATTTACTACTTATGTAGTAGTTGAGAAAACCATTTAAAATTTGAGGATGGCGAAGAATTGGCGTTGCACAATAGAGGGCTGTATTATCCATAAATTTCACTTTTACTAAATTAAAGGAACCATACACTTAACCCAGTTTTTGGTTAGACTGGCACTCACATCCCATCTATTGCATTTTCTTACCTCAGTGTTAGCCTCATGGGTGCGACCTCGCAACAGGAGTAGAAAGCATTGGCACTTAAAACGCTTGTGGTAATACACTTTTAACTTAAACACACAAGCGTTTCTTACTTTTAACATAATCGCTATATTTCATCTTCTGTCTAACAAAAATGGCTAACTGAAGTCTAACATTTAGCTAGACTTCAGTTAGACAAAAGGCATTGAGCCGAGATCCGCTATCAGAACCGCGCGAAAATGAATGGAAATACTTTATTTTATGGCGTAATTGAAATCTGTGGTGGAGAGTAATTGCCTCATAAACAACGATTTGTAAATAAATTTTGAGGCTAACGCCTCATGCGTTGGGCAATCATATTTATGTAGTCCAATGGTTAAATCTAGGGTTTCAAACAACTCTAATCGCTCCAATCAATCTACTGCCAAAACTGCTGCTTCTAATCCCAAAGCTAATACCAAAACTCAAGCAGCTAAATCTAAAGCTTCTAACACTCAATTGTCAGACCTTGATATTGACGATATTGACCCAGAACTTCTCAGCGACAGTTATAACCAAGTTAGACGACCGTTACTGCCTTACGGCATTGTCGTTAATGACAAACCCGCCGGACTTCTGATTCCAGAAGACCAGCTAGAAAAGGCTGGCTGGCTTGATATGCCACAGGAGGACGACCTAACCATTGTCACCCTAACTGAAGATGTTACTGGACTCTTAATTACTCAAGCACGTTTACTGGTTTTAGCTTTTGTACCAGAGTATATCCGTTATAAATCAGATGTTGAAGACTTAGGTGGTTCTTTTGTTGGACTTTATGATGAATACAAGCATAACCTTGACAAGAAAACAATGGATGTGTGTTCAGAACATGCACTGGTGTTTCTGGATGAGGATAATCAACCCCTGCATACTACTCCTGTCGTTGTCCGCTTTAAGAATGTAGCTCTCTGGAGTTTTAAGTCAGTGCGTGAGGAGTTTTACCGTTCTTTGGAGAAAACCTTTGCTGACTATTTCCAAGTGCCATTTAGCGGCAAAAACGATAGGTGGCGTAGCTTAGGTGTGCTGTCAGTCGAGTTCAAAGCTGTCAAAGAAGGTGAAGGTAAGAATAAACACGACTGTTGTAAGACTGTAGACTATACCAAACCCACCGTTGAAAATCTGTCTCAATTTTATTTGGGTCAGCCCACAGCTAAAGCCCTCATTTGGCAACAACATGATGCGATCGCTGGTTTTAATGAACCTCAATCCCTACCTGCTTTGCCAGGAGAATCGGTATCTGTAGACGTGGAAGTATTGCCACCAAATAAGAATGGGAACAAAACTCAAAGCGTTCGTAAATCCAAACCAGCAGCCAAGCCACCTCGCAAAATTCAACTTATTGACGATGATGACTTCCTCGATGAAACCGACGATTTGGAAGCTGAGTTAGACGATGATGATTTTGAGGAAGAAGACGATGAACTGGATGATGAGGAATAGTCCAATGCAACTATAGCGTCTGTACTGGTAAACTACCCACTACTTAGTGCTGAGTCATGAGTCCTGAGTCCTGAGTAGATTAAAAGTCACTCAGTACTTATGTACTTGGTATATACCCCACACAGCAGTTGCTCCACTTGTGTGCGGTCTTTTAACTGAACACGGGCTAAACGCCCCGCTATCCATGTACAGCACTCTTCATCCACCATTGACCTAGATACCGATTTAATGGGAATTTCCTAGAGGTTTTAGATGAAAATACCCTGCCGTAGCCAAGAAGACTATGGCAGAGTTTTATTCTAGATTTTGATTGATCAACTTTGGAAATTTTTACTATTAGTAAAAAGCTGACTATCAGCAAGTTGATAGCCAGTGCCATTGAAACAAAAATTCAATTGACGTAGCTGCTCTTGCTCGGTTTGCAGTACTTTAATACACGGTAATGCCTGACCTCGGTTCTCTCCCACTGACAACAAATGTTTACCTGGTGGCAGATTGGGATTCAAGTAACTCAAGAATACCTGAGTAATTGGTTTGTCCTTTCTGAGCCAGTAACCAGTATACAGACATCCCAAAGCACCACAGACATCAGGCATATTCAAGTTGAAAACTGCGAACCTGCCGTCTTTTCCTTCCACACTCCAAGCCAGTATATTTTTAGCAGATACTTTGGCATTTAACTCTGTATTTTCTACAATCACCTGTTCAACGACTGTAGCAGGCACAACATTAGCAGCTTTGTTCCAAGTAACGGTTGCCGCATTTAAGCTACAGCCCCCTAAGCCCATGAGAATCGACAGCAACAAAAAAATGCCCAAACCAATGCGAAACCAATGAACCCAGTAGCGTACCCTCATAGTCGGTGCTGGTAATTGATATGCAGTTGCCTTCAGTGGTTGAGACTGAGTAGGGGAGGCGGAGGGAGAATAAACTCCCTTTCCTTCCGCTGTTTGCCCAAAGTGTATTTTTGAATTGGTATCAGTATCCAGTATTTCTTTTATCTCATGGGGTGAGGTAATAGAGGTTTTAGATAAATCTGTCATACTCTACCTACCATTTTGAGTATTTTTAGCAGTGCTGATGTAGCTAGAATTTACATTAGGAGAACAGGTCAGCGTTCCATTATCGCTATTACCATTGCGATAACTAGCTAAAGCGGTTTTGCCGTAATCTTTGAGACTGAGGCGACCGAGGGCATCTGAGCCATTTCCATCAACTTTGCTGTAATCACCACCAAAGTGCTTTTGAGCCACTCGTTCAATTAGGCGATCGCCCGTAAATGGCTGTCCTGTAGCCGGATCGATTTGCTCTTGTGTCACTTGAATTTTGTTAGCCATATCAGCCATAAACGCCCTATCTTGGTCAGCTGGAGGAAAAAACTCAAATAGTTCAGCCTCTGTTGGTTGATGCCCTTGCTCCACTTGACTCAGGAACTCTTGACCTCCAGGCTTGGCAGCAATTAACTGCACTGCATAAGGGTTATAACTCATGAACTGGTAGCGACCGAGAGCGCGACCACAATTTAAACCCCCATCCGCACAGGTATGTATGCCAACTGCTTTGTAATCCCCGCTACCAGCGCTCTCAATTTCCGCAATTGCATTTGAGAGCGATCGCAAATCAATACCAGAGAATGATTGACCTGTTATCGATTGACTAGCATTACTGAACGCGCATGGATTAATCTTCTCTCTTACTCCAGTACCGTTGGTAGTCTTAGCTTTAGGCTCTCTTGTAGCTCCGGTTGGTAAAGACGTAGTATTTGTCCTCTGTTCACTCAAATTGCCTACAAATATCAGGGAGTTAACCTTGT
Source organism: Nostoc sp. DedQUE05 (assembly GCF_034530955.1). NCBI lineage: Bacteria > Bacillati > Cyanobacteriota > Cyanophyceae > Nostocales > Nostocaceae > Nostoc > Nostoc sp. DedQUE05. Next base: position 187,089 of record NZ_JAVRCB010000006.1, on the reverse strand, counting down.
AGCTGAAAAAAGGAACAGGCCCGATAAAGTAAGGTGTACAACCCATTCGCCAAGCACAAAACCGAAAGAACAAAGCCGTATCTACCGTATCAGTAGTTTCATCCGGCTCCATTACCACCACCTTAAAAGCTTTACCAAACGGTAGCCGTCCTGTTGGTTCCCGACCGTTGTTCACTGCTTTCAGGATACCCCGCCCGCCCTCGACTTCTTGGTATTTACCGGAAATCCACTGCTTACCTTCCAACTTACTGCGATCGCTACGACCTGCATTTTCCAAATCATCCAATTCTAAATAAGCGCAGTCTTTTACAGTACAAGGCACAGAAAACCCTTGCACGTCTGAACCAGAAATCGTATTGTTACGGCGGTTTTCTGCTGGCCCATGAACTACATCAATCCGCATTACCAAGCTACCAATTTCAGTGATGGGATTAGGCATTAATCCTAAAGGTACTCGTCCCAAACCAGGAATATCCGAAACATTGCTATTCATCCAACCTGTAAATTGTTGTAGCTGTACTGCATCTAAGTTAGGAATTGAAGAGATAGAAAACTCTGACAAGTCGATTTCTCCCAGCTTCATTTGCCCAACTTCATACTGTGTTAGTACCTGAGCTAGTGTTAAATTAGATGCAGCAATTCCCTTTGATTTTAGTAAGGTTGCAACAGGTGTAATATTGTTTACTTGTGTCTTAGCTAATTCGGGAACAACCTGAGCCAAATGGATCAATGTCTGCTCCCCAATCAAGGGAAATTCACTCAAGGCAATTTTGTTAAAATCTATACTTTTAATGTCTGCGTTCGCCTCTGGTTGTGTGCCCAGAGCGATCGCCTGGATCGCCTGTAAAGAAAACTCCTCTGCCTGTAATGCTTCACTGATATCTCCTAACTTCAAATATTGGTCAGGAGTCATACCCACATTCCAAGTGCGACTCAGGTCATAACCTAGTGTTTGACTGTAGGGACTGCCATCAATTGCACCGGATTGACTGATACCTGGTAGCTGGGCCAGAGAAATGCGGCTCCAGTCTGGCAACAAAACTTTAGTAGCAGGTAGTCGAGACTGAGGATTTGCAACTTCTACAATTCGAGTCGGTAAATTGCCATCACCAAATGTGTTGATTGTAGCTTGTGCGGCGATACTATAAATAATACAAGCAATGACAACCAGAAGAGATATCCATGCTTTTGGTATCTTCATAATTTCAGGTTTAAAAATGACAGCAACTACACCCCACTAAGCAAAGTTATTTATTGAATAAAAACCCAATTAATTGTTGCTTATGGGGTATAGGAAGAGAGTGAAAATATGACTTATAACTCTAGCTCCTCTTCTGCTGACCGTTGACTTTTCTTAGACTTGTAACCTGAGCCAGAGCCATATCCTGGTAATTGAGGATTGGGATTAGCAGCCGATTCAGTGTAAGGTGTATCCCCAAGATTGATTTCAAAAATATTCTCTTGATAACCATCCCTAAATTGGTCTGCTTGCAAGGGATTACTACTATCTCCAGAACTTAATTGCTCAACACCGTAACATAAAGATTGATAGCCACTGCCAGACTGATAATTACTACTGTCGTCAGTATCAAGATTTTGGTTAATTGTGGGTTCATTATTCATTGGCATTACCTAAAAAACCTGTAGCAATGCCAGCATAAAAAAATTTATCTAGTATCAGCCTTCACCTATTGGACATTAATTTTTTAGCCGATTGGCTATTTTTGGTGATGCGCTCATATCGAGATGAGAAATGGAGCAAATGAATTTAATTTCACTAGAAATAATGGCAGAAATCAGTAATGCTAATAGTACCAAACTGCCAAAGAACACCCGAAAAATGCTACAAATTATGGCAAGTTTAAATACACCAAAAGAATTATTAGCAAGTCTTTTGGAAATAGCTGAATTTTCCCTACACCATGTTCGCTATCTTGCAGGGCCATTGGTAATTCATCGCAGTCCTTGGAGTGATACGATTCCCCAATGGCTGAAGTTTGCTTGTATTCAGGAGCGATTAGAACTTATCTTCACTGAATACGAACAGGGTCGGGTTGGTGTTTCCAGCACAGCCACAGAAGTTCTTACCTACATGATGCCAGCAACTTACGAAGCTTCTCTGCATAGAGACTACGCTGACCTTTATCTTTGGGTAGGTAATGAAGTTTTAACCAAATACGATAAATTACCAAAGGGTTGCAAGAGTTTTTATGAATTTATAGGTGATGGTGATACGAACAATGCCAGCAATAATCGCATCATTCATTTTAATCAGGTAAAAAATGAATTCAACTATCTTAGCAGGTCAATTCGACGCAGCATAGTTAAACACGCAGCACAAGAGGGATGGGGTAAGCGTCATGTCAATACCAAGTCTAACTTAGACTCGACCCAAAGCACTCCAACTCCTAAACCTTCATCAAATTCAACTGTGCAAATTAGCTTGTTCTGAATTTTCAAAAAATCCTCAGTCTATTCAACTTTTCATCTGAGGATTTTTCTGTTAAATGTAAGTGATCGCTTCTTTCATTATGAACATAAATTTTCAAGTTAGTCATCATGAATACTCAAGAAATTCAAGAAATTTTAAATCATCTCATCATTGGAATTACAGCCTTCTATACCGTTGTGATACTCGTTGATTTCGTTGTGGGAATAGTCCATCTGTGGCAGAAATTTACGCTCAATATCGAATCCCATACCAACAACACAACATCTGAACAATCACACTTGGAATATATTGATATTAAGAAATCTCTCAAGTTGGAAAATCAAAATCAATCAACTAACCATATTACATCAAAACCAGAACCTCAACCAGACAACTTTATTAGCATTGATGTAGACAAAATTGATTTACGAACAGCCAGAAAAATTGCCACTGCCATAAAAAAAGCTTCAACATCCAATCCTGACTTAATTATCAAACAAAAAGTCAACAGTAAAAGTGTTCCTTTAGCCTGGTTGCAAGCACAGATTAAGCATCGTTTAGAACTGGCACCAGAAATTGTCACACCCATTATTAGAGAATTGGCTCCTACTGCTTTTACATCTGCTCAAGAGAATATTCAGCATTCTAACATCGCAAAAACAGATAAGCGTAAAGTCAGTTAATCATATAAAGAGAGGAATATCGATAGTATTACCTCTCTTTCATAGTTTTTCAAATCTTTGTATAAAACTAATTTGAAGTTGCTAGATATACAAGCTATCGCTTCCAGGTGACAAATTCAAATTTAATTTATTATGAATACAGGCTTAGTAAATACAAATAACACCAGTATTTATACCCCACAATATACTCTTGTTTCCAATGTTTCAATTCTTAATTCGGCTCTCCAACCTCTGTTTCAGGCAGAAATTTTAGCCATAGATTGTGAAACAACAGGACTTGACCCTCTAACTGATTCTATTAGACTGATTCAAATAGCTGCACCAAACCATCCGGTAGTGCTGATAGATTTACCAGCTATTCCCAAAAGCGATCGCCCACTACTCAAAAAACTGCTTTGTAACTCTGCTGTCAAAATTGCACATAATGCCAAGTTCGACTGGCAATTTCTCACCCTCGCAGGACTTCAACCCTCTGGTCAATTCTTTGATACCCAACTTGCTTATAAAGTTCTAACCGCAGGATTAAAAACAAGCTCATCCTTACAAAATATAGTTAAAAAGCTACTACACCTTCAACTAGATAAAACTCAACAAATCAGTGATTGGTGTAAACCTCTTACCAAGGTTCAATTGCACTATGCTGCCGTAGATGCTGCCATATTACTTGACCTTTACCCAATTCTCCTCAAGAAGTTAAACCAGGCAAAGTTACTCAAAATTGCCCGACTGGAATTTCAGTGTATGCCTGTTGTAGCTCAAATGGAACTTAACGGAATGCTATTTGACTTGTCTCGATGGCAGATACTAGGTACAAAACTAGAAGCTGAAAAAACAGATGCTTTAAACCAACTCAAGCAACTCCATATTACTAGCTCTCAGATGTCATTGCTGCCAGAACTGACAGATGCAGTAAACCCAAATTCACCTCAGCAAGTTTTGGCTGCTCTACAAGCTATTGGTATCAAAATTAACTCAACTAATCAAAGTAAATTAGTTTCTTTAGCTGCACAGTATCCCATAATTCAAGCATTGCTAGATTACCGCCGTCTATCTAAAATTATCGGCACTTTTACCGAGAAACTACCCCAGCATATCCACCCCAAAACTGGGAGAATTCATCCCAACTATTATCAATTAGGGGCAAAATCCGGTAGATTTTCTTGCCGCAAACCACCTCTACAAAATATTCCTCGTGATGAAGCTGCCCGTAGCTGCTTTATTGCTGCCCCTGGCTATAAAATTATCAAAGCCGATTACTCCCAAATTGAACTACGAATTATGGCTCGGCTTAGTGGTGATACAAAGATGTGCCAAGTCTATCGCCAGGGGGCTGACTTACATCGATTAACAGCATCTCTAGTAACTGGAAAATATATCAATGAAGTGACTGAAGAAGACCGCAGACTAGCAAAAGCAATAAACTTTGGATTAATTTTCGGTATGGGCGCTGCCAAACTCCAAATTTACGCCCAAGTAAAATATGGGGTGGCAATGACATTAGAGCAAGCAAAAGCTTTCAGAAAACGATTCTTTGAAGCTTATCCTGGAATAGCTAGGTGGCATGAAAACATCAAACGTAAATACATCCAAGGCATTAAGGAAAGTCGTACACTAGCAAATAGACGACGGAGATGGGTAAACAAGCCCCGACTATCAGAGCTATTTAACCATCCAGTACAAGGTTTAAATGCCGACATCAACAAATTAGCTATGGTAAAACTTTCAAATCCATTAGCTAAATTCAAAACAAAACTCATCTGTGTAAGGCATGATGAAATTGTACTGGAATGTCCAGAGACTGAAGTTGACCAAGTTAGCCATATATTACACAATTGTATGGTTGCTGCTGCCCAAAAGTTTCTCAGTCCTATTCCAGTTGTTATAGATATTAAAACATCAAATAGCTGGTGAACTATCCCAACTTGCCCAGTACGACTGAAGTTGGATTTGCAGTCAAGCTATTCTGAGAAGATTTGTCAAAAACTCAATTGCCCTCCTCACAGTATAGCTCGTGCAAAAATGTGGTTAAAGGGCATTTCGTTTTTGATCCGAAGCACTATCCCCGCTCTATCCCAATACCGTTTAGTTAAGGACATTTATCTGTTAGGGCGGGCTGTTCTTGAGCAGGGGAAGCAGGGGGAGAAAAAGGCTTAACCCAAGCGTATTACACCCTATCCACTATTTATGGCTATTCCTGAATCGGTATTCTAGCCATTATAAATAACGGAACTATTTTAACTATATCTGCTTACGCAGATTGAGAGTGAATCAAGAGTTTAAAACCCGCTTAATTGGGTTTGATTTGTGTGTCTATAAACTCTGTGATTGATAAATACCTGATGTAAAAAATGAGTTCCAATATTTACATATTTGAGGTGTATCAATGTCTAACCCCCGGATTTTAGGTGCAAGAGAAATTCATCTAATTTCACTCTACAGTCACTGGGAATTTGGTATGAAACCAGAAGAATTTTATGCCAAATGGGATGTGAGTTATGAACAAATTGCCTTAATATGCTGTCGTTCTGATTCTACGGTCAGAGGTTGGTTTAAGCAAGGTAAGTTTAGACGCTATCCTCAGCGTAATGATTTACGACATTTGGCATTCATGGACTTTTTACTTGAACATTTTGAAGAAGTTCCCGAACAAATTTGGCAATTGCTATGTCTGACTCATTCGCCTTGATCTCAATAACATTTTTATTTTACATATAGCAATCTGGTTTGATTACTGAAAGTTTTTTAAAACAAAAGCTTTGCCCTGCAAGGTTTTCAGACTCAGTACACAATATTTCATTCCAGTCGGAACGCTATATATCTGTCAAATCAATCTAATACACACATAATTTTAATTGTCAATATCAATTTGACCTGTCTTTGAGTATACCTCCTCGTTTAAGGTAAAATTTGGCGATTTAAAAGCACATAGCATGGTTATTTTACAGCATTTTTAAGAAGGAAAATATGACTTATTCTGAGCAATTAAAACCGTGGTGTATTGTCCGTGATATTCCCAATCAAGAAAATATTGTTGTGAAAAGATTCCGCCGACGGGATGATGCTGTTGCTTATCTGCAAGTGTTGAAGCAGTCACCGAGAGATATTGCTTTTAAAATCCTTTTTAAGTAAGGCTCAAAATATCAATATTCCACGGGATAATCAAGTTTTTCACGGTTCGTTTTGAGAAGATTTGAAAATCATAAAAATACTAAATTATGGGATGATATAATCCCGTGTTTTCGTTAAATTTACACCCCATACTCTACTACGCCAGGAATATAAATGTTAAAACTGTAGGCTCAAAAATTAATGGTTTGTAGCATTTTTTCAAACAAGGGATCGCCAAAATTCATTAAACGTAGTGAAGACATCTCATCAAAAATATTAGGGTAAAAAGTAACCATGTAATTCTGCCCTTTGTAATTCAGTTGCCAAGTACCTTCACTCCTTCTCTCAAACTGCACGCCACTGGCTTTTAAAATTGCTGAGTCGGTGAATAACTGCTCAATAGTTTCTGGCGTAAAAAGGGTAGAGGTGATTGGTTTTTGAATTTCTACTAAGTCAGCTTCTAAATCCATTGCTACCATTTCTTCAATTGCGAGACGAGGTGGTGGGCTGTCTAACACAGAATCGAATTGAGACATTAAAACATCCTCTTCTTCTGGATCAGCACTCATAACAGCCCGTTCAATAAAGGTAGGGACTTGGGCTAGAATAGGCTGAAGATTACCAACAACAGTGGCAAAGGCATTAATGCGATCGCGCAATTTTCGATAAACCTTTGCTTCTACAGTGCCATCATAATAAAAATTGTGAATCCGCACAGTCGGGTATCTTTGTCCAATGCGGTCAATTCTCCCAATGCGCTGTTCGACCCGCATCGGATTCCAAGGCATATCATAATTAATCAACACGCCGCAATTTTGTAAATTCAACCCCTCAGAAGCAGACTCAGTACAAAGGAGAATTTTGATTTCATCTTGGCGAAATCGGCGTTTAATTTCTTCCTTGGGTACTAAACACCACTCCCCATTCTGGTACAGTTCCCCACCACGACCTGAATAACAAGCTACTTGGCTACCGTACAACTCCTTCAATGTATCCCGTAGATAGTCCATCGTGTCAGTGTACTGGGTGAAAACGATCGCACTTTCTCGGTCAGTTAATTCTTGGCGTAAAATCTGAATAAAGCGAGAAAGCTTGCTATCTTCCCCAGTGTTTTCAAATTGACGTAGTAATTCTTCAAGATATTGAATTTCCTGGGGGTCTACTGGTTCAAAGAAAGATTCCAGCCCAGCAATCACTGCATCATCCTCATTATCCACATCTACTAAATCGTCGTCACTTAAAACGCTTCCCTGTTGAGTTAATAAATAATCCAAACGACGTTGTAGAGATGACTTGATAGCATAAAATGAACTGGTCAAACGTTTACGGTAAAGGGTCATCAAAAAACCCAAACAAGAACGCTGATCTATTTGTGCCAGTCGGTAAAAGTGACGTACATAGTCGCTGACAGCTACATAAAGCGGTACTTCCCGTTGTGGTTCCAGCGTAATAGCATTATCCTGCACAACTCTAGTAGGAATATCCCGCTCTAACAATCCCCTTTGATAGTATTGTCGGAGAGTGTCGCGGGTGTGGCGGAACATCAAGTCTTTTAGGGGCGTGTTCACTGTCAAGTATTGGCGTGAGGTGTCGATAAAGTCTTCATCTGCCAATAGTTGTTTGTGATTGGAGATTTTCTTTCCCCGTTGCCAAGTATCCTGCATCTTGTAAGCAAGAATGCGATCGCTCTTACTCAAAAACTGCTCTAATCTAGAACAAGGTTGTCCACCACGCTGAAAATAATCGCTAGACATGACTTGCCAAAAATTCATGACTTCCTGCTTGACAGCACCTTGTAGCGAGGCGAAATAATAGCAGAAGTTATCGCCATAACTCCAATGCCCTTGCAATCCCAGCAGGTTTAACAAGTCGAAAACTTCTATGGCATCAATTTGCATGGGAGTTGCTGAGAGAAGAATCAGGGATTTTGTCTTCTCCTTCAGCTGTGCCATTAACTGTAACAAGCGATTAGGCGTTTCCTTGCGGTCTTGGGGACTTTTGCGGCGTGCATGATGTGCTTCGTCTAAAATTACTAAATCCCAAGGTTCTGCCGATAGTAGCTGGTGCATTCTGTCAGTTCTTCGTACTAAATGAGAAGAAGCCAGGATTAAATCTTGAGTATTCCAGGGATTAGCTACTGCGGGGATAGTCCGCTTGTAAGGGTCTTTAAATTCCGTAGATGTATAACTCCAGAAATGCAGATTGAATTTTTCCCGTAGTTCTTCTTGCCATTGGGGTTGGACGCTAGCAGGTGCTAAAATCAGTACCCGCTTCACTTTTTTGGACAACAGCAGATAACGCAGAATTAAACCAGTTTCAATTGTCTTACCTAAACCAACTTCGTCCGCGATGAGAAAACTTTGGGGAAAATTTTGAGCAACGCGGCGCAGGATTTTAATTTGGTGTGGCCAGGGGTGAATGGGAATTGATTTTAAACAAAAGTCCAAGCAGCCGGGATGTTCATGAATATTGGCAAGTTGAGTAAATGCCAACCGTTCTTGTTCTCTTACTTCTGTAGAAATAGCTGAAGGGTCTGGTTTTAATTCCGGTTCTGGTTGTGCTTCTGGTTCTGGTTCAGTTAATTCTATTTTTTTTAGAGGTCTAGAGTCAAATTCAGCTTGGGCATTCCAATCAGGTTTAGTAGATTTTGCGTAACGCAACAGCTTTTTCTGTACCGCTTCGGGAACTTCAAAAACTCGCACGTTAGGCGATACGTCATACCAAAGTTGCTCAAATCTCGCTACTTCTTCTTCAACTCTATCTAGTTCCCTTCCTCCCTCCCAAGAACAATAAACATGAAAGGATTCTACATTCCTCTCCCAGCCACCGATAGATTCGTTATTGGAACCGTTAAATGCTAATTTCTCGCCCTTGCTATCAGTAAAAATGCCAACTTTTTCGTGAAATATATGCTGTGGGTCTAGTTGCTGTGTACTATCTTCTGGTAGTCCATTTTCTTTGAGAGGAATAGCAATTTTAATATCGAGATATTGGTTTTGAATCAACCAACTGAGAATTTCTAAGTGTTTGAGTTGGGCAAAACTTTCTGGTGGTTTTAAGTCTGCGTCTAGACGAGATAGCAATGCGTCTCGCAGTTCGTATCCCTGTTGAATTGCTTGTAAATCTTGGGGGCTAAACTGACAACCCATGATTAACCGCATTCGCCCTTTGTTGTGCAGCATTGCACCTAAACCCCGTGCAACTTTACTCAGGATAGCACTGCTAAAAAAACCTGCTTTCCGGTCATATTGAATGGCACACTCCAAAGCAGGAATGTAGAAATCAGTGATGGTGTTGTGGGTGTTGCTGGTGTAACTAATTTTCCAGGGATATTCACGCAGGTTTTTCAACTTTCTAACCAGTTATCTAATTTTAAGTTGGGGATATTGATAAAATCTTTAATATTGTTAGTAACAAGAATATCGTCACGAGAACGAGCTACAGCAGCAATCAAAGCATCAAATTCTCCGGTTGGTTTCCCAATTTTTCTGAGTTCGCTTTGAATCTTGCCAAATTCGATAGCTGCTTCTATTTCAAAAGGTTCTACTGGTAGGAGTTCAGTAAACTGTGCTAATATTTCTAGATTCTTGGCTACCTGTTGGGAACAATAAACGCCTTTATATAGTTCTGAAACTACAATAATAGAGAGATAGCACTGGCTGAAAAAGCGATTAAATTTAGTAACAGCTTGGGGATTTTCGTTCAGCAGTGCAATACAAATGTTGGTATCTAGTAGATACATTAGCCGTCATCCCGATTATCAAGTGAGTCTAAAGTTCTGCCTTGATAAGTATGGCGCTGTTCGTCAATTTCTGTAAATACTTCTGTTAATTCCGGTTGATTCTTCCAAGCCCCAAATAATAGATTTAGTCTAGCTAGTCTCTCGGAGTCTGTTAATGGTGGTTGTAGTTCTGTAATTTGATTGGTAACAATTTCTACGTCTATGATTATTTCTGTCCCATCGGGAATATTATTAAGTTGTTCTAGAATTTCAATATTTTGACCACGTTTTATGCCTCTAACCTTCATGTTTGATTATCTCCTATAATTATTAGTTGACTGATGATTGATGATTGTTAGCAAAGAAAGTCATGATATAGCTTTTGTTAAGATTGGATAATTAATTTAGAAACTTTATCCGATAAATTTTGCTGACAAGCATCAAACCATTCTTGAATCAATTTCTCTTTGCCATCTGGAACTTCATAAAATCTGAAAGACATCCCGCTACTTCTAGATATTCTGACAACTCCTGACAGGTCTAATATCTCCTGATTGATTTTAGCGGATATTTCTAATGGGATAGATACAGATTCGATTTCTTTGTTAGATGGGTGTTCTGATGGAATTCCTCTGCTTTCTGCTGTTTTTTTCGCCAGTTCTAAATCTTTTAACGCCTCAGCTTGACCTGTAGATTTTAGCTCTACACTAAAATCATATTGATTCATTTTTTATTTCCTCCATTAATTAATTATGACAGTTGTCTGTTAACGGTCAACAGCCCTCAATCATCAGTCTCTAAATTCAAACTCATTTGTCCATAATTTAAAGATAGCTCAGGTTGCACATAAGACACTTTAGCTTTGATTTCATCCATAGCCAACCACAAATCTAATAACGCTTTTTCTTCAGTCAGGCGTTTCTTTTCATCACCAATGCGCGGAATTACTTTCAATGCTACTTCAAATGTCCGCATAAATAAATCGTTGCTAACTAAGCCTGTATTTTTCATAAATCTGCGGACTGGTTCTGTATTTTCTTCCTCTTGGTAAAGGGCGATAATGGCGTGGAGTCCATCAACTAAATATCTGGCAGAAAATTCAGTATCAGTGACGGAGAAGGCGCGTTTTTTCAGGCGTTGTTGCGGGGTGAGTAATTTACAGTAACCGCTTCCAGAATCGAGGAGTTTGTGTTTTTTGACTAAATCGGAGACATCAAAACCACCCACTGCTAAAGCCAGTTGTCTCGCTTCATCGAAGGGGAATTCTCGCGCTTCAAAGGTATCCCATGCCAAGATGTACCATTGGGTTAAGGGGTCGATACCGTTGAAGTCTTTACCTTCTAATAAATTTTGCAATCGGTATTCGACTACTGCTTGGCGTACTTCTTCAAATGCTGCTTTGGGTTCAACTGGATTCCCGGCGCTGTCGAGAATGGAACTATATTTGGTAAACACACTCAAAGCAGAACCGAAAGCACTTAAGCACAAGTTAATACCAGGGGGTTTAATGCGGCGTTGCGGATCTGCTACTCTATCAGCAGCAGGACGCGAATCTTCAGTTAAGCATTTTTCGAGTTCTGGTGCTTTTTCAAAGACGATATTTCGCACGTCAATTCGCACGTCATCCCACCAAGCTTGTTCGGCATTTGGATCGCGTTTGCGGCATACTAAAAGCACGGTGCTGGAAACTGCGTTTTTCTGTGCTTGGTGCAAGTTTTGCGGGTTTTCGGTACTGACTGCCCATGATGCGGTAATCTCGAAACCAGCATCGATGAGGGATTTGGCTAAGACATCCCACGCGCCGGAGTCTTTGTGGTTGAATTGTACTGTCATTACGCCGTCGTCGCGGAGGACTCGGTGGTATTCGGCGAACGCCATAGCCATTTTTGCTTCATAGTCTTGGTTGGCGAGTTCTTCTGGTGATACTCCCATGTTACGGAAGCGTCCTGGATTGGCGATCGCTTCTCTGTCTTTATCAGTTAGTTCGTTCAAGAATAATTCAGGAAAGATACTTAATAGATTTGTCCGAAGCCACACATAAAAAAAGTCTGAAATTTCACTATAACGAATAGAATCATAATATGGAGGGTCAGTAATAATTGCATCAATATATTTATCAGAAATGTGAGCTAAATTATCGGCTGATGCTGCAACAATTTGAATATTTTTTTTGTTTACTTCTTCAATTCCTGGCAAACTTTGAGAGCTAAGTTTAGTTCCTAATAAAGTACAAATACTATAATAATCAGATGTAAACGCATCAGCACATGACCACCATAGTTCGCCATTACCACTTAATTCTGGATAATTCCACATTAAATTTAATGCGTGTTGTGCTGATGCTCTTTTAGCACCTGCTCTTGAAGCATCCCAGTGATTTAATCTACAATTTGTATCGGCACATCGGTCAAATACTAAGGATAAATAAGTTACAATTGCCTCTGCTTTGTCATGCTCATATTCATTCAGAATTAGAGATTTTGCTTTATCGATAATTTCTACATAAGTTACAAGACTTAAAAGTTGACGCGAGTTAAACATCTCATACCATTTATAAATACCATAGAGATACATATCTGGCCCCCTGTGGGTATTTTCAGGTATTTCCTGATTTGGCATAAAACCAGATAATTCCCATTCATTAATTTTATTTAATAAAAAAGAATATGCTTTTTCTATAGCTTCATTATCTATAGCTGTAGGTGTTCTAAATTCTAATGAACTACTACTTTTACGGTAAGCTACTGCATATAATTGATGCCCTAATCCATTTGATTGAGCATAAGCTTTTATAGTTTCATCTTCAATTACACTATTACAATTAGGACATTTACCAACACCTCTACTAATGCTATTCTTAGTATCTGGATCATATTCCCCATCATCTGTTTGAATAGTTGCCCCCTTTACCTTCCTACCCTTAACCAATTCAAAATCAACTCGTTTATTTTCTGGACTAGGGATTGGCTTTACTGCATACCAATCACTTGTAACTTTTCTAGCTTGTCCTTTACCTGCATAATTGCTAGTTTTACTTAACTACCAATTTGGACTAAGCGGAACAACCGATTTACAACTTGGACAAACAACCGTATGCGCCCATAAATAATTCTGCACAGTTTCCCCAGGTAAGGAAGGGAAAAATTCAGCTAACCTTTTCTCCGCTTCATCACCTACCCACTTCACCCATTTATCAATATCATGCTGCAAATCTGGGCCAAACTTTAGCGGATATTCCATCGCCGCCTTCATCGTCACCACCGCCACAGGATTTAAATCAGAAGCCAGCACATTTAACCCATATCTCGCCGCCTCAAAAGGTATACTTCCACCACCTGCAAACGCATCTAATACAGTCGGTGTGCGAGTTCCCCAAACCTTCTCACAATAATCCTGCACCTTCTTAATTTGCACAGAATTAGGCGGTGTTTTATATAGCTTTACCTCCTTCCCCGGTACTAACCCCAGCAAATATTCAAACTCTTGCATTGTGATATCTGCTGGTAATAAAGAAGCCAACACACTGGCGCGGCTAAAAGATAAAGGCTTACGCGAATACCAGCGATGTAATCCTTTAAATGGATTTCCCCCGTGTTCAAAATTAACTTGCTCGTTTAATACCTGCACAGGCATCATTTTTTCAATAAAAACATCGGGGCGTTTAGAAGTTGAATCAGACATTTTTATTACCAACCATAAGTCCGAATATGAAAGTTATAACCTTCTTTAATCAACTGAGCATGAATATTGTTAGCAACAGACGAGCAGAGAACATTGCTTTTAACCGCCTTAGCTAAAATACCTAAAGTTCCAGTAACTCGAATACCTCGTTCTCTGGCAAATCGTTTAGCTGTACCATCATCCGAAGCAAAAACCCAATTACGGTTGCGGGCGATAGCCATCGCTTCTGATGCTCCTGGGCTAAAACCCTTTCTATATTCCATCGACAAGCGTAACTCTACCACTTCATCTTTTGGGTTAACCTCGTCATCCGGCGATCGCATCCAGCCTTCCTGGAAAGCTTGATTAACTGCCTGCAACTTGGCACGGCTACGCAAATAAGCAGAATTACAGGGACTTGCAGTTCCAACTTGAATCTCTCGTCGAACTGCCCTACCAACAAAGGCTCTACCCTCGTAGAGCCTTCTGAGAACGTGTAATATCTGTGCCGGAGGAAAATTACTCAGAACAGTGTTATCAAAAATTATTGCCGATAAATCTGGGTCAATATTTTCCTTTTTCACTTTATTGTTTCCATTCAAACTCACACCAAATTTCTAAGCGTTCTCAATGTCGCTTAACAATTCCGAATCCGAATCAACTCCCAAATCGAGAGGAATATCTCTAGCTTTTAATTGAGATTTCGCTTCCTCTATAGAAAATTCTAACAATTCAACTAACTTACCTAAGCCAATTTGTTCCAAACGGTATGCCTCGAATACCATTTCTGTGTACTCATCAGGAAATTGATTGACTTTTTCTAAGCCAGGGACAGAACGACCAATTTTAGCTAGTAGTTGTTTTGGTTTTTCTTTGGATAATTGTTGATAGACGCTTTTTTCAATTAATTCAACTTTTTTATCAGCCATACGATACAGCATTGCTTTATAGCTAACCCCAAAATCTAATGCCAAATGCATCACAATTTCAGCAGTAATCTCTCCGTTAGAATTCTCTAGATAAGTAGTTAACCGTGGAACTATTGCTTCTTCTGGCATCAGGAAATTAGCAGCAAACCATTGAGCAAAGTACTCTTCTGGTTTCCGGTAATGTCCGCTGGGGTCACAGGTAATACCTTTTTGCTGCCGATGAATCAAATGATGGCAATATTCATGTGCCAACACAAAATTCAGCTTATTGGTTGAATAATCCCCTAGATTTCTTTTCACTAAAACGAAAGAGCCAAGGAATGGTGAAAAAATAAAACATCCTCCTAGTTTGGGTGTTACAAGATTCCATGCCATCACCCTGACACCTTCACTTTCTAAAATTCCCCAAATATCTCTAATAGGGCTAGAAATTGGAATTCCCAGTCGCGCACGTTCTTGTGCTGCCATCCACTTGGCTGCTGCTGGAGTAGGCTTAAATACGTTGTATAAAGGTTCGCTTGAGTAAGGTTCAGAAAGACGGTTCAACTTTCGAGCTAGATCCCCAAAGTTGCGGTGAAACTGACGAAACCGATCAATTTGCTCCTTATCAGGCGATATGTCAACAACTTGGTTGGCACTGAAAAGGATTTGAGTTGGGTCATCCTCCTCAAAATTACTAGCCTCGACTGCTCTAGACTCTTCATCAAAAAAGAACAGAATACTCTTGCCAACTAAACGGGAAAACCGTTCGAGTTCCAGACTGTCTACCTTGCGTTTGCCACTCTCAATCAAAGACACAGCAGAACGCGGCAGTTCAAGATGCTGTGCCACAACATCTTGAGACAGTGAAGCCTCTTCCCTGGCAAAGCGAATTCGGCGACCTAGTTCTGCGTAATTCATTCTCCTTGGAACCTAACTTTTGTTTGATAATCGAACACCCAACCTAATCTTAGCCCGATTTGACAACAAAATTACTCTTCCTCTTGTTAGTTTTATGAACCATGTGCTAGCTTATATCCAGCTAATGTTCGATTATCAAACAAACGAGGACGGCTTATGTCTGATGAACTGAAAAAACCAGGCGAAATCGCACAACGTTCAGGTCAATACGAGATTACTGGGCCGCGTGGTGGTGGAACGGGAGAGGAACGAACTGTAACAAAAGGTGAACCTCTACCTCCGACTCCACAAGCAGGTCAGCGTTACAAACTAGTTGACCCTACTAAGCACAAAGGCTCTAAATAGTCTGTTTTCCGAACCACTTGTTTTTAGGGAGTGCAAAATTTGCTACTCCCCAATGCTCCCATTCCAAAACCACAAGATGAAATTTACAAGGAGTCTTATATGCAGATTGAATCTACGCAAAATGCAGAACTATTGGCGAAAAAGCCAAAAACAATTACTGTCAACGTCAACGAACGCCCTGTAACCTTTTCAGAGCATAAGGCTACGGGCTTGGAAATCAAGCAAACTGCCATCAAACAGGGCGTAGCGATTCAGGAAGATTTCGTGCTGTTTGAGGTCAAAGGTAATTCTCCTCTCAAGCAAATTGGAGACTGCGAAACCATTACCCTGCATGAAGGGCAAAAGTTCCGCGCCACTGCACCCGATGACAACTCATAGGGAGGGGATACCAATGACACCTGAAGTTAAACAGGCGATCGCAGAAATCAAGCAAGCCTTTCCAGAGCATCCTGTTGATATAGAAGCAGAATCAAATGGAGGCGCATACATCATCGTCAATAATGTGCTAATTGGTGAACAGTACATACCTTCCACTAGCTGGGTAGGCTTTGTGATTACCTTTCAGTATCCCCATGCAGATGTGTACCCACATTTTATTGATGGGGGGTTGCGACGGGTTGATGGTGGGCTAATCAAAGGCGATGGATTGTCTGGGCCTAACCCTTGGCGAAATCGTCCAGCAATCCAAGTATCGAGGCGTTCCAAGCGATTGAACCCAGCTATTGATACGGCTGCAACCAAGTTAACCAAGGTTATTTCGTGGTTGAGAAGCCGATGAACAAACCTATTGAATTCAGAATTGATCAGCCGCTTTATCAAAAGCTTCATCAGCATCTTTTTCCTGGTGATGGTGACGAGCATGGTGCGGTAATTGCAGCAGGTATTGTAGAAACTTCTCGCGGTATCCGCCTGCTGGCGCGTGAAGTTTTTCTAGCGCAAGACAGGATTGACTATGTACCTGGCACTCGCGGCTACCGTGCTTTGAGTGCAAAGTTTGTAGCTGAGATATCAGGTTACTGTGCAGAACAGAATCTCTGCTACTTCGCCGTACACTGTCATGGTGGTAGAGACGAAGTTTGTTTCTCTGCTGATGATATGGCATCCCATGAACGAGGGTATCCGGCGCTGCTCGATATTACTCGTGGTGGCCCGGTGGGAGCGCTAGTATTTGCCAAAAACGCGGTAGCAGGGGATATCTGGACTCCCTCTGGTCGCTTTAAACTCGACCACATGACCGTCATCGGTTCGCATATTCGGCGACTTTATCCTGCGCCCCAACCCCGACTGTGTGCCGCCAATCCCATGTACGACCGCCACGCACGCTTGTTTGGCGATGTCGGACAAGAAATTTTTGCCAATTTAAAGGTGGGAATCATCGGACTTGGCGGCGGAGGTTCACTAATTAATGAATGGTTGTCCCACTTGGGAGTTGGACATATCGTCGCCATCGACTTTGACCGCGTTGAATTAACTAATCGACCCCGAATTGTTGGCACAAATCCTTGGAACACAATGACTTGGTTAACCAAACAGCCGATTCCGTGGTTGCAAAAACTCGGCAAGCGATTGGCTGCTTATAAAGTCCATGTCGCCCGCCGGGTTGCAAAACTTGCTAATCCCTCCATCCGCTATGATGCGGTTGTAGGAAATATCGTCGATGAAGCGATCGCAAAGTTACTAGTAGATGCCGATTTCTTGTTCTTGGCAGCGGACTCGATGCAAAGCCGGCTAGTTTTCAACGCGCTGGTGCATCAGTACCTGATTCCAGGAATTCAGATTGGTGCTAAGGTTCCTGTTGATAAGCAAACTAGGCAAGTTGGAGATATTTTCACTGCTACTCGACCTGTACTTCCTTATGCTTATGGTGGTTGCCTGCACTGCCATGAATTGATTCCGGCTGGTAGATTACAACAAGAAGCATTGAGTGAAGAGGAACGTCGAACTCAGCGTTATGTTGAGGATGAAGATATCGCTCAACCCAGCGTTATTATACTCAATGTTCATTCTGCCGACCAAGCCGGGAACGATTTTATGATGATGTTCACAGGGCTTTATCAACCAGAAGTCGAACTGTGCCACCAATTAAGGTTTCCGCGAGAACGCAGCATTATCAATGTGGAGCCGCGTGCCAACGATGATTGCTTGGATTGTAGCAGTAGTTCTCGCAGTCGTCGCGGCAGGGGCGATCGCTATCGTCTCCCCTGCCGAATGCCAATAGCATAGTGATTAATACTAATCACCAAGCAATACTCGAATAGCCTTTAATGCAGCACTCCGCCGCCCATTACTCACTTTAGAAAACCAGTAATGGGACTCCTCATTACTCATCGCTGTAATCCCAGCAGTAATATTAGCAATGCGTTCTGGTTTAGAGAGGGGCTGCAATACTTGAAACAACAGTGCTAAGTTTACTCCCGACTCTTCATCAAGAACGTAAGGTGACTGGCGACTATGACTTAGGGTCTTTGGGTCGTAATTGTTACCTTTCAAGCAATTAAATATTGCCTGTTTCGCCTGCACTAAAGCATTGCCCTTTAAACGCCCAATTCTTTTGGCAGAAGGACGCTTTTTTTCTCCAGCCTTTTTATAGGCACACTGGTACAACTCAAGGGCAAAGTTATTATTATCTGTAGGAACCACTCGCAGTTGAAACTCTTGCATCTTTAGTAAGTCACTTTAGCCATCAAGTTCAGCCGTTCAACCGGGTTACGATTAAGGGCACCTTTGATAGTACTGATTTCTGCGCCGTTTGGTTGCACTGGAGATGAAAATTCAAATACGAGCTTCAGGGACACGTCAGCTTTTACATCCGGGCTACTTAGCAAAGTGTTAACAGCCCCCTGAAAACTCTGAAATCCTTTAACTGGCCCTTGGTACTCTAACCGGATAAACTGTTCATTAACAGTAATAGTTGCCGTTTGGTCGATTTGCAAAGGTAGCTTGATCAACATAGGGAAAGCCGTCATCAACTTGCGGTAGTCCATCACTTGCCCAACGGAGATTTCCAGCGAATAGATACCCTGAACTTGATGATCTTGAATGCGATCGCCTAATTCATTAAACACCCGATCAAGTGTTCCCTCCAAATCAAATTCTTCTGGTTTAGCTTTAAACAGAGATAAATCATTCCAGTCATCGCCAATTTTTTCGCTCCCGTTAGGTGTGCGGGGTGTACCAGTACCGTAGGTTAAAATGCTTGCTGGAGTTTCCCTCTCCTCTACTTCGCCATTGCCGTAGTCAGCTACAATTTTGAAAGTTGTGGTTTTAGCGATCGCTGTCTCATGTTCATCACTAGGGCGAAACTCCCCTGCAACCAAATTCCCATCTTGATACAGCTTAATCGTCAAAGCCCCCGATGCTTTCCACCGTATCCGTACAGGTTTTACCGATTCTGTACTGGACAAGACTTGAGCATTCAGTTCAATTTCTCGCGGTTTCGGTGGTTCCAGAATTCCCCGGCGGTACAGTTCCATCCTCTCAGAAAATTCTATGGAGTCGGGTAGGGTAATTTTACCGTCATCAGTTTTAATAAACAGCTTTTCTCCTACTTTCATATCCCAGTTACCAGTCTGCAACCCCTGGCGGATGGTATCTCGCAGCTTTGAGATTTCGGCATCGACGAATATATTTAAACTCAAATCTTTGGCGAAAGCTTCTTTTAATGCTTTAGTTGTCCAATGGTTTAACCCAGACAGCCATACCTTCTGCAAAATATAAGCAGGGGCGTAGGATGGTGCGTCATCAGTACGAATTTTCTGACAATCTTTCAGTGCTTTTAAGATGACATCTTGTTGATTATTTTTACCCTTCACATCGCTAGAATCTTGGGCGGGAAGGGTATAGTGCATCAAACCCTTGGGAGCTTTTACTGGGTCATTAGCAGGGTAAAATAAATGGCGGTAGGCATTTGTTAAAGATACTCTTACCCCTAAATCAAGAGAACCTTTTTTATCTTTGAGTTGTTTCTGCTGATTTTCTGATAAATCTTGCAAGCGATTAGGAGAATTTAGAATATTTTGAATAGCCCGAAACTCCCTAGCATTGTCAATTGCTCGTTCTAATTCTTGCCTGTTGGCGACTAAAAATAACAAACGATTTCTAAAAGTACGGAATTTACCCGACTCACCTGTTTCATTAAAAATTTTCTCCACCATTGGCGGTGGCCCTTCGGTAGTTACAGAAATAGTCGCCTCGTTAAAGTCAATTAAACACAGGGCAATACTATCGGACACATCATCCACATCTGCTGGTGATTCCGGTGCAATAACTAAGGTGAGTAGTCTATTAGCAAAAATGGCATCGCGGCGACTTCGTAAATCATCCTTTGCCTCGGTAATTCCAACTTGAGCTTTTTCTTCGGCAATAATTTTATTGATTGATGGTTCTTCCTTGAAACGAGCCAAAGTTGTCATTGGATCATTTTCCAAGTACCAAGCAACTTCACTCAACCTTTCTAAGGCAGTATCAACAAAACCAATTTCTAGCCCTGGTGTCAACAAAGATAAATTTAATTCGGCGCGACGAATCCCTGCCGATATACCTTGAGTGATGGAATGCAAAAAAATAGTCCGAGCTACCCAGGTTGAAAAGGGAGGTTTACCAGCAGCTTTCCATTCTGCATCTTGTAACTGAGCGTGTGCCTCTCTACCATCTTTGTTGTAAATGTCTGCTTGGATCGTAATCCGCATCAAAGGACGTTCCAAACGGGCAGTTAAATCGCTGGTGATTTCTTCCTCAATACCAACAGGAATGTGGTGAGAATGAATTAGCGGTATCCATGCAGTAGTATCGTCCCACAGATAACGTATAACTCCAGCAAATAACCGCAAAGCGCCTCTGGTGCGTTGGAAGTTTGGGATGGAGGCAATCTTTTTAGTCAGCAGATTAAATAATTCCGGGTGGAAGGGATAACTCTGCTCGATACTATCGGCATAGCGTGCATCTTTGCAACCATCTGGTAAATTAATCCGACTAGCTTTATAAGTTTGTAAATATTCTTTTGAAGCATTATTGGCAGCGTTAGCTTCAATGCTGCTGAACATCCTCTGTTTAACTATATTGTAAATTTCAATATCAGTGCTGGGTTTAATGATCCGCTCTTGCCTAGCGGTAGCGGAAATGGTTTCCCGGATTTCGGTGGTTTCTTCGCCAAAACTGTCAGTGGAGGAAGCCAGCGTGTAAACAAATACTAAATTATTACAAGATGCTGCTAAATCCATGAGGGCGAATAAAAAAGCAACTACCTGTCCGGCTAAGTTGCTGTTACCAACTAGAGTAGCCTTGGCTTTTCTCAGGTATGAGGCAATTTCGTCGATGATAATGACTGTGGGTTGCCCTTGGATTATCCTTTCTAAAACCACTGTGCCTGGACTGACTCGCTGTTCATCAGAACCTTTAAGCAAGCTATAACCTGCTACACCATTAATTTGATAAGCAATTTCTCCCCAAAGGGTATAAGTGGTAACGCCAGTGTCAGCATGGTAAACACCGTTAACTGGATCAAGGTCTTGGCAAGCGATCGCAGCTGCTTGAATGGGTCGGTCTGGAATTAAATTTAGGTCAGCAAAACGGTCTAGTCCAGAAATGGCTCGCCCGTTTTTGGCAATGTGCCACAAAGCAATTTCGTCGTGGGTTTTACCACCACCAAAGCTGGTTTCCAGCCGAATAATCGGAGAACCGACAGCAACACCTACCAAACGCCCAAATACTTCCGAAATCAAAGTTTTTAAACCGTCAGTAGCAAAAGTATTGGCGAAAAATGCTGTAGGGTCTTGGTAGACTTGCGGCGCTTTCCCTTCCACAACCAGTCGCAACTTGGCGGCGAATAATTCGGGGGAGAGTTCCCCTGCTAAAATTTCTTCTCTGGGAAGACACGTTTGAAATACTGGCGAAAGCATTGGTATATATCAATAGTTGTTAATTGACAGTTAACTAACAACCGCCAACAGTAGCTTGTTGTTAAATATACAATTTATATTAAGTATAAGTGTAAAAAATTCTGATTTCCAGAATATTGTAAGTAACAGTATAAGTTGGGCAAAGTCCCCAAAGCAGAGATTTGCCATCGCCACCGAAAAGAGCGAGTACGCCATCGCACTTCATGTAGTGCCAGGGTGCGTTCATCAAGGTTCTGTAATGTTCGTGCATCACTCATTTGAACAATGACAATTGACCAGGAGAAATATTGCCTCGTCGGAATCGATGGTAGTAAAGATGACAGCCACTACATAACGGGGCAAGATTTTCTAAGCGATTGTCAGAAGGATCAAAATTAAAATGGTGTACTTGAAGTGTATAGACTCGGCGCTGGGATAAAGTTAGCTCTGGTGGCTTTTGTCCAGGACGCAGGCAAACGCGATTGCATCTAGTACAGCGCCAATCAAAAGATTCTTTGATAGAGGTGGCGATTTCTTTCCAATTCTGGGGATAGCGGCTGGTACTCATGAAAATACTTGAGAGAGCAACAACATGAGGTAATTCTAATCGATTAAGTACTCTTAAGGTAGTATTTGTGGCACGAAAACGTGTTTAGAACTTTGACGAGTATACTACAGACAGCTTTTATACCAACAATATAATCAGGACTAAATGTGATTGAGGAGTGGTGAGGCAGAAAGCGATCGCCTAACTATCTCCTAAGTAAAAAAGAATATTTATTACGCTTTCAATAATATTAATATTTAAAGCTGCTATTTTGAACAAAAAAAATTCTAGCACTCGTGAGAGAAATTAAGCTGGTGTTATGCCAAAAATCAACAAGTGTGTAGGCGTATTTAAAATTAATAAAAATACTAACTTACCGGATGATATAATCCCGTATTTTCGTTAAATTCCCACCCCATACCCGATTTATCCTTGCCCTTGCACCATGCCACAAAAAGCGGTGGGTGTAGCTTATTTCGCTGCTCGTGTATAGTTTCTACGCTTACACCAAGTCTTGAAGCTAAACCTTCTTCGGTTAATGGTTGCATTCGGGGAGTATGCACAATGAATGATGAATTGTTGTTGTACGATTTATTGCCCCGCCTCGGTTGGTTGTTGAGATGATTTTGAATTTTAATAATCGCCTCGGTAAACTGTGTCATTCGGGCTGTTATCCCCTCAATTTTTTCTGATAAATCGGCGAGATTATGGATTGCTCCGGTTTCGTTGCTAGATTCACTTGAAAACTGTGACTCGAGCTTATCAAGTCGTGAGCAAATAGCTAATATCGTTTCATTCGTAAGACTGGGGTGACTATTGTTACCAGCAACCAAGTACTCCTCAACACTTGCCTTAATCTTAGAGTCGAGGCGTTTATCTAAATCATTGCCACCAATTGCATCAAGGTTATCTATATCATCTAGGTAAAATTCGATAAATTGGGTCAGCGTGGCTGTTGCCGTCGTCCCTTTCGACTTACAACGGGCAATAAACTGCTCCCACATCTTTTGGTCGCAGTTAAAAGATGCCAGTTTCTTGTTTTTCCCTGTTTGGCTCATGTCTAGGTAATGTCTAGGTAAATCTGGACTGGACACGACTGAGTGAGCGTGCCATCCCGAAAAGATAACTACCTTGACACTATCATTTTGGAGCGCATGAGTGCGCCCGCCGGAGACGATGGTCTCCGACCGACCGGAGGTCATCGCCTCTACCAAAAAGCAGTCAGATTACTACTGTCTGCAACAGTTAGTTAGCCACTGTTGGAGTTGTTCAGGAGTTGTTGGCGCACGCACAATTTGAGCAAAGCCTGTTATCGCTTTTGTAGCCAAATCAGGGGGTGACTTCCTGGCTAACGCATCCATTTAGTCAATCATATCTGCCAACAAATTTGTCATCTCTGACTGACCTTGTTTGCGGTTATCGTCATACTGGATTAATACATCCAGCTTGACATGACGGCTGACTTTTTGCGTCTTTCGCACATCCCCTTGGGTTGCTTCCAAAAGAGTTGTAATCCCACTGTGGCGGATGCGGTGGGGTGACATTAACTTTTTTACACCAGCTGCATCAAAATAATTGACAACAATTTTGCGGATGCCGTCCCCAGTGAGGCGATGCCCTTTACTGCGGTTATCAAGGGCGATAAATAGGGGTGAGGAGGCGGTGATATTGCCCCGAACTTGCAACCAATCACAGATAGCATTAACTGTTGCTACTGACAGTTTTACCCATTCATCATTCGTACCTTGCCCTTTTCCCAAAATCCGCAATCTGCTTTCGTGTGGGTCGAAGTCTTTTATATTTAATTGACTCACCTCATTGCGTCGCAGTAAATTTTCCCACAACAGCCGCAACAGCGCATAATCTCTTTGACCGTGAACAGTTGAGCGCTCAATTAGCTGGATTACACTGTTGATGCTTTGAGCATCCACCCCGGTAGTATCTCGATACGCTTTTACCTTTTCCAACTCTACATCTTCTAGCGTGTAGCTGCACACACCTAACTTGCGGGCAAACTTCACCAACGATTTAATGCTGCTGAGGCGACGGTTGACCGTTGCTTCCTTCAACCCAATAGCCAGTAGCTTGGCCTTATATTTCAGCACCACCGCCACCGCCCGTTTCTCGGTCAGGTGCAGAAATTCCAACACGCTATCAACATTCGGCTCAATACCAGTCATCGCCACAAAAAATTTCCGCAAATCTTTCTGGTATTCGCGCCGGGTGCTGGGTGCGCGAATATTGGCGAGCATCAAAGCAATGACATCCTGTTCATCCTCTGTTGCGGCAAAATACCGCTCAATTGGGGCTAAGAGAGATTTTTTTAATGACTCTACCGCATCATCAAATCCGGTATCATCGTTTGCTTTTGGGGATGCCCGTCTGGGAGAATATGGAGTATCAGACATAGCATTGGGCGCGAAAAGGGTAATTTTCGATATCAAACCTATTCTCTCTCGATTTGCCGTGCCTGACCCACTTTGGGGCAATAAAATTTCTGTTCTACCTTCACCGGAATTATGTGACTAAATATACTACAAAAATTTTTTGCTTCTTTGATGAGATGATGCTCTGACAGTAGGAATGTTTGGAGTCTTGAATAAGGAAAGCACCATTGCAGCGAACAAGGGACAACCCCCGTTTTCTTTTTGGCACATTACGGGGTGACATCGACTGCAACCGCCTGTTGGGCCACTACTCCGTAGACAACCTCAGTCTATTCCACCAAATCCTAAGAATGTGTAACGCTGCATGATTCACAAGCCGAAACGATAGCTATCAGTTTTAATTTCTTGAATTAAGGAATTTGTAATCTCAACCATGTGGTATTAATAAAGACAACACCATCTGAAGAGGTAGTACATGGAGCCGTTGACTGCTGGTGCGCTCATGCTTGTTTTCGTGGGAAGTAAATTCGTCGATTGGTCAATAGGTAAAGCTTTTGATGCAGCTTATGACAAGGCCAAGCAAGTTCTGGCAAAGAAATCTCCTGAAACGGCAGAGGCTTTAGCAGCCGCAGCAGAACAGGCAGTATTACCTACCACACAGCGAGAAGATATTGGTGTAGCTGTTTTGATAGCTCAGGTGGAAAAAGTAACGCAGACAGATCCAGAAATTAAGGATGCGGTCGAAGAGTTAGGAAATCAAGCCAACGCTTCTGCACAAAATAATCCTGCACTAGCCAAGGCTATTCAAGAGTTAACAGAAATCATCAAGGCTCAAAAATCAACCAGCAAAAATCCAGCAAAAATAGCCGAAACAATCGGAATTAACAATCAAAATATTTCAGGTGGCGAAGTTTATCAGGCTTTTGGGCAAGGTGGCATCACTATCGATAAACGCCAAATATGACTACAGCCGCCCGATTGGGAACGGGTAAATTCAAATCCCCCTGCTAAAGTTCGGCATCTCTCCAGGAAGCGTTTGTTAGCACTTAGTTTTACTGTCACTTGTGTTTTATTTGGTCTACGCTTTCTTGGCTTTCTAGAAGCAATGGAATTGAAGGCATTTGACCATCTAATGCAACTTCGTCTCTTGGATGAAGGTGCTGACCCACGGCTATTAGTTATTGAAATTACAGATAATGATCTCAGTACCCAAATCAAACGGAACGAGCAGGGACAAGGCACTCTGAAAGATACTTCTCTCAATCGCCTTTTGATGAAATTAGAGAAATATCAGCCTCGTTTGATTGGGTTAGATTTATACCGTGACTTTGAAACTTCTGCCGACGAGTCAGACTTGGTGACTCGTTTGAACAATGAACGCTTCTTTTCTGTCTGTAAAGTTCCTGAAACTGATGGAAAAGAGCGAATTGTTGCATTAGGGATAGCCCCACCAAAAGAGGTAGTAAAAGGAGAGCGTTTTGGTTTTGCTGACTTTATCCCAGATAAGGATCAGGTTGTCCGGCGATTTCTTATGGCTCAAGAGAAATTGTCCGGTGCTGAGTGTGCTACAAAACAGTCATTTAGCCTTGCTCTTGCACGGCGCTATTTAGAGTTAGAAGCTACCCAGTATAAGTACAAAGACCCTTTTGAAACTCAAGATCAACTACAAATTGGTAATGCTGTTTTTGAATACCTTCAACCATTTACAGGCGGTTATCAAGGTGTTAATTTTGGTGGTTATCAAGTACTGTTAAACTATCGTGCCACGGGCGCTGAACCTGAAGCGATCGCAAAACACGTATCACTAGAAGACGTTTTCAATGATCGTCTTTCTGAGCAGGATGTTCGGGACAAAATTGTTCTAATTGGAATCACAGCTAAAGTAGCCATTAGTGATGATTGGTCTACCCCTTACGGCACAATGTCAGGTGTGTTTGTCCAAGCTCATATGGTGAGCCAAATTTTGAGTTTTGTAAAGGGAGAGCGAGGTTTATTAAAAGTCTGGTTACCAGGAATCGAATTTTTGTGGATTGCTTGCTGGTCTTTAGTTGGCCTAGGACTTGCCTACTATCTCCGCTCTTCCTGGTGCATGGTAGGACTTGCTGGAGGAATTACCTTTTTTGTTTTATATGTAACTTGCTTGGGCCTTCTGACATGGAGTAATCTTTGGGTGCCTTTTATTCCGTCAGCGATAGCTTTGTTTTTAACAGGAGGAAGTGTTCTTTTTATCGTATACCGTCCAAACAAAAAATCTTAACGTTCAGATTATGAGCCAGATCAAGTTTACTCCTCGAATTGCTATTCTTTGTTTGGTTGCAGTAATAATAATTTCTAGTGCATTACCATTACTTATTACTCCCAATGTTATAGCATCAGAGGAATTAAACCTGATTGAAAGATTGAAATACTTTTTTCTGGGAAAGCGTCCTAGCAAAGTTGCTACTGGTCGTCAAAGAGGAGGAGCGCGGCGCGATCGCTGTCCTAATGTGCCTGACCCACTGACTGCCCTGGTTCCCTTTGATGTAGATGGAGTTCCATTTGTTGAACAGACAATCTCTGACAGACCGACGTTTTGGTTTTATATCCCATACCTGCCTGTCTCTCGTCGAAATGCAGAGTTTGTTCTCATTGATGAAAATGAAGATGATGTATATTCAGCAACATTTTCTCTGTCACAAAAAGAAGGTATTGCAAGTTTGCAACTTCCATTAACAGTCCCTCCCCTCAAACAAGGTAAAAAATATCAATGGGTATTTTCCGTAATCTGTAATCCCATAAATCGGTCAGGTGATGCAACCGTTAATGGTTGGGTTGAACGAGTACCTGAAAGTTCAACTTTGAATTCTCGGTTAAAAGTAGCAACTACTAGAGAGAAGATTTCTATTTATACAGAGGCTGGATTATGGTATGAAACTTTAACATCATTTACTATTTTATTAAAAAATAACCCACAGGATGAAGACCTAAAGAAAAACTGGCTAAATTTACAACAAACTCTAGGAATAACGAGGATTTCTTCTGAAGATTGGATATTATACTCACTTCCAGAGCCTACTAAAAATCTTCATAAAAATCCTTTGTAGTAACTACATATGAATAATAGATAATCCTGTTTATAAGTGGTTATTTATGAGGAGTTGATTAGATTTATTCATTTCAAAAATGCCAGTTATTTTGAATGTTTAATTCAAGTACAGGATTTTCTACAGGCTTCTGTATATTCAATTTCTCTCTCAGTTCTCCAATTTTGTTATCTATTCTTTTCTCTAAATAAATTATTTTATATACACTATTACTGGATTTATTACATATGGAGTTTAAAGCCATAGTTTCGCTGCTTTCACTGCTTTTGTTGCTTTCCAAGTTTAAAGTTCTCATACCATGCGTCGGGGTATATATAGAAAATGTAAATTTATCAACATTAGCATTTTGTGGATAGTTATAGTAAATCGTTGTAGAAAGTGATCCTAATGACAATTCTACATAACAACTATACTCACCAATTTCAATATGATAATTAGTATTAGCCGAAATCCTTTTGAGTAATTCTATTCTCTCTTTAATTAATAATTCATTATCTGTAAATATAAGTAAATCTCCAGTTTTAGTACTAAATTGCTCATCATATAGTTCTTTATTAGTTGTTTTGTAATTATATTCGTTAGCTAAAACTTGACCCAAATAATCATTAGCAAAAGCTGAATTACTACTTGCAAAAAAAACAGTAATTATTATGGCAATGTCTACAGTGTAAACAATTATTTTGGTTATATATTCATACATAATTTTTTTGCATACCATTGATAGATATTCTGAATCTTTTAAATGTTTGTTTATGAAGAAACAATTATTTTGATTTAGTCATTTTTTTTAATGAGAGGATTCCAATCATTTTGGATATTTAATTCAAGCCAAGGATTTTGTACAGGCTTCTGCATATCTAAATTTACTTTCAGTTCTCTAATTTTGTTATCTACTCTTCTCTCTAGAGAGATTGTTTTATATACAATATTAATAATTTTATTGCTGCATATGGATTTTAAAGACATAGTTTCGCTGTTTTTGCTGCTTTCCAAGTTTACAGTTCTCATTCCATGCGTCGGACTGTATATAGAAAATGTCAATTTATTAACAATTTGTGGATAGTTATCGTAAATCATTATGGAATTTGATAGGAATGACAATTCTACATAACAACTAGATTCACCAATTTCAATATTACGATTACTATTATCCAAATTCCTCTTGAACAATTCTAATCTATCTTTAATCGATAATTCATCATCTGTAGATATAAGTAAATCTTCAGATTTAGTACTGAATGGCTCACTAGATACTTCTTTATGAGTTGTTTTATAATTATATTTTTTACCCAAAACTTGACCAGAATAATCATTAGCAAAAGCTGAATTTATACTTGTAGAAAAGGCAGTAGTTATTATTGTAAAATCTACTATATAAACAATTATTTTTATTGCAAATTTACACATAAATTTATCTTTATATAGTATTAAACACTCTAAATCTTGGTTTTATCTATCCTGTAATGGAATCCAATAATAAATAAAACTCCCTTCTATCTTTGTAAACCTTGTCATAAATGGGTTTTAAGGTTTTAAGATTTCCTATGAACCTTCGATTTTAATGCCATGCTATGAAAGCAATGCAAGAACCTAAATCTTTTAAGAATTTTATTTCCACTCACCTTGAAGTGTAAAAGCTGCCCAGTAGTATGGATTTTGCCAACGCGGTTGTTTTAAGATAGCCAGTTGAGCTTCACGTAATGCTTTGGCTGGTGAAAGCCCCTCTTTGAGAATTCCTTGATAAAATCGACTCATTAAAGCTGCTGTTGCTTGATCATCTACACTCCATAAACTGACGACTACTCGTTTTGCTCCCGCATACATCAAACCACCAGTTAAACCAATTAAGCCCTCTCCTTTAATCTGCTTACCTAAGCCAGTACGACAGCCACTCAAGACTACTAATTCAGCTGATAACTGTAAGTTAAAAACATCAGGTGTTGATAGCAAACTTCTCTGAAGTTCACCTCGCTCATTGATAACTGAGAGAAGCATACCAGATCGCTCTGGTTTCTCAGCATCTAAGATACCATGAGTTGCAAAGTGAATTATGCGGTACTGGCTCATCTCTGGCTCAAGTACGGCTTGGCGACTAGCTGAAAAACCAAATTTTTGAATTTGGTTGACCGGGTTTACAAGAGATGCTATTTGGTCAGCTTCGTTTCGAGTGCTAGGCAACCTGGGGAAAAGTTGTTCTGTAACAAGAGAACTCGAAGGTTGATTCTCTCCAATCACTGAATGTTGTTTAGTTTGCAAACTAAGTTTAGTTGGCTTACCTCGGAATCGCTCATCTTCTTGACCAAAAACTGGATCTGCCAAAACAGCGAGCGTTTTTGTTGGTGATGGAATATCTTTGTTGTTCCTGAGTACAGCAAAAGTCGAGGCTGAGGGAAGCGTTAGTGTTTCGTGATTGACTAATAGTGGTTGAGAAAAGCCTGAGTTGAAATCTGGGAGAGCGCCAAAAGGTATATATTGTAGGACTCCATCTGCCACAATCAGCAAACGTTTGTTACCCAACTGACTAGCAACCTGTTCTAAAAGCATTTGACTTAGATCGTTACCCGCTTTTGCCGCTTTGTTAGTTCTAATTCTCAAGCTGGGTATAGTCATAAAGTCATAAAACTTCCGAGCTGCTGCTTCAATTTCTGCACGTTTAGGAAGTTCATAACTAGAAAATCCAGTTTTGCTTACTACCCACAAGTAGCTACGTTCTTCACCAAGTGCATACTCCAGTAGAATGCTGTCATCATCCAGCACTTGTTGTTGGATGGTGGACAAAAGAGGAACAGCCGCTAAGTTTGTGTATTGGGTTTTAGAAGAGTTAGAAATTTTAGCGTTAGAAACATAGCGATCGCGCCGATTCAAAATTGCTAACAAGCTTCGATTTTTAGATTGCTCATTGGCTTTAAATGCTTGTACTACGTATCCATATGAAGGAAATTTTTTATCTAAGCGCATGAGTAAATCGATATAAAAACTGTAGTAATTCTGTTTAGCAGAAAAGTAAGAAGCAAGGTTAATATAGTGTTTGAATGTGTGCTGTTCAGTCCTAGCGTTTGGAGAGTAGTCAATTTCACTAGGACGAGGTTGACTCTCAATCAACCGGATTGCAATTTCAATTTGAGCTTTTGCTGTATAAAGACGGTTGCGATCGCGTTCAACTCTTGCAATACCTAATTGACTGTTGGCTTCTGCTAAACTATTACCTTGTTCGTGCCATATCTTCAGTGCTTGATTGTAACTATCTATTGCTTCTTCGTATTTATTAAGACTATAATAAACGCTACCCAGTCCATCTAATATAGATGCTTGAACTTCTTTTTCTCCTGTTAATTCTGATAACTTTAAAGCTTGTTGGTAAATGCTTAATGCTTCTTGTTTTTTATCTAAATCAGCCAATATATTACCAGTTTCATTTAGAAGCATGGATTTTATATAGTCACCAAAAAAACTTAATAAATCCTTTGCCTGATTAATATCATTAACTTGTTCCTTTGACTCTGGCTCAATTTCAGATATTTTGAGATACTGTAAGTTTTGTAATACTTTATTATAAATTTCTAGTGCTTTTTGTTTATTGCCAACCAAATTGTAATTTTTGCCTATTTGTAGTGAGATTAGGCTTAGTAATTCTTTGGAGAAAATATTTAAGATTTGATTAAAATTTATTACTTCAGTTATGGCTAATTTTTCTAAATCAACTTGTTCAGTAATTTTTAAAAATTGAAACCATAGTTCTTGTTGACCAACCAATAATTGTTTTTCATCTTGATTTAAAATAAATGGAATCAGATTGCTAAATAAAATGATGAAATCTTTTTGTATAGCATTATTATTTTCTAAATAAGAGTTACCCTCTTCTGAATTAGAATCTTCTAGAGAATTAACTAAAAACGTTTGTATTTGATGAATATATTCTTGTCCTTTATTAACATAATTATTTGCTATCTCATTTTCTCCTAAATCTATGTATATATAATTTCGTAAAAAAAATGCAAGGGCTTTTAAAATAATTAAATTTATATCATCTTTAATTGTAATATTATTATTTTCTATTAAGGATAATCCTTGATTATTTAAACTTAATGCTTGTTGATACTCTCCAATTATACGATACGTATTACTTAGGCTTAGAAGTATATTACTTTCCAGTAATGTTTTTTCTATTGGGGTTATTTTTGGTACTTGTATTGGTTGCTCACAATAATTTATACTTTCTCTACTTTGGGTGAAAGTATTACAATCTTTAGCATTTGGATTGATATTATTTAGTTTTTCATAGCTTATTCCATCATGACGAACTAATTCTAGTGCTTGATTATAAAAAACTATGGATTTTGAGTATTCACCTAATTTATTATATGTATTACCTATATTATAAAGCGCATTTATCTCCAGCTTTTTATCATTTTTGAATCTAGAAATTTTAATGATTTCTTGATTTTTTGCTATGATTTGCTCTGGATCTGAACCTGGTTGTGCTTGCTGTGATAATCTCTGTAGAGACTCATCTGTTTTTACGAAAATATTTTTTTCTTCAATATTCAATTGAATAACTACTTTTTCAGGTTTGTGTCCAGAATGTAGAAAAATTTTAATTTCATTAAAATCTCTCGTTTTTTTGAGTCTGGTCAATTCTTTTCTAATATGATTTATATTAAAGACATCTCCACGTTTAAATCTAAAATCGTGAATAATTAAAAGTTTAGGAGTCTTACCACTAATTGGTTGATCATTTTGAATATTAAAACTTCTACCATTAATTATTTTTACGAATTGAGCTTGAATATCTTCAATAACTCCTTCAGCTACTTCTAGAGTAACTGTTCCATCATCAGTAACTTTTGGTGTACCTACAAAATCAACTAAGACATAACCGTTATCCAAATACCAATTTTCAATTTTTTTTATGCCTTTTTTTAAATTTACCAAGTTTAAAATGCTGCCGTATTGACTCTGAAAGGCTTCCTGGATAATTTTTTGAGGTAGGATTTTGCTATTGATTTTAACTTCCTTAAAAATTGGATTTTGTTTAACCTCAAATGTTACCCTAACTCCTCGTGCAGTGTCTTCTGGTACAGCTTTTACATTGGAAAAATAACCAATTGCAAAAATAGCATTAATATCATTTTTTAGTAATGAGTATGTGCTGATTCCCCCTGGTTTGGTCTGAATAGTGTCATAAACTATATGCTGTAATTCACCTTCTACCCCAGTGACTACAACTTCAGCGATTAACACTTTTGGTTCTGGTTTATCCTTTGATTCCACATACTGTGAAAAGGTAGGTGTTTTTTTAGAAGATTCAATGCTAGAACCTGGAGTTGGAAAGTTTAAGTTTGTCAGATTAGCCTGCAACCCCAAATTTTCTAACTTAGTTGATAAACTGCTACCTTGCTGTTGGGCGATCGCAACTTTGCTAGATAAGCACAAAGCGATGCTAAAAAGCACTACACGGTGAGAGGCAGAATGTAGGAGTAAGTACTTTAGGATAGAAAATTGTTTAGCCATGTAACTGATTGCTTGAAATACTATGCGGTAGTAATAAGTATTACATTATGATGTTCTGCATCATAGTTACATAGTCTTACTGATAAATTATGATGCTTAAGGCGGTGCTAGGAAAATAATTTAAGGAGGAGAAATCAGGAATGCTGTAGCAACATCCTCCTTGATGAGCGGCTGATACTCTTCACCAGAAAAGGGGCGAAAGTCATCTTTGCATAAAGCAGTTATCCTACACAATAGACGGAACTGGAACGGTGTGGGCGGTAAATTTACACGCTCTACACGCAGGTCTACTGAACTAGGGTCTTGACAAAGAAGCTCAAAAACTTCACTCCGTAACTGTTTTCAGTGACCCCAGCAGCAATGCGGCTAGAGAAATTAATACACTCAAAAAGGAAGTGCTGGAGGTACTCAAGCATGGCGATCGCTGCGGTTAGGGGGCTTTGTATGTACACCAGACGGGGAAGCTGTAGAAATTCGGGAGATGATGCGGCGGTATCCGCTTTCTGTATCAATAACCTTCGTTACCGAGTTACAAGAGGATTGCTCCTTGAGGGTAAAGGTCGCACTTGAGGACGGCTTGCTGTATTATCATAAAAGTTTCACCGCTAACCATAAATCATTAACTATATAAACTTTTGTAAAACTTCGCTCCTCCTGCGTACAAACCCTAAGTGCGAAAAGATTAACAAGTAGACATCTTTGAAAAGTTGGAAGCAAGACGCTGCCACTAACCATTTTTGTCAAAAATTGGGATGCTCCAAATTATTTCTATACCATAGCTTTTTAATTTTTGGCTACTGCGTCTTAAAATAGGCACTTTTTGATAATTCCAATATGAAAAATACTATACTCCTTATTTCCTCTTTATTGCTCTTACCGTTTCCCGTTGTGGCTTTAAAAATTCCCCCTAGTTCTTTTTCCCAAGCTGGAATGGGGAACTCTAATTGTGACATCAAACCAGAAAATGGTGAAAGTGGAGAATTTTCGGAAAAGCAACTGCAAATCATCGCTAAGAGAATCACGGTTAGAGTCATTGGTGATAATAACGGAGGATCGGGAACATTACTCGCTAAAAAAGGTAATACCTACCTAGTTATCACTAACTTCCATGTAGTTAGAGGCGTTAACAACATTAATCTACAAACATCTGATGGTAAAACTTATCCTGCACAAATCCTTCTTAACACTAACTTCGATAAATTTGATTTAGCTTTATTACAATTTCAAACCGAACAAAATTATTGCCTACCTAAAGAAATTGCTGCATCAGTTCCCAACCCAGAAACACCAGTCATGGCGGCTGGATATTCCTCTGAAAAAGGAGAGATAGTATTTCGCACAGGTACTATACAACAGATTGCATCTAGACCACTAAAGGAAGGATATCAAATTGGCTATAGCAGCGACATTGAACAGGGAATGAGTGGGGGTGCAATTCTCAACTCTCGTGGAGAACTGATTGGGATAAATGGTAGAAGTCCTTATCCCATCTCAAATACAGGTTATGTATATCCTGATGGTTTCCGTCCTTCTGAAGAAGAAATTAAGCAAATGCGAAAATTCAGTTGGGGAATACCAATCTCCACTGTATTGGCGCAGGTAAATTCGGAGATATTGACAGCTTATTCTTTACCTACACCAAAGACTTTTGATGGGATACCCCAAACAACATTGACAGGATGGTTAGGAGAACTAGAACAAAAAGCCAAAAAGATTACTGTCAGAATTGATAGTAGCAGTGGTGCAAATGGTTCCGGGGTGATTATTGCGAAAGATGGAGATACCTACACAGTTTTAACGGCATCTCATGTTGTGTGTGAAAGAAAAGAAGCTAAACAATCATGTGGTGACCATAAATATCAAATACTTGCACCACTTGCACTTGATGGCAAACAATACCAATACCCTGTAGATAAAAGCACTATTAAGAAAGAGGAAGGGGTTGATTTAGCAATAGTTAAGTTTAGCAGTAAGGAAAATTATGAAATAGCAACGCTAGCAAATTATAATCCTAATAATTTTAACTATATTTTCACTGCGGGGTATCCAAAATTAGGGAATAATTCACCTTGGCGATTTACTGCGGGACAAATTTTTGATAAAGAACGGGGATTATTACAAACTCAACAATCAGACTTTCAAAGCAATAGTTCTGGGAAATTGCAAAGTGCAAGTTCCTTAACCGGGGGATATGAGCTAGTTTACAGCAGCATTACTTATAGTGGAATGAGTGGGGGACCAGTTCTAGACTCGCAAGGACGGGTTATCGGTATTCATGGACGCGCAGAGGGGGAAGAAGCCAAAGATGAAAAAACAGGTGATTCCGGCATTAGTGGTGGTAAAGCTCAAATAGGCTATAGTTTAGGCGTTCCCGTAAGTACCTTTTTAGGTTTCGCAACACGGTTTGGTGTGAAGCTACAAAATGTAGAGAAAAACACCTCTGCGCTTCAATTAAATTCACAACAAATCAAGTCTATCCAAGAAGCAGTACTATCGGCTGATGTTTCAAAAGGAAATGCAACAGCTTCCCAATGGTTAGAAAGAGGGAATCAAATGTGGCGATTAAATCGTTATGAAGAAGCAGTCAACGCTTTTGATGAAGCGATTAAGCTCAAACCATCTTTTGCTTATTTAGCTTACTATGGCAAGAGTTTAGCATTAGCTTGGCAGGAAAAATATCAACAGGCTGTAAAGGCATTAGAAGAAGCAGTAAAGCTTAAAGATAACTTTGTTGCTCCTTGGCAATTACAAAGTTTTGTCTACCGACAGTTAAAACAACCGGATAAAGCATTAGTAGCCATAGAGAAGGCAATTCAAAATCAGCCTAAAAACCCAAATCTGTATAACGAGAAGCGGGAGGTGTTGAGCAGGTTAAAACGTTATGCAGAAGCAGAAGCTGCTATCACAAAGGCGATAAGCCTCAGTCCTCGTGCTGTTTTTTACGACAATCGGGGGGTTCTTTACTATGAGCAAAAAAAATGGGATTTAGCTGCTGCTGATTTCAACAAGGCAATTGATATTAATCCTCAGTTTACTCAAGCTTACTCAAATCGAGGGGGTCTTTACTATGAGCTTAAAAAATGGGAATTAGCTGTTGCTGATTTCAACAAAGCCATTGCGATTAATCCTCAATATGCTCAAACTTATTACAATCGGGGGTATTTTTACTATAAGCTAGAAAAATGGAATTTAGCTGTTGCTGATTATAACAAGGCGATTGATATTAATCCTCAGTATGCTCAAGCCTATTACAATCGGGGGGTTCTTTACCAAGACCAGAAAAAATGGGATTTAGCTATTGCTGATTATAACAAAGCGATTAATATTAATTCTCAGTATGCTGATGCTTACATCAATCGTGGGCTTCTTTACTATGAGCATAAAAAATTGGAATTAGCCCTAGCTGATTACAATAAGGCGATTGCGATTAATCCTCAGTATGCTCAAGCTTACTCTAATAGGGGGGCTATTTACTATGAGCAAAAAAAATTGGAATTAGCCCTAGCTGATTACAACAAGGCAATTGATATTAGTCCTCACTTTGCTGAAACTTACTATAATCGGGGGACTCTTTATAAAGAGCAGAAAAAATGGGATTTAGCCTTGAATGACTTTAATAAAGCCATTACAATTAATCCTCAAGATGCGAAAGCTCACTACAACCGTGGCAATTTTTATAAAGAGCAGAAAAAATGGAATTTAGCTGTTGCTGATTATAACAAGGCTATTGAAGTTAATCCTCATTTTTTTGAAGCTTACTACAATCGGGGGCTTCTTTACCAAGAGCAGAAAAAATGGGATTTAGCTGTTGCTGATTACAACAAGGCGATTAATATTAATTCTCAGTTTGCTAATACTTACTATCTGAGGGGACTTCTTTACCAAGAGCAGAAAAAATGGGATTTAGTTATTGCTGATTATAACAAGGCTATTGAAATTAATCCTCAGTTTGCTAATGCTTATGCAGGTCGAGGAATAGTTCACACTATTATGGGTGACAAACAAAAAGCCATTCAAGATTTACAAAAAGCGGCTCAACTCTTTAAAGCGCAAAATAATACTGTTGCCTATGAAGAAATGATCAACATCTTAAAACAGTTACAAAAATAAGCATAATACAGCAGATTGTAAAGGACTGAGGTACAGGTTATCGTAAGGGCGGCCGTTGTGCCCCTACCTGTGTACTTCATTTACCTGAAAAACGCTGTAATTGATTCAGTTTGACAAAATTTATCGCTGACAAATATCTGAATCAGTCCTGAACTAAAGACGAACTCCCAAAAAATTTATCCAATTCCCATTCTAGCCCACGAATCTGTGGGCTTTGTTTGTACAGCAAGAACTTTCTAAGATGAAAAATAACATTGATTAAGAGAAGGCAGAGGGCAGAAGGTTTTATTAAGAAGGGGATTCAGACCTCTCCTTAATAAGAGCGACCAAATTAAAAATTTGGTCGGGGTTTTAAACCCTTGTTCCCTTCCGGTCACTGGCTTCAGATATGGAGTCAGAATTCCCTTCTGCCTCCTGCCCTCTGCCTTTACCGATAAAGTTTTGTAACTATTTCCCACTGCTGCGTAAAATCCCCTAGCAGAAACAGCAATAGAAATAGAAGCAATCAAAACGGTTACAGAACCAAGGATAAAAAACCTTTGCAGCTTTATGCACCAAACTTGTCCTATTTAAGTATCTAAATTAGTAGGAAAGTGAATACATCTATCTAGCCATTGCTTCTATCTTACGAATTAGATCGAGTATTTGATTCTCAACCAATCTGAGAAAACTGGATGCTGTAATTAGACAGCTAAGTTAATACAATTCTACCTCAATCAATTATTTTTTTGGGAAGTAACTCCTATGACTTTAAGTGAAGATACGCAGCTAACGCAGACAAGAGAGTTATCACAAAAAGAAGAGATAAAAAATAAATTACCTGATGCTACTGATGAACAAGTAGAACGCTTTTTAGTTCAGGTTGAGCGCATAGAAGCACTGAAAAAATACTTTGAAATATTCCCAGAGGATCAACAACGTTTTTTGGATATTTTAGCTCGTGCCAATAAGGCACTTGACTATAAAAAACCATACCGTATTGTTGTTATTGGGGTTACTGGTGCTGGCAAAAGCACATTTACTAATTCCATATTAGGGGATGATAGAGTGCTGATGAGAAGTGTTGGAAAACCAGCTACTGGTACAGTTCTGGAAATTTTCTTAGATATGCCAGAAACTGAACCCCAAAAAGCAATTGTGGAGTACAGAGGCGAAAGAGATATTCGGGAAATCATCTATGATTTTGTTCGTAACTATAAGCGTTACGGACTTGATACTTCGTGGTTAAATAGCAGACTAGATTTAGGGTTCGTGAATCAACTTTCAACTATGGAACCACAACAGAAAATTACAGAAGCTGAGGTTCGCAACAATTTTCAGAGGTTAAGGGAAACATTAACTGACATTGTGAAACAGTATATCAATAACAATGTTAGTAGTTTGCGGCGCGAGTTTTTACTTGATAATTCTAGAGATATTGAAGAACTGAATCAATTAATCGATGAACACAGCAATCTCAATGCCGAAAACTCTCCTCACCGCAGAATTGGTTTAGTCAAAACTGTGATTTATCGACTTCATCCGTTACAGAGCAAAACAGATATACAAGCATTGCAACTAGCACAAAACGTATGCTTAGTTGACCTACCGGGGTTAGATGGTAGCCCTCTGCACAATATTATTATCCGTGAAGAAATTAAAAAAGCTGATGCTGTCATCTACATCATCAAAGATCCGAAACGTATTGGTACAGACAGTGATTTTGATTTACTTAGTAATGTACGCAAGCACGTCGGTTTGGAAGAAAGTGCAGAATCATATGAGGGTGTATTTTTTGTTTTAAATGCTATTGACAGCGTTACAGAGGATAAAATACCAGAAAATCTTTCGCAAGATATGCGGAGCTTGATAGAAAAGTTTTTACCAGGTTATACAAAATATCCTCATCTTAGTAACCGTGGAACTAACGCTCATCCCTACTTTTCCGTATCCTCTTTGGCTGCACTTCTAGCTCAAAAGGCTCTTCGCGGACAGACTCAAAAAGACCCTGATACATATGAATCACTAAAATTAAAGCTTGGTGTGAAAGACGGAAGCGATCGCCAAGTTTTAGAAGCCAGCCAAATTCCCAAGCTTGTAGAGGAACTGACTAATTTTGCACGCGATCGCCGCATAGAAGGACAAATCCGTGATGGGAAACTGGCGATAAATAGCATAGTGGAAGCACTGTGCAGCGAGTTTGAGACTGAAAAGCTACAACTAACGGATAACGAAGGAACCATCCATATACAGGAAAAGAAAAAAGTCAAACAGACACTGCAAGAACAACAGCAAAGCCTTGAGGATGTAGTGTATGAGTTCCGAAGCAATCAACTTGCAAGTATCGAACGCTGGAAACAAGAACTAGATAAAGAAGCCAAACATATTTGTGACCTTGTAGACAATGAGCTAAAGAAAAATATGCCTCTGCTTTGGAAAGAAGCCGTACATTCCAAATGGCTGCTTGGACATCCTAATCGGGTAAATCGAGCAATGGCTGAATATATCGTAGACAGAACCCAAATTAATCTCTGGAAGCAAATTGCTATCCAAGTACCACGACTGGCGAAGTATTTAGTACAACTTTACAGTTCCAGTTTGGAAAGTTATAAAATGGCGCAAAAAATTGCCACAGGTTGCTACGACTACCAAGAAGTCTCTGTGTTGGAGTCAAAAATTCAAAAGTGGCTTCTTTCCATGCAGCACACAATGGTTGAAGTTGCAGGACGCATTGCTTTAACAAAAATGACTGACCCAGCCTGTGCCTTCCTCACACCCGATGGCAAATTAGAGAAGCGGCAATTAGTAGACACCCTTCCCAAACCTCCCCGCCAACCTAACTCCAACATCCCAGATACCGATTTCAACACATTTATTGCAGAAGTACGTAAGGAATATCAACCTTATGTTTCTGATGATTGCATTATCGGATTATTGAATCTTTATCGCTACGAAATAATGCTAATTGAAGACCGCTTGTTAAACCTAATTGAAGAAATTTTTTATGAACTAGGGAAATCAGAGAATTCAGTTTTGAAATCCAAAATCATTGAGAGTCTCAACAAAGACCCTGCTTGGAAGCGTTTGAAATTACTAGAGGCGAAACTCGCTGCTCTGGCTTCCATACGTCAATAAAGTACTACGCAAAGACGTGATTAAATTACCCTTTAGGTATCACGTCTCTACAAAAAATCTGACAAAACAAGCTTCAAATTGTGTATGGCGAATAGCACCATCAAATTACACAAGAGTAAATCAAAACAGGAGAGTTCGTTATGAATGATATCAATTTAACTAACTGGGAAAATCGTCTCAAAGACTATGGAGCAGTATTAAGTAAGTGGTTAAAAGAAAACTTGCAAACTTCTTCACCAGGCGATATAAGGTTGGGAATTTGGGGAACCAGTGGGGCTGGTAAGACTACCTACCTAACAATGTTGTACTATGCCTTAATAACATCAGGTAAGTGGTTGGTTGAGGTTGACCCAAAAGCTCGCAAATTCATAGAGGAAAATCTTAGCTACATAGAAGAAGAAGGATTATTCCCCCCTCGTACAAAACCAACAAAGGAGCTTCCAATTTACAGTTACACTCTAACACCTCGCTCTTCTCCTAATTCTGGCTCCAAAATTGTGCTTTATTTTATTGACGCACCAGGAGAGTTTTACCAAAATATACTTACAGCGAAAGCCACAGTTAAAGAAAACAGAATCAGTCCAAGTGCTAAAGCCTCTGAAGAGGAAGATAAGCCAATGGATATCGTGGACTATTTGATAAGTTGCGATGGAATTATCTTCCTACTTGACCCTGAGCGCAGCGAGAAAGATGGCTTGAAGTATTCGACTCTGCTGAGAAAATTGTTTTTGGAGTTTCAAGAGCGCTGCCGACGCGCAGAAATACGCGATCCACGGTTAGAGCAATATATTACTTTCTGTGTTACCAAAGTTGACCGTCAAGACTTTTGGAGCAATAGGAAAACAGCACAACAGTTTGTCGAAAAGATTCTGGGAATAAGGATGCCGTTAACAGCATTGCAAGGCTACTGTCGGCTAGAGTTAAACCCAGACAAAAGGAAGAGGCTTAATAAAGATAACCGTTGTGAATTTTTTTCTGTATCATCTCTAGGTTGTTATCAAAAAGATGGCGAGTGGAAATCGCCTGTAATCTATCCAGAAGAAAACGATTCATCCCAATCAGATACTCAACACACTAACTCATCAGATGGTAATTATGACTGGGATAGTTATAACGATGTTTATGCTCCAGAAACACCTAGTAGTTCATCTTCAACTGATGATTGGACAGGCAACAATAGCAACAATAAAAATAATTCAGAGTCACCACCACAATCGTTGCCAAAAATCAATCCAGAGGCAATTTTAGTTCCATTAAATGTCATCGAACCAGTTGAATGGTTGATTGAGGGTATTCAAGCCCATCCACCATCTCGTATCACACGGAAGTCACCTGTCAAGGATTAAGGATCAAAAACACTCTTAAGGTAGAGGAGGGAGTTATAAGTGTTAAATTGAAAATTTTTCCCTCAACATTTAACACTTAACTCTCGTAACTTTTTTACTACTCAGGCATTCACGGAATGAATTACATAAACGCAAACAAAATTACAGACATTTATTTATGAACCAAGAATTAGAATATAGCTATTTTGTGTATGGCAAGTTTGTGGGTATAAATTCTGGATATTGTCTTGTTGCTCGCACTGCTAATTTGACAGACGAAGAGCAACTCAAAACAATGGCAGAAGAAACCCATTGCTTCTGGGGAGCATACCCGCCTCAAAGAAGAACAAAAGCGGTAGGCATCTTTTTGCAAGAAAACAATTTAGTATTGATGAAGGTCGAAACTGCTGTTGACAAACGGGGGCAGGAGATTTTAAGTGGACATACGGAGTTTAACCACAGTCTCTATGTCTTTATTCCTCTCGAATCGCTAGCAGTGTTACGGGGTCGGACATTTCAACTACTCTCTTGGATTTTTCAACATCCTATCCCCTTGTTTAGACAGTTTGAAGCTAACCTACCACTTTTACAAATTCCCCCCCTTGAGCAGCCCATATCTTACAACCAAGAGGAGGTTAATAAAATACAGCGTTGCTTTAGTGAAGCTGATACAAATGGACAACCTTTGCTGATATCTGCACTTGCTGCATTAATCAATGGTAAGCGGTTAATTTTCACTGGAAATGGTAATGTTAGTACCAAAGAGTTTGTAGAAAGTATCTTGCTATTGCTACCAGCTGCGGCTCGTTCCACAATTGCTGTTGCATCGGGTACGCTAGATGAGGAATTTTGTAATTGGGCACAACTGATTATTAAAAGTAATTCTAACCCTGAAGAACCACTTGTAGATAATCTGATTTGGCTGAATCATGATACTCGAACATTTGAAGGATATTTCGAGTCAAGGATATTTCAAAATTATTACCTCAACGATTTTATTTATCCGATAGTTAATGCTCAACAAAAAGTTCAGGAACTTATTCAAGAACTAGATGTAATTACTGACAGTCAAATTTTACTAGAAAATCTAGCTGACTCTGAAAATATAGACATAAAACTAATTGCTCGGCTCATTTCGTTATTACCTAATGAGCAAAAAACCTCAATACAGTGTAAATATTTATCAGGCTTAAGTATAAACAAGTGGCAAGAAGTTATTCCAGTTATAAATGACGAGCAAGAACTTGTTTTTGCTTGGGATGAGTTAACAAAGACACCAATTATCAAGCTGCAACAATGCATTCCAATAATATTGGATGTGTGGAAACGACTTTCAGTAGTAGAGCAAATTAAACTATTACAGAAACTCCAGAATCATCCAGACATTGCTGAAATTTTATTGAAGAATAGGCTGGTTGAAGAATCTCGTTATGAAGATACTATTCTTTTACAAGAATTCAGAAAGCTTTGTAAGAGCGTGGTTGTGTCCAAATTTCAATGTGATTGGAGCCAAGCATGGCAATTAGCAACTAATTTTGCTACTAAGCACATTTTTCAAGATAAAACAGAGCAGTTTTGGCTCTTGGATGCTGTTTTAGCAAGTGAAATTCCAGTTACAAAACTCTATAACTGCTTTAATTTCAAATTTGCAACTTTAGTACCTCATCTTAATAGTGACCAAATTCGGCAAAGTAACTTGTACGCTAAAATCAATAAAAATGCAGAAATAGTAGATTTATTCAATAATTTACTCATTCAGAGAAATGCAGCTTTAGTAAATCTACATCTACTTGCAAATGTATTTAGTATGAATGACATACAACAGGATGATATGTATGTAGAATTCCTAA
This sequence comes from Nostoc sp. DedQUE05, assembly GCF_034530955.1. Lineage (NCBI taxonomy): Bacteria > Bacillati > Cyanobacteriota > Cyanophyceae > Nostocales > Nostocaceae > Nostoc > Nostoc sp. DedQUE05. The sequence goes on along the minus strand of NZ_JAVRCB010000006.1, from coordinate 143,509 downwards.
ATACTTGGCATCCCTCTTATGAGGAAGCAAAGGATTTGTTAGTTGAAATGATTCGTTCAGGTCATTACTCCCTAAATCAAACCTTTGCTTGGTTTGAGAATAAAAAGCTTGGATTAAGCGAAATATTTTCGGCTCTAAAGCATACATCAAATACTTGGGATACATGGGATAAGTTAGCGAGTATTTTGTATGAAAATCCGCAAGAATATATAGTTTTTATCGATAGTTTACAGAAAAATAATTTCTGTATTATAGTGTTCCAAAAATGTTTACCAATAATAGCCAATGATGAAAATTTTAGAAGAACATTTTTAAGCAGTAGTTGTGCATGGAAAGTTATCAAAATCCAAGATTTAAGTCAAATACTCGCTATTTCATCCCAATATGTCGAAACCTTGGTAAGATGTTTAGCAGAGAGCGATCGCTTTCACTGGATAGCAGGCGACGTGCTACATTATCTGTGCCAAAACTGGATTACACACAAGCAAGTGGATTCGGAATTAAAAACTCTGCTAACTAGCCCCAGTGTAACTAAAAATTTCTCAAATCAAGACTGGTTGGAATTGCAAACCACCGTTTGGCAGCTTGAATTTGAAATACAGCTACCTTCTTTGGGTAGGGTCATTCTTTCTGAACAAGAGAAGATATTCTTGCGAAACCAGGCTATTACAGTAATAAAGTTTTACACCCAACCCGAAACAACTCAGAGCTTACTTAACGATTGTGAAGTTTGGGGGCTAGATTTAATTGCACAAATCGAAATTCTCAAAGCTACTCCATTGCTAGCCCGCAGTATCGAGTTAATACTAAATTACCTTAGTCGTGATAGTAAAGCTATTATTCCCAATGAACAACAACTTAATCTGCTAGAAATATTACTGCAAACATCACCGCGCAATCAACTAGAAGTTGAAAATCTCAAAACATTTTCCGTTGGACTCTTAGCTCAATTTATATCTGCTAGCGATTGGAATCAGCTAAAGTGGTGGCGAGATATTACGTTGGATCAACAATTGTACATTCAATATTTTACTCTGGCTTCTCAAATATTTATACAAAATTCTGTAAAAACCACACCATATTTAGAAGTGCTGAATTTGACTCAAAAAATCAAAAATTATTCCCTGGAAGAAGAGAGCCATTTAATATTAAAAGCATTTTGGGATTCTATACCAGAGCCAGTTCGTCAAGTCTTTGTAGAGTTATCTAATGCCAATTCTTTAAGTTAAAGCTACGCATAAAATTAAGATAAACTGTTACACATTACTTAAAAGACCTGTGTCAAATTCTGACTACTACACCTGCATTTTTAGTTTGGCTGATTTGAGCGAAAACTTCAGCAATATCGCCTTATCTATCAAAAACATGAATTATCTTCGATGATAATCCCCCTACTGGAATTTCTAAAGTAGAAAACTGTTTTTCTATCTTTGAGAAAGCTTCAACCCATCTATAAGATTCTTTAGACTTAAATTCTTTATTTATTTTAGCTTTTCGCTCTTTTTTTAGACGCTCTTCTTTAACTTCTTGGGTTTCATTAATCGGCTGTGGTGCTTTATGCTCTCTATGTCAAAGCTTCTCCCACAATAACCCCAAGGTCTGTCCCAAATCAGGTTCTAAAGCTAAACAACTATGTAAAATTAATCCATTTCCACCATTACCTATTGGGCCGTATTCTTCTCTTTTATCTAGTATTTTTTTGTAATCTAAAAAAGTTGTATCTCCTACAGCTAACACCACAGGAGTGCCGTTTATTTCTTGGGCTGTTTGTTTAAAGTAAGGTTGAGTCAACTTTTCAAAATTGGTTTTTGGATTCGAGAAAAATTCGTAACCACGTTTGAGGTCACTAGCTGTTTTAAATATTTTTGATAAAGGCTGACCATATTTTACTGATAAAAGTTCACCTATAAATGCTGCTCTTTGGGTTAAACGCTTGTCTCCAAAGTTACACTCCTTATACAGATTCTTCTCTAAGATTTTCATTTCCACTCATTGACACACCTACCACGACAATATCTAAAATCACAAGTTAATTCTCTGAAGTTGGTTCGCGGAAGATGTACGCGAACCAACTTCCCTTTTCCACATCCCGTGAAAAGTCAGAATAAAGTTGCCGTGAGTTCCTGACTTTTGGGAGAGTTTGGCAGAGTTTTCGCACTTTGCGATGGCGTACCCGCCCGGGGCGAACGCACGCTCACAAAGTGCGAAGTTAGTCAAGCTCTAGATTCGGCAACCTTTTACTTAAATTGTTGTCTTAACTGAGCAGTGTTGAATTCTAGCTACCCAATCGCGGGCTTTGTCGTAAACCAAAACACTTCCCATCTGATAAAAAGTAAACTTTTGTAACCATATTCTCCTTCTGCGTAAAACCCTTTAGCAGAAGCAGCAATAGAAATAGAAACAATGAAAAAGGTTGTAGAACCAACGATGTTAGGGGAGCAGTTAAAAATACCGCCAATGACCAATCGCGCTTTACCATCTGTTTTAGTGTTGATTACGGATGGTCAAACCACTGATGATTTTAGTGGTGGATTGAAAAAATTGATGGAACAGAACTGGGGAAAAAAGGCTTTTTGAATTGCGATCGCAGTAGGACAAAATGCAGATTGTGCTGTGCAATTTGCTAATGTATATGACTCGCAGATTGCATAACATCAATGCGATGCACAGATGCGCTTAATAATTCTCACTATAAAAGAGTAAGCGCATCATCATGAATCAAAGACACTAAGTAAAGTTTTATAACTATTTTTCACTACTGCGTCAAAACATTTCGCCCAAGCAGTAATCAGAATAGAAGCAATCAAAAAGATTACATACATTAGAGAAATATATGTTTAGTTTCAGAATTAAAAAAGCTTTCATAGTTCTCATGTTATGTAGTGCAATTGTGAGTGTATTGCTATTCGATTCTGACTGAAAAAATTTGCAATAGCTAATACGCAATCTGGAATTGTCTATCTTACCTTGACATAATTACCATGCTAAAAACCAAAACAACCAAACTAATTGCCAGCTTGATTTTTTCCACTACTAGCTTCCTCACTCTTTTTAGCTTACCCTCGAAAGCTAATAGTGTTGATGATGCTAATACTATAACTAGAGCATCGCGTGTAATCGCAATATGTGGCCAACAAATAGCTATCTATAACCGATATGGTTCTCAAAGTCCTGTAGCAACACAATTGGTAGTGGCGAGATGCCAATATGCCCTGAGTCAATGGCAAAATTGTAGTGTTTTAGCGGCAGTCAATTTAAGTGACAGCATTCATTGTAATGAATATTTTATAGAGCTTGGAGAAAAAGAGGGTTGGATTTAGGGAAATAATTAACACTCAATCAAGGGCTATTGAGCAGCTTACATAAATTCTCAATTTTTAACTATCGCAGACATATTGAATAAGCAGGGTGGGTGTTTTGCCTACCTTGCTTATGCAGTATCATTTCTCCTGAAAATAGTTAAGTGTTCTGCATTGCTATGTAAATTTAATGTCAAATGCTCGATTTTTGTAAGCACTTGCATACAAAGGATTCAGTTTAATAGATATTTCGTATTCAGGATTTAGTGTAATGATGTGATTGTATTCATCCAATGCTAAATTCCATTTTTGTTGCTCTGCATAAATATTTGCTCGGTTTATGTAAAGCGGAGTTAAATAAGCATTCAATTCAGTAACTCTGTTGAAAGCAGCGAACGGTAGGTTACAGTTAATAGCTAGTTGATTGCAGTCAGCGTGATTATTTTGGTTTTACAGAGATAATGAAATTACTCGGTTGTAATCATTCAATGCTAGCTGGTATTGTTTCTGTTGGTAGTAAACAGCTCCCCTGTTATATAGAGCATCTATATGCTCAGAATTTATTTCAAGAAATTTATTCAAATAGTCTTTGGTAAATCCTAAATAATGCTGTGCAGGTCAATTCGGATTAATTGGTTTGTTAAAGTACAACAAATAAACGTACATAGCAGATGATTAGTGTTCACCTGTTATGTCTGCGTCAGCAGACTTGAGTTTTGATCAAAGGGATTGGGGAACTTGATGCCCTCTCTAGGTATAGAGTTAGGCTGCTGCGGTAAAAGCTACACTACCTCTATCTTTGACGTTAGCGTAGCGTTCCGAAGGAAAGGTATTGATTTTTGTAACAAACTTGCTGATCTGCGTAAAAATAACAGTTTGCTGTCGATACCCAAATAAAAGTTGATCTGTGAAAACATCTCTAGAAATTATGCGTTAGCGTTCGCGCACCGTTCCGAAGGAAAGGTATCGCAAGCAAAGTAGCAATCAATATAAAGTTTTGTAACAGGCGTACTCATCTGCGTAAAAACTACGGACTCCTGACGAAACCCAAACAGAAGCAAACAAGTAGTTCACCTGTTGACAACATGAATGTATTGAAACGAGGAGATGGAATAACGATCAAACACAGTCGATTGACTAAAGCTGTTACTGGATGTGGGTTGGCGCAGCCTGCGGCAGGCATCCCTCTAACTTACAGCATCAGTATGACTTGACCAAGGCTAGCTGAAAGTCATGTCTTCGGCTTTTGTGATTCCTTCTATCTCACTCATGCTTGCAAACCAGGATATTGTCTGTAGATGTATAGGACATTGTACCGTAAATTTCGATGGTTAGCTCAATTTATTCGGAATATTGTTCCAAATCTGAGCAGAATTAATCTAATCTTAGTATTTTTACGGTACTAAAAGCCTTAACTTATTTCTTAAGGCAGATGATTCCAGGCATGACAAATTTTGGAGTAGTTCGCCTGTGGATTCAACATCCACATTCTGCGATTGAGATATTAACTGCATACTAGCTGACTATAAAGTAATGAAGAAAAGATTTTTAGAATATGCAAGTTTAACACTATGTACTATATTTACCTTTATAGGAGCAGCCAGTGTTGAACAGCTACTACCGAGTAACGGACACCTTGCATGGCACTCTAACCGTGTCTTAGCACAAACCTCTGAGGAGAAAGAAGCTAACGTAGTTTGTGAAAAAGGCAGCAATGCTGTCGTAACTATTAAAGATGGCAATGGACATGGGAGCGGTTTTCTAGTTAGTCAAGACGGATTAATTATTACAAATGCTCATGTTGTGGATGGTAGTCCTAGTGTTGTCACAGTAGTTTTTAAAGATGGTAAGCAAGTCCCCGGAGATGTCGTTGGTTTTGCAACGGGAGGTGTAGATTTAGCTGTTTTAAAAATCCCAAACCGCAAAAATTTACCAGCCCTTTCTTTAGCGCATCCAGGTTCAGTGAAAGTTGGTTATCGCGTCTTTGCTATTGGTACTCCTTTAGACCCAGATAATCGTGATACTTGTACCCAAGGCAATATTAGCCGTATTAGGAAAGATGGAGAAATTCAACATACTGCTAGTACTAATCCGGGAAACTCTGGAGGCCCTTTATTAAATTCTCAAGGAGAAGTAATTGGTGTCAATTCTTTAGTTGCTACAGCTCCAGTATTTGATGGCGCAGGTGATTTAGTTGCTCGCACACCAAGTGGTACTGGCATTAATCTGGCTCTTCCTGTGGAAAAAGTCAAATCTTTCTTAGCAGACGTGCGAAACCAGCGAGTCTCTAATAAATCTACTTTACCGCGAGAAAAAGAACCGACTATTACAACTATTCCGCTCAATGGTCAAGTAATTAATGGCAGTTTAGCTGAAGGCGATCGCATCCGAGACAATGGTAGCTTTATAAAGCTATATCAATTTCAGGGTCGAGCAGGTCAAAAGGTAGTCATTGAGATGGCTAGCCGTAAGATTAATTCATTTTTAAATTTATATCAGGTAAGTGAATCTTCTGAAGGTAAAGAGTTCAATAAAATAGCTGAAAACGATGATAGAGGGCCTGGTGATTTGAATGCTCAAATAGAGACTACTTTGCCAGCAGATGGGCTTTATTTCATAGTTGCGAGTGCTTCAGAACGAGGAGAAACAGGAAATTACGGTTTACGGGCAACAACTACGCCCTAAGTAATTCGCTAGTCAGAAACAGAACCCACATTATGAACATTAAACACACTTGCACCCCTTACCAATGACAAATGACCATTTCTTTAACTCACTATCAACTTCAATCATCAAAACTATGCAAAATAAATCATTCTTCATCGGTTTAGGACTAACTGCTTTAACATCTCTAGTCTGCTTGAATGTTGGTCTAAATTCAACCTTTAGTAAAGCAACTGCTGCCGAATCACAACCTGATAAAGTTACTTTCTTTTGTCGGGAAGTTACAGATACAGCCAGTGGGCAAAAAATTCCGGCTACAATTGCTTGGGTTCCTGAACGTAAAGGTCATGTGCGTTTTATTGGCTGGAAATCTGAATACTTTAATCAAGGTGGCTGGACTCCAGCAGAACGCTGTCAGAAAGTCACTCAAAAATTTCAAGAATTCTATGAACAAGGTCGCTTAAATTACCTGACTTATGGTAAGAGTAACGGCTATCCCATTATCTGTGGTCTTCTCAACCAAGGTGAGACTTGCAATAGTAATAATCAACTATTTACGGTGAAATCTGGCAGTAAACCTGATGAAGTCATACAAAGATTAATGGATATTTCAGAAGGTAAAAGCGCAGAGCCAATTTTGCAAAGTTCAGGTGAGCAATTGTATATTCCTGTGCAAAACTTTTTAAACAAGTCTCCACTGCTCGATAGCAAATAATAAATGTATTCAGAAATTAATTATGCAGCGATAGATTTAAATCCCTAACTCAGATCCCCAATTTCTTGTAGCCACCCTACGAGTGTCTACTCTATCCTTCGGAAACTGCTTGGCAGAACGAGAACGCCTAAAGGCGAACCCGGAGGGTAGAAGTCGGGGATCTGGAGAAAAATAATTGCTCAACAATTCTTAACAATCCTTAATCAGCAATGAAAGCAGGAAAATTACTCTCACTCATATTATTTTGTACTGCGATCGCCACCACACAGACACTTGGTATAACTCCAACTTTTAGTCAAGCTAACTCTTCAGATAGGGTGAGTTTCTTTTGCAAAGATACCTTTGATCGGGCAAGTAATACAAATTTACCTACTACACTTGCTTGGATACCTGAAAAACGCGGTCATACTTCCATTATTCTGTGGAAATCAGAATATTTTCTTGGTTGGAACCCTCGTCAAAGATGTGAAACTGTATCTCCCAAATTTCAAAGTTTTTATAACCAAGGAAGTTTAAAGTATTTGACTAATGGCAAAGTTAAAGGATATCCAGTCATTTGTGCTGTAGCAAAAGAGGGAGATCAATGTGAGAAGGAGAATCAACTATTTCAACCGAAAGATGAACGGAGTAGTGAGTTGGTGATTTATCGGTTAGTAAATGCTTTAGAAGGAGGGAGTGGAACTGAAGCTTTATATCAAAGTTCAGGAAAGCAAATGTATGTACCAATCGATGAGTTTTTGCGTAAAGCTTCTACCCTTGAACAAGAAAAGCGAATCTAATAGACATCAATTAATTATGCGATAATCGCTAACCCCCCGTAGGTTATTCGCGCTTTCCTCCAGTCTCGATTTAGAACCCCGACTTCTTTAAAAAATCGGGGTTCTGGACAGCCAGTTTATCAACTCAAACTCCACATAATTTTGAGAATTAAAATGAATCGAAATCTCACTCTGATTTTACCCTTACTATTGTTACAATTTCCTAGTTTGGCTTTAGAAAAACCATCCAGTTATTTATCTCAAGCAAGAGTTGAGACTTCCGCTTGTGAAATCGAACCAGAAAATAGAGAACCCGTAAAATATTCAGACAAACAACTGCAAACCCTCGCTAAGAGAATCACAGTCAGAGTCATTGGTGATAACAACGGAGGATCGGGAACTCTACTAGCTAAAAAAGGCAATACCTACCTAGTTGTTACTAACTCCCATGTAGTTAGAGGAGTGAATAGCATCAGTTTGCAAACATCAGATGGTAAAATTTATCCTGCACAACCTCTTAAGAACGCTAACTTTAAGAAATTTGATTTAGCTTTATTACAATTTAAAACTAATCAAAATTATTGTCTTACAGAAGTTGCCAATTACATCATTACTGATACTGATAATAAATTAGTCCTCGCTGCGGGATATTCCTCCGAAAAAGGACAAATAGTATTTCGCCCAGGTCAAGTGCAACAAATATTGGAACGACCACTAAAGGAAGGATATCAAATTGGCTATAGCAGCGACATTGAACAAGGAATGAGTGGCGGTGCAATTCTTAACTCTGTCGGACAACTTATTGGGATAAATGGTAGAAGCGCCTATCCCATATTAAACACAGGTTATGTATATCCTGATGGTTCCCGACCAACAGAGGAAGAAATTAAGCAAATGCGAAAATTTAGTTGGGGAATACCTATCTCAACTTTTTTAACGCAGGTGAATACAGAAATATTGACCGTTTATTCTCTACCAATACCAAATATTCGTGATCAACAACCGCAACCAGTATTGACAGGATGGTTAAAGGATTTAGAACAAAAAGCTAAAAAGATTACTGTCAGAATTGATAGCAGCAGTAAGGCGAATGGTTCGGGGGTAATTATTGCTAAGGATGGGGACACTTACACAGTATTAACAGCAACGCATGTTGTTTGTGAAAGAAAAGAAGCAAAACAGCCATGTGGTGATTATAAATATCAAATACTTGCACCTGATGGCAAACAATACCCTGTAGAGAAAACTACCATTAAAGTAGAAGAAGGCGTTGATTTAGCGGTAGTTAAATTTACTGCTAATAATCAAGACTATAAAGATAATGTAGCCACCTTAGCAAATTATAATCCCAATACTGGTAACTATATGTTTACTGCTGGGTATCCCAAATTGGGTGAGAATTATTCACCTTGGGGATTTACAATAGGGCAGATTTTTGATAAAGAAAATGGGTTAATACAATCTAGGCAATCAGATTTTCAAACTGACAGTTCTGGCAAATCACAAACTGCGAGTTCCTTAACCGGAGGATATGAGTTAGTTTACACCAGCATCACCTATGGTGGGATGAGTGGCGGCCCTGTATTAGATTCTCAAGGAAAGGTAATTGGGATTCATGGACGTGCAGAAGGAGAAATCTACGATCAACAGCTAAAAGAAGATCAAGTACAACTAGGCTATAGTTTAGGAATTCCCATCAGTACTTTTTTAGGAATAGCAACGCGATTTGGCGTACAAGCACAGAAAGTAAAAACTGATGCTGCACCGCAACTAAATGCACAAAAAGTCAAGGCTATTCAAGAAGCAGTATTATCAACTGATGTCTCCAAAGGGAATACAACAGCCCGTCAATGGCTAGAAAGGGGAAATCAACTGTGGCGGTTGCGTCGGTATCAAGAAGCAGTTCAAGCATTTGACGAGGCAATAAAACTGAAACCATCTTTTGTTTATTTAGCTGATTATGGCAAGGGTTTAGCGTTAACTACAGATGGAAAAGATCAAGAAGCGATAGCTGCATTAGAAAAAGCAGTGTATCTCAAAGATGATTTGGTTGCTGCTTGGCTTTTGCTAAGTGTAGCTTATAGAAAATCAAACCAACTTGAGCAAGCATTAAGAGCAATAGACAAAGCAATTCAACAACAGCCAAATAACCCAAATTTGTATAACGAAAAAAACGTGATTTTAGATAGCTTAAAACGTTATACAGAAGCAGAAATTGCGGTCAATAAGGCTATTGATATTAATCCCCGCGCTGCATTTTACAACAATCGGGGTATTCTTTACTATGAGCAGAAAAAATGGGATTTAGCTTTAGATGATTTCAATAAAGCCATTGCAATTAATCCGACTTATACTGATGCTTACAACAATCGGGGGGTTCTTTACAAAGAGCAGAAAAAATGGGATTTAGCTCTAGATGATTTCAATAAAGCCATTGTAATTAATCCGACTTATGCTAATGCTTACGGAAAACGGGGTAATCTTTACCAAGAGCAGAAAAAATGGGATTTAGCTCTGGATGATTATAATAAAGCTATTGCAATTAATCCGACTTATGCTAATGCTTACATCAATCGGGGTTTACTTTACAAAAAGCAGAAAAAATGGGATTTAGCTCTAGATGATTATAATAAAGCCATTGCAATTAATCCGACTTATGCTGAAGCTTACTACAATCGAGGTAATTTTTACTATGAGCAGAAAAAATGGGATTTAGCTCTAGATGATTACAATAAAGCCATTGCAATTAATCCGACTCTTGCTGACGCTTACAACAATCGGGGGGTTCTTTACAAAGAGCAGAAAAAATGGGATTTAGCTCTAGATGATTTCAATAAAGCCATTGCAATCAATCCGACTCTTGCTGATGCTTACTACAATCGAGGTAATTTTTACTATGAGCAGAAAAAATGGGATTTAGCTCTAGATGATTACAATAAAGCCATTGCAATTAATCCGACTTATGCTGATGCTTACATCAATCGGGGTAATCTTTACCAAGAGCAGAAAAAATGGGATTTAGCTCTAGATGATTACAATAAAGCCATTGCAATTAATCCGACTTATGCTGATGCTTACGGAAATCGGGGTAATCTTTACCAAGAGCAGGAAAAATGGGATTTAGCTCTAGATGATTACAATAAGGCCATTGCAATTAATCCGACTTATGCTGAAGCTTACAACAATCGCGGTTTTCTTTACAAAAAGCAGAAAAAATGGGATTTAGCTCTTGATGATTTCAGCAAAGCCATTGCAATTAATCCTCAGGATGCTACTGCTTACTACAATCGTGGCAATGTTTACTATGAGCAGAAAAAATGGGATTTAGCTCTAGATGATTACAATAAAGCCATTGCAATTAATCCGACTTATGCTGAAGCTTACGCACTTCGAGGAGTGCTTCACGGGATGATAGGCGACAAACAAACAGCTATTCAAGATTATCAGCGAGCAGCCCAACACTTCCAAGCTCAAGGAAATATTGCTAGTTATGAAGTGATTATGAATGCTTTAAAAGAGTTACAAAAATAAGTATTAGGTACTGGATACTTGAGGCTGGAGTTCAACCTCTATCCACAATCATTTATTAGCATTTCGCTCAAGTTCTGCAATAATCTGCTCTACTTCCTGATATCTCGAATCTTTTCTTTCTTCAAAAATACGCGCAGCCTTCCTATATGTCTGAATAGCCGTTTGCAAATCTCCCTTTCCCAAAGCTTGACGAGCTTCGTCCATTAATACTTCTGGCAATTTTTTCTGCTCAGGGGAGACATTTGACGAACCAATAGGATTTTTGTCTGTTTGGCTATTTTCCACTATTGATAACTTAGTCAGAGATATTATCTCTGCGTGTATTTTATCAATAGTTTCTAACAAATCTGCTGCTTGTTTATAGTCATTTTGATTTAAATCAATTAAACTTTTTTGCAAATAAAGCTCTCTAGCTCTCTGAAAACTTTGGATTTTTTTCTGCTGTTCATCTTCCACTAACCCCAGTTGATAATAAGCTGCTGCATACTGGGAATTAAGTTGAATTGCTTGAGTAAAATCATCAATTGCTTTTTGTTTCTTTTCTTTAATCCTATCTTTGACTACAAGGGGACAAGTAATTCGATAATCATCAATTTTTTTACAACCCGGTACTGTTCCATCAGAATTTAATGGTTTTCCTTGAGTATATTTAACATAAATTAAACCCCGTTGATAATATGCCTCTGCATTTTGGGGATTAATCTGAATTGCTTGGGTAAAATCTAATAATGCTCCTTGATAATCTTGTTGATTAGCCTTTTGTATTCCTTGTATAAACCAGTTGATTGTCTGTGCTTGTAATTGTAGAGACTGAGAAGCTGATGCTTCAGCCTTTGGAATCATCATCTCAAAAGTTGTGAAGGTAGGAATTGTCAGACTTAAACAAGCAATAGGTAGGTTTAGGTAGTGCATATTTATGGGGAAGGGGGAGTAAGAATAATTTTCTAATACTTAATACCTAATTTGTTAATTTATTGTAAGAGTCCTATTTGTAGGGTGTGTTAGCGTTACCGCAGGGTAGCGTAACCCTACATTTTTTTTTCATCAAAGTAATAAAAACACATTAATCGCTTGACTTCTTGCAAAGATTATGATTTATTCCATCTAAACTTTGATGACTGTTCAAATAATCATTTAACCAGTGACAACTACGCTGTTGTAAATCATTAATATCCAAATTCCATATAATTATGTGATTGTTGATATCGACTGAGGCGACAATGTTCTCATCTGAACTAAAATTCACCTCTGAAATATTACTTTGATGTCCTTGAAGGGTATAAAGCAGTTTCCCTGTCAAACTCCAAAAATTGATTTTGTCCCCACTCGCTGAAACTAATACTTGATTGTTGGGACTAAAGCTTACACTATAAACCCTTTCATTATGTTGTAAACTGCGTAACAATTTACCACTCTTACTATGCCAAAGTTTGACTGTTTTATCAATACCAGCAGTGGCAATTATTTTCCCATCTGGACTAAATATTACAGATGCAATATTATTTTCATGTCCTGATAAGATTTGTAATAATTTCCCCTCCAGATTCCACAGTTTTACTGTTTTGTCTCCAGCAGTCGCCAAGATTTTACCATCTGGACTAAAGTTAATCTTAGTAAGCAAGTTAGAATTTGTCTGCCAGCTTTTTAATAATGTCCCTTGTAAATTCCAAATTTTCACTTGTTTGTCAATTCCCCCAATGGTTACAATATTTTTCCCATCGGGGCTGAAACTCGCATCTTGGATTGGGTTATATATTTTGTCAAATATACTGTTATTAGCTTTCTTATGCCCCTGCCAACTCTTTAAAAGTTTACTATCAAGATTCCACAGCTTAATTTGATTATCTACGCCAATTGTGACAAGATTTTTTCCAGTTGGATGAAATAGCACTTTGATAATTTCTCCCTCATGTGCATTAAAGCTTCCTAGCAAATTACCATCACGCTGTCGGAGGGTGACAATACCTTGTTTATTACCTACTGCAACAGTTTTACCATCCGGGCTGATACTAACACTATTACCTGGGAAACTAGGTAAAATACCCTGCAAATGCCAAAGTTTAATTGTCTTGTCTGCACTAGCAGAAGCTATAGTTTTTCCATCTGGACTAAAACTCACTTCCGATGCTTTACCCCCATGTCCTGAAAATGTGTAGACTAAGGGCGGGGAATTAGATTTTTCATCTGTGGGAATATCCCAAACTTTTACTGTATCATCTGCACTTGCAGAGGCTATGAACTTACTATCAGGGCTAAAATTAACGTCTAAAACTTCATTGGTATGACCATCTAAGGTATGCAATAATTGACCTGTAAAATCCCAAATTTTTACAGTTTTGTCTTTGCTGGTAGAGGCTATAAACTTACTATCCGGGCTAAAATTAACACTGAAAACTTCATTACTATGACCTTGTAACGTTTTTAAAGCTTTGCCTTCAAGGTTCCAAAGTTTCACAGTTTTATCAGCACTTGCAGTAGCAAGAGTTTGTCCATCTGGGCTAAAATTTACACTCCAAATTCTTTGGTTGTGGGCGGGAATCGTTCTGATTAATTGTCCATCCAATGTCCACAGTTTTATTTGCCCTTTGTCGTTAGCAGTTGCCAGAATTTTACTATCTGGGCTGAGAGCGATCGCCCCCAATCCATCCTTTTCTGATAACCTGAAAAAAGGCTGATTTTCAAATAAACTTGTGCTAGAATCATACCGCCAAAAACTGATAGTATTATCGAAACTGGCAGCAATTAGCAATTGATTATTTGGGCTAAAAATTACACTAAACACCCTATCTCGATGACCTGCTAGTGTTTGTAAGAACCGTCCATCTCGTCGCCAAATTTTTATGGTGGTATCTTGACTAGCTGAAGCTAAAAGTTGACCATCGTGGCTAAATTTGACGCTGGTAACTTCACCTTCATGTCCTGTTAAGCTATTGTATTCTTGAATCTGGTTGATATTTTCCAGAATAGATGTAGATAAACCTATCTTAGTTTGGGAATCTAATAATTTTAATCCCTCTAAATTTTTGATAACTTGCAGTATGGAAATAAATGCTTCAACTTCGTTCCCCGACTTTAATAAGACTTTTGCAGACAGATTGAGGGCTTGTAGTTCATTAATTTGTGCTTGTTGTCGTTGAAATAAAGCCACACCAGCTAATAGTAATGCTCCTAATAACCCACTAGTTAATAGGATAATAGTTCTTTTTCTAGCAGTATTCTTCGCTTGATGTTCTCTATCTCGTAGTTCTAAACTTAAGTTAATAAAACTTTGCTCAGTGGCATTAACTTGAGTGGTGCGTTGCAGCAACCATTCCTCTGCATAAATTAAAAGTTTACCTCGTAACAATGCTCCGACATCTTGATTACTATTTTCCCATTGTTTGATTAATACCCTTAATTGCTCTTGCCAACGGCGAAATTCTCCATCAATTTGCATCCATTGCTGCAATCTTCGCCAGTTTTTGATTAATGCTTCATGGATAATTTCTACAGTTTCAATATTGGTAATTTCATTGCGATTTGTCACCAATAACCGCGCATCAGCTAACCGTGTAACTAAATTCCAGTTTTCTTCTCCCACCTCCTGACGATTGGCTAAACGGCGGATATCTGCGTTGTTATCTGTGGGTTGTACTAACTGAATAAGTATTTGTTTTACTCTTTCTTTGTCTGCTGAATTCAGTTGAACATAGACTGATTCTGCATGGTTGGCTAAGGCGGTTTCCACACCCCCAATATCTGTGTATGCTTGATGAGTCAGCCATCCTTGCTGTTGTTTTTGCCATAACTGAGTTAAGGTAAATTCAAGTAAAGGTAAGTGACTGGGAGAATCCAACACCACATCAATGAGACGTTGGGTTAATCCCGGTTCTAACTGCACATTGAGGATTTGCGCCGGTTTAGCGATCGCAGTTTCTAATTCTACAGCATTCATCGGTCCTAAGTTTAACTGGGCATCCTGCAACGCATCGGCAAAAGGACGGTAAGATAAAGCTTCGCCGAAAAAGTCTGCCCGCAGAGTTAAAACTAAGGTAAAGCCAGGAACACTCTTCACCGCATTCAGGAGATGATCTAGAAAGATTTTGCGTTCTTCGGTATCCTGACAAAGGGTGTAGAGTTCTTCAAATTGGTCAGCAATTAGCACTAACTGAGACTTGGGTGACGCTGTAATGATAGATTCTAGGAAGTTTTGTAAGGCAATATCACTATTTCTCAACTCCACTTCCAGTTCTAATTCCGCCAACCGTGGATCAGGAATTGCAGATTGGTTATTAGGAAGCGCAGACAAATTCTTCGCCTTCCCTATTCCTCCTTCCCCAATCCCCAGTAAAGAGTCCCTATTCTCCAGTCCCCAATCCCCAGTCCCCAGTCTCTGAGAAAGTGCGATCGCTAAAGATTCTAACGGATTATTCCCAGGACGAAAGGAAATAATCTGCCAATTATTACTTCTATCTTGCTTTAATTGCCCAATCAACCCCGCAAACACCACTGAAGATTTACCACTTCCAGAAGCCCCAACCACTGCTACCAAATGCTTTTTTTTCACCGCAGCAACTAACTGTTGCGTTACCGTTTCTCGTCCATAGAAATAGGGTGCATCTTCTTCTTTGAAAGCAGCTAAACCGCGATAGGGACAGTTAGCAACAGCCCCCATACCCTGCCAAGTGGGAGGTATTGCTAACAAATTCTGCACAATCACAGGCAACCAACTAGCACAAGGATAATCTGTTTCTAAACCTTGTAATTTTTGACGAGCAATATTAACAGATTGATAGAAAGATTTCCTCCCTGTAAACTCTTGAATAAAGTCTTTTAAAAACTGATGTGCTACCTTATCTGGTACAGGTTCGCGCATCACAATCACTTGCGGAATATGCAAACTTTCTAACTCCGCTGCAATTCCTAAGCCATCACAGGAGTTAAAAAAAGCTAACTGTAACCCTTGCCTGACTGCGGTTTGCAGTCCATACCGCAACTCATCCATTGTTAAACTATCGCTGCGGTTGAGAAAAATTCTCCCCTTTGTTGACTCTGTTCGACTATGCCCAGAAAATAAGAGAATATCCCAACCTTTTTCATCCCAAAGGTGTTTGTTGAGTTCTACAGGTGTTGGTTCAACTAAAACAATTAGTTCAGCTGCTTGGCAGTATTTTTTTAAGAGTTTCTCATCTTCAGCAACGTTAATTCCTTCACTATTACCCAGGATAATTAAAATACGGATATTGGGGCGTAGGCGTAGCCCGCCGCAGCCATCGCTTTTTTTCACCCGTTGGGCTGAAAGCGAACTAAGAGCTACCACTGCATGAGGATAATACTCAAATAAATCCCATAAATGCCAAGGCAATTTTCGCAGTTGAGTTTCATTGGTGCGAATAATTACTCGCACTTCATCAGCAGCAGTTAACTGTGTTAAACATTGCTCTTTAACAAGCCGGAATGAATCTGCTTGCAACCAAGTAATAAAACTCTGCTTGATAATATCTGCTTTCGCGTGACATTCTTTTTTCAGAGATTGAAACCTGACATTAGTAATCTGGTCTTTTTTGGGTTTAATGCGGTATCCATCTAGACTGCGATAACTCTTAGACCAGTCTTGATAAATATCAGGTAGGGTGGGAAGCCCAGGTAATTTTAATGCGTTGTCACTTAGCTCAACATCGGGAAGCGAAGCATCTTCACCAATTGCTAAACTAACGCCAAAGCCGTTATGGAAGTCACCATCCAGCTTGAGGACAACTAACTTGTTCATCGTCTTACCACTCCTACCCCCGCATAAAACCTCTATTCTGAGTTCGATTTGCTTGGAAACATTTTACGCAAATGGCAGAGTTTGTCACAAAACTTTACTCTACGTAAATGGCGATCGCGCTACCATTCTCCAATTCTCCTATACATCCCATCGCATCTGATTTGAAACCACATTGCATAGATACATCCCATTGCTCGCTAACTGTACTACCTCTTTGCCAAGCCATTTGACGCACGTAGAAATCTTCGCCATCTGCTACATTAGCAACTTGGGTAGGACTCAGCATCAGGATTAAGCAATAGCGTTTAGAGCATAGTTTGAGGTTGGCGCTAGCATCGCTGAAAGCTCCCATAACTGTATAGTCACAACCATATTTTTCTCCCTTAATTGCAATAGTGCAACTTGATGGATAAAAGGTTTCGTGGGCTGCAAAATTAACGGCTGGTTTTGCTAATGTGGCGGGAGCATTCAAGCTTAATAGACCAACGGAAGCTAGCAGGGATGCTACCATTCTTTTCAACATAATTTTGACCTTTGTAAAAATCTTTTTGTGGGTGATGCAACCTTTTTGATTGCTTCTATTAGTGTTTCTGCACCCATCCAGTATTTTTACGCAGGTAAAAAAGTTAGTTACAAAACTTTACTGTTTGTGTGAATTGGACAATAGACCTCTTGCAAAAAGCAATTTTGCAAGAGTTGGGAAAAGGTTAAAGGGAAAGGGGAAAAGACAAAATCTTTCCCCTTTTCCCGACTTCTGCAAGAAGTCTAATAATCTTTTTGACTAAGTTATCAATAGTGAAGAATAGCCAAACAGACAGAAATCCTATCAATTCGTCAACTGTCTCCCCTGAGCGGAAAAAATTGTCAGAGTTATTAATGGATGAAGCTCGTCAAGCTTTGGGAAAGGGAGATTTGCAAACGGCTATTCAGACATATAGGAAGGCTGCGCGTATTTTTGAAGAAAGAAAAGATTCGAGATATCAGGAAGTAGAGCAGATTATTGCAGAACTTGAGCGAAATGCTAATAAATGATTGTGGATAGAGGTTGAACTCCAGCCTCAAGTATCCAGTACCTAATACTTATTTTTGTAACTCTTTTAAAGCATTCATAATCACTTCATAACTAGCAATATTTCCTTGAGCTTGGAAGTGTTGGGCTGCTCGCTGATAATCTTGAATAGCTGTTTGTTTGTCGCCTATCATCCCGTGAAGCACTCCTCGAAGTGCGTAAGCTTCAGCATAAGTCGGATTAATTGCAATGGCTTTATTGTAATCATCTAGAGCTAAATCCCATTTTTTCTGCTCATAGTAAACATTGCCACGATTGTAGTAAGCAGTAGCATCCTGAGGATTAATTGCAATGGCTTTGCTGAAATCATCAAGAGCTAAATCCCATTTTTTCTGCTGTTTATAAAGAAGGCCGCGATTGTAGTAAGCAGTAGCATCCTGAGGATTAATCGCAATAGCTTTAGTGTAATCATCAAGAGCTAAATCCCATTTTTTGTATTTTTTGTAAAGATTCCCCCTCAAGTTGTAAACAGTAGCATCTTGAGGATTAATCGTAATGGCTTTAGTGTAATCATCTAGAGCTAAATTCCATTTACCCTGGGTTTCGTAAAGACCCCCCCTCAAGTTGTAAGCAGTAGTATACTGAGGATTAATCGTGATGGCTTTGCTGAAATCATCAAGAGCTAAATCCCATTTTTTCTGATCTTGGTAAAGAACACCCCTATTAGAAAAGAATGCAGCACGGGGATTGAGGTCAATTGCCTCATTGATTGCTGCTTCTGCTTCTCTATAACGTTTTAATTCCCTTAACACCGTTACCTTATTGTTATATAGGATTGGGTTTTTTGTCTGATTTGGGTTTTGTGACTGAATTTTAATCGCTGTGTCTATTGCTACTAATGCTTTATCTAGTTGCTTTAATTCTCTGTAATATAAACTTAGTGTTTGCCAAGCATCAACAAATTGATCTTCGAGTTTTACTGCTTGTTCTAAAGCAGCTATGGCTTCTTGCTCTTTCCTACTCCAACCTAATGCCAAACCCTTGCTATAATAAGCTAAATAAACAAAATCGGGGCTTTGCTGAATCGCTGCATCAAATGCTTGAACTGCTTCTTTATACCGATCCAACCGCCACAGTTGATTTCCCCTTTCTAGCCATTGACGAGCTGTTGTATTTCCTTTAGAGACATCAGTTGATAATATTGCTTCTTGAATAGCCTTGACTTGTTGTGCATTTAGTTGCGGTGCAGGATCAGTTTCTACTTCTTTTTGTGCTTGTATACCAAGTCGCGTTACTATTCCTAAAAAAGTACTAATTGGAATTCCCAAACTATAGCCTAGCTGTATTTTTTCTTGTTCTGCTTCTGCACGTCCATGAATACCAATGACTCGTCCTTGCGAGTCTAATACAGGGCCGCCACTCATCCCACCATAGGTGATGCTGGTGTAAACTAACTCATATCCTCCGGTTAAGGAACTCGCAGTTTGTAATTTGCCAGAATTATCGCTTTGAAAATCTGATTGCTTAGATTGAATTAACCCCTGTTCTTTATCAAAAATTCTCCCCATTGTGAACCGCCAAGGTAAGTTGTTCCCTAGTTTGGGATACCCAGCAGTAAACATATAGTTACCAGTATTAGGAATATAATTTGCTAGTGTGGCTACATTATCTTTATAATCAAGATTAGTAGCCGTAAATTTAACTATCGCTAAATCCACACCTTCTTCTGTTTTAATAGTGCTTTTATTTACAGGGTATGGTTTGCCATCAGGTGCAAGTATTTGATATTTATAATCACCACATGGCTGTTTTGCTTCTTTTCTTTCACAAACAACATGCGTTGCTGTTAATACTGTGTAAGTGTCCCCATCCTTAGCAATAATTACCCCCGAACCATTCGCCTTACTGCTGCTATCAATTCTGACAGTAATCTTTTTAGCTTTTTGTTCTAAATCCTTTAACCATCCTGTCAATACTGGTTGCGATTGTTCATCAGGAGTATTCGGTACTGGTAGAGAATAGGCGGTCAATATTTCTGTATTCACCTGCGCTAAAAAAGTTGAGATAGGTATTCCCCAACTGAATTTTCGCATTTGCTTAATTTCTGATTCTGTGGGACGGGAACCATCAGGATACACATAACCTGTGTTTAAAATCGGATAAGCGCTTCTACCATTTATCCCAATTAGTTCTCCGTGAGAGTTGAGAATTACACCCCCACTCATTCCTTGTTCAATATTGCTGGTGTAACCAATCTGATATCCTTCCTTTAGTGGTCTAGATGCAATTTGTTGCACAGTACCTTTGCGAAATACTATCTCTCCTTTTTCAGAAGAATATCCCGCCGCCATAACTGGTGTCTCAGTGTCGGGAACTGATGTAGTAATTTCTTTAGGTACACAATAATTTTGATTTGATTTAAATTGTGATAAGGCTAAATCAAATTTATCAAAATTAGTGTTAGGAACAATTTGTGCAGAATAGGTTTTACCATCAGATGTTTGTAGATTAATGCTGTTAACTTCTCGAACTACATGAGAGTTAGTAATAACTAGGTAGGTATTGCCTTTTTTAGCTAGTAGAGTTCCCGAACCGCCGTTATTGTCACCAATGACTCTAACCGTGATTCTGTTAGCGAGGCTTTCCAGTTGTTTATCTGAATATTCTCCAGTTTCTCCATTTTCTGCTTTGATTTTACATGCAGAAGTCTCAACTGCTGCTTGGGAAACAGTATCAGAGGATGTTTCAACAGCAAAGGTGGGGAAGGGTAGGAAAAGTAAGGAAGCAATCAGGACAATAGTTTTATTCATATTGCAAGACTTGTGAACAGAGAGTGTATGAATCTCACGCAAAGGCGCAAAGACGCAAAGAGGTTATTATTAAACTTCAAATTCTCTTGTTTGCCGCGACTCACCATAAGCCACCATAATTTCAAACTTTTCCCCCAACTCAGCACTAAACTCTAATTGAATCCAGTTATCTTCTTCTCTAGATATCACTTCTAAAACACTTTCCCCTGATTCATCATGAATATTTAATTTCACTCCTTGAGGTAAAACATTGTGTCCAATAGGATATACTTGGGTTAAAATATCAACTTCACCCTTACTTCCCTCAGCAATTTTCACCACTAACGCCACAGAAATTTGCTCAAGTTGCATCCCTAAATCAATTTTTTGACCTCGTGTCATGCTCACAGCACTCTTAAAAGCCAATCCCAATTGTTGAGGATTTAACAGATGCTCAATAGTTTGCCAACCTGCATCTACAAATCCGTCCAACCATTGTCCAATTTTCACCAAGCTTAATGATTCTTTTTGCTGTGGAGATTTAGCTACTTCCAGTTCGCTAAGATAAAGCAAAAAATCCTCTAAAGATTGCAACTGATTCAGAGGAAATTCAGCCTTAACTTCGGTTGTAAAACCTAAAATTGTAGCCTCTTTAAGGGAAGAGTTAAATTGCACAGCTACATAACCCAATCTATCTGAGCGAACCTCTGGCGGTATCTCACATACTTCTGCTTTTGGTAAAACTGGACGACATTCTAATTTCCCTAAGTTTTTAACTTCTAAATCAGCTACATTCATCAATTGAATTGCTAAACGTTCGCGGCTATCACTAGAGAGCCAATCAGTCTCAAATCCCATACACTGGAGATAATTATCTACAGCATACACAGCCAAAGTATTCAGATAAACCTGTTGACGCTTGAGAGTGTTAGAAATGTTATTGCTATATTCTTGAGCGATTGCATGAGCTTCTATAGATAGAGTCACGCTAAAAGTTAGTTGCTTAGTAATGCTATTCATCCGAAATTCTCCTAAATTTGAATAGTAAGTTAATCAGTTTCTATATATATTTCTTTAAATAAGTAATTATTTTATGCATTCGCCGCTGATAAAAGCTAGAAGCTGTCGAAATTGGTACACCTAATTCTTCAGAAATTTCCTTCCACTGCTTACCTTCTAATACCAGCAACAGAATAGCTTTTAAACTAGCTTGGGGATGTTCCTTAATATACTCATTATTTAAAAAATCCTCTGGGTCATTCTCAATAATTTCTTTTAGCTGCTCTTGCTCAGATATTTCATTCTCTACAGGTAAATCTTTGTTGAGTTCGTCTAAAGACAGCACTTGAGTATTTTCCTGATTTTTGGGAAGCAGAGTTATCCCTCTTTTCTGGTCTTTTTTCACCACATCATAAAATCGTCTGCGGAAAATTTGATTTACCCATGCCATCACTGGATATTGTGGATTATATTGTTCAATATGACGGCAAATTTCTATGAAGGTATGTTGCAATGCTTCATTATAATAGTCTTCATAGTTAGGTAATCCCAACCACTGAGTTTGCTGGCTCAATCTCCCAGCACACCTAATAGCATTGATTAGCTTATTTAAAGCTATCCGTCGTTTTGCTCTGTCAGTTGCATTCTCACTGTCAGCCGGATATCGCTTTGCTTCATTAACTAGCTGCTGTAGTTCCTGGTTGAGAGCGTCGTCTCTGTGTTGGAAATCATTCGTCATCTCACGCGATCGCTCCAGTAGGGAATGTCTATTCTGGTATCTTCCCTTGCCTTTGGACTTTACGCAAAAGCAGTTAGTTGTTACATAAGGTTACAAACCACATTCTGGTATCCAAGATGTGCAACTACCCACACATCCTGCGTCACATAAAAGTCTCCGCGTTGATTAAGGAATATGAGGAACTAGCGAAAGCATAATCTATGCTGCGATGACTCAATTTAATCCTCTAACGATTCACACGTAGTCCCAAAATCTCCAGTTTTTAAACAACTTTACAGATCCCCTTTGGAAATATTCACCATAGTGATAGCTGTCCTGGGGAGACGTTTGAACGTTTAGTTCTAGCGTGCAGCGCCAAATGGCAAGGAGCGCACAAAGCAATCAAGTTGTCAAAGTTGTTATTCTCAGGAGCAAAATCTGCGTGATGGACTGTGAGAGTTGCCATCGTCCATTCCGAGCGAGTCAGAGTTTTAGGTTTTTCTCCAGGACGAAAACAAAGGCGATCGCAATGCTGACATCTCCAGAGAGCAGCTTCTCTGACTGCAAAAGAAATTTCGTTCCAGTTGCTTGGGTATCTTTGTCGGACTATTGGCATTTTCAAAGAACTTCTTAAACCCTCGGTCTTAGCATACCAAAATCAAGCGATTCTCCTACGGAGATGCTATGCGATCGCCCACACCAAACTCCCCACAAATCGCTATTAGCCTGAATAATCTGGGAGAGTTATACTTTTGGCTGGGGCGCTATCAAGAAGCACAACAGAAGTATGTAGAAACTTTGGCAATGAGAAAGAAACGCTTGTTGGGAGATGAGCATCCTGATGTTGCATTTAGCCTAAATAATCTCGCAACTTTATTAGCTGCTACTAACGATCCAGAGTCATCCTTATTTCATTGCATCCAAGCAAGTCAAATTAATCGACAAGATTATTCGTAACATATTTGCTTTTAGCTCCGAAAGCGATCGCCTCGCCTTTATTGAGAAACTTAGAGGTAATTTCGATTTATTTCTTTCTTTAGTCCACAAGCATCTTTCTAATTCAGAAAATGCTTGGCAGGCAGCGTTAGATTTAGTCAGAGTAGTTTCCCCCACCATCCGCCGCAGCGTCGCAGTCTAACGTAGACGACAGGGACGTTGAAACAGATTCAGTGGCTTGTTGGTAGTTGAATTTACAGGTGACATGAGATTCTCTCAAAATAATAATCATTATTGTATGTAAGTAGAACGACATAAAAAAACCAAACTGTGTGAAGATAAGTAAATAAAGTTGATGTATCAAGCACGGTAACAAAGGTATGGGTAGCCGTTTAAGGGTATTTCTCACTCTGCAACAAGATAAAACTCTTTTCAATCTGAGAACGGCAGATGTACCCCAAAAAGTGAAAGACCGAGCAGAAGTAGTCAGGTTGAGCGCACATGGTTGGTATGTAGAGAAGATAGCGGCTCACTTCAATTGGACTGCACAAACAGTACGGGAAGTATTACATAAGTGGCAAAAGCTAGGTATAGAAGGGCTTTGGTCTAAGCCAGGGCGTGGAAGAAAACCTAAGTGGACTGAAACTGATATGAGATTTTTAGAACAGTGTCTAGAACAAGAACCACGCACATACAATAGTTTTCAACTAGCCCAAAAATTAGAACAACAGCGATCGCTCAATTTAAGTCCCGACCACTTGAGACGGGTACTTAAAAAAAGGGGATCATTTGGAAACGAACTTTGAAATTGTCATAGAGGTAAACAAGACCCCGTATTACAACGTATCAAACAGGCAGACTTAGAGATGTTAGAATTGTCTGCTGCTGCCGGCGAAATTGATTTAAAGTATGTGGACGAATCAGGGTTTTGTGCTTGGAGTGAACCCAGTTACAGCTACTACTTTCGAGGTCAACAAAAACGTTTAGAGCAGAGTAAACGCCGGGGTAGACGATTAAGTATTATTGGGTTTCTTCAACCCCTAATTAGTTTTGTTTATGGGCTAGTGATTGGTGGTGTTTCACGCAAATCTTATATCCAGATGATGGAACTTGAAGCATCAGTTGCCCAAAAATCAGGACGCATCAGAGTCATCTGTCACTTAAAGGATAAAGTGGCCGTTTTTAAAGGATAAGGTGGCCGCACAGCAGAACTCAGTAGGGAAGGGTATTCAAGAAGTTTAAATGCGTTCGCCGCAAATTGTATAGAACGGAAAAATAAAGATTCCAGCTTGATTGGGGCGGCCACTTTATCCTTTAAAAGCGGTCATCTTATCCTTTAAGTGACATCATCGTTCAGGACAACGGGCCGATACATCGATGCCGTGAAGTTCAGCAACTATGGTCAAAGTGGGAAGAGATGGGTTTATACATCTTCTTTTTACCTAAATATTGTTCAGAAATGAATCCAATTGAATTGGAGTGGCAACATCTCAAAAAAGATGAACTAGCCTCGAAAAGTTTTGAGGATGAATTAGACGCAAGCCTTATGCTGTGATTGATGGAGTTCAAACCAGAGGACAAAAAGGAAACTACAACGTACAACGTATCAAATTTAACTCTCATTCTTCTGCTTAACTATTTGTTACATACCTGTAAATTTTTTCCCCGACTTACTTAAACCTGTAGTAGACTTACATGGTATTTGCGATTTGCGCGGCTATTGTGAGGATGAGGTTTTTTAGAATTTTACTCGCAATACTGACAAAATATGTCTAACTGGGGCTTTATCTGCTTCTAGCTTCTCTATTCTCTCTAATAGTCGTTTTGGGATATATTTGCACTTTTTAACCAGGCGATCGCCATCCTTCCAAAACTCATAGTGATACCAAGCTTGGGGATAATCTTTGCCATGAAGGGTGATGGTTTTCCACTGAATGGAGCCACTACCCAATCCTTTGTGTCGTCTAGTTTTACTAGGGCTATCTTTACTGGGGGGTATTTCCGACTGCTCGACATCGTTACTAGGGCTATTTTTACTGGGGGGTATTTCTGACTGTTCGCCATTGTTACTAGGGCTGTTTTCCATATCCCCCAGTAATGTGTTTTTACTAGGGCTAGGCACAACACCCAGTAATGTCAAAATTTCTCTAATTGGGCGCTTTTTGAACTCTGCTTCTTGAATATCCCCCAGTAAATGCTTGGGAATGTACTTGGTCTTCTTTCTACCTTTTTCCTGCCAATGATAGTAAGCCTGGGGGTAGTCCTTTCGACCCCTAGTAATGGTGCGCCAATGAATAGTGCCGTTACCCTCACCCCAATTTCTGCGCTTTTTACTAGGGCTATCAATACTTGGGGATATCTCTATTTGTCCAGGCTTTTTACTAGGGTTGTCTTTACTGGGGGATATCTCTATTTGTTCAGAGTTTTTACTAGGGCTATTATCAATACCCCCCAGTAAAAGTTCCGATACAGGAGGCGGATGGTTTCGACAGGAGTTTGAGGACTCAGATATTTCCGGAGCGCAAATTCTGGATAATTCCATAGGATTTGTCAAAAAATACCGTTGCTGTGCCTGTTTCACCGTGCCGTGCTTTAGCCATGATTAGCTCTAATATTCCTTGGTCTGTACTGTCTGGGTTGTAGTACTCATCCCGGTAAGCAAGAATAATATTGTCTGCCACCATTTCTAAAATTCCCGATTGGCTAAGGTCGCTCATCATTGGGCGCTTATTCTGTCTGCCCTCAACTCCCCTAGAAATTTGAGAAAGTGCCAACACAGGAACTTCTATTTCTCCAGCCATTTTGTAAAGTCCCCGTGCCACGTCACCTAGTTCATAACTCCGGTTGCCCCCAGAATCCTCTGCCATCATTTGCAGGTAATCAACGACAACTAACCCAAGTTTTCCCTCTTTAGCCTTAATTTGACGGCATTCGGAAGCAATTTGTGAAACGGTAATACCTCTTGAGTCATTCATATAAAGCGGTAGTTCTGAAGCAACACCGACGATTTTGGCAATGCTTGTAAATTCCCAGTCTGCTAGGGGTTTATTACCTGAGCGATGTCTGCGGATGCGATCGCTTTTTAATGGCGTTAACTCTAAATGCTTATAGGCGTTGGTAATACTAATTAAACTCCACAGCCTGTACTCCAATTGTTTCTTTGTCATCTCCAAGGAAAAGATGACCACAGGTAGATTGTGGAGTAGTATCATTTGGAGCGCAAGAAACAGCGCAATTTGGGACTTCCCCATTGATGGCCTACCCGCAACTATGGTGAGTGTGCCGCTTTCAAATCCCACCATCAAATTATCGAGTTCATGAAGTCCTGTATGGTAAATGGGGTTTCCTGAATTTAAATCCTCGTAAGCAGCAACGTTAATTGTGCTGTTATGTTCAGTGTTTGAAGATAGGGTTTGATTAGATAATTGAAAAACTTTCTGTTGTGATTGGTCAAGGATTTGTGATAACTCAGTTTCTGTCTCGTAACCCAGATGTACAATTTCATTTCCAGCCTTGATTAACTGTCTACGCGCGAATTTCTCCATTACCAACTCGGCTAAAGCGTCAATGTTGACAGCTGACACTGTGCGGTCTACCAGAGTTGCTAATTTATTTCTCCCGCCGATACGGACTAGTAAATCGTGGTCAGTAAGCCAAGCTGTAACTGTGAGTAAATCAGTGGGTTTACCAGAGTAATGAAGGCGCTGGACGGCTTGATAGATATCTTTATGGGCGCTAATGTAAAAGGCTTCGGGAATTAAGCGATCGCTCACCCTACCGATTGCTTCTGGGTCAAGCATGATACCGCCTAAAATCGCCTCTTCCGCTTCAATGTTTTGGGGTGGCAATTTATCAATCATGTGTCACCGCCAGTATTCTCAGCGAGATTTTGCCTTTGCGACTCTTCCCAAGCTCTTTTAGCCTGTCGTTGCCGTTCTTCAAGTTCTCGGCGGAATTCATCTCGAGCATTTTTTGTTTCAGTTTTTTTGGCTTGTACCTGAATTGATGCCAGATATTTTTCGTAATAAACCTCCCAGCGATTTCTTCCGGCTTTGTTCTTGTGAGCTAACCAAGCCTCAATGTCATTCACTGGCTGGCTAAGATTTTTGGTTTTTTCCTCACAAAATTTCCAAAAATTCGCTCGCTCGTCTTCTGAGAGAGTCTTTATAAAGTCTAAATAAGTCTTATTAATCTTAGAGTTTTGAAATTCTATCTCCACAAGGCTTTCAGCCTCTGCATGGTGCGTGGCGATCGCGCATGGTGCGTCATGATCCATCGTGGTGCGTGGTGATCCAGCGTGGTGCGTGGCGATCGCGCTCGGTGCGTCATCACACCTTGGGTGCATCATCACACCATCGGTGTCTTCACACACCAATGGTGCGTCATCACACCTTGGGTGCATCATTACACCATCGGTGTCTTCAATAAATTCGGGTGTGTCATTGCACCATAATCCCTTTGGTTTCACCTTGGTTCTGACTTGCAATAACTCTAGATCAATGAATCCCTTTGCGTCTAATTCCTTAAGAGCGCGGCTTACAGTTTGCCTGTGGACTATCCGCTCTGGTGCTGACAGCTGACGAGCTACCTCAGCGGCATTGATGTCAATCCCTTGGTTATAAGGGTCAATGGTTCGGATGTAGTATAGGACATCCCTCTGTGCTGGTGTGAGTTCACGGCAGGCTTTCAGCCATTCTTCATGCTTAAGTGGATAGAAACGTCCCTGAATTTTTGAATTTGGTTGTGTCACAATTTTGCTAATACAAATGAAAAGATAAAATTTAACCTCGATCCGTTGGGATAGAGACTAATTTTTTAGGTGTCCATCATTAACACTTAGTCAACGAATTTTTATATTCAATCGCAACAAGGTATTTATTTGATGGCTATGCTAGTAATGTGAAGATTAAAGATATGTCTGGGAAAAAGCACTCCTAGCAAGAGTTTGGTAAGATTAGGGTATACATCATCGTTGTCGTTTAATCAAACATCAAATAGTATAACCGTTAAACTTAAGTATAATTAGCAAAGCAATGCAAAGTTTTGTATCAGAAAAAACACAAAGTTATCAGCAGTTATTCGATGAGATGATGAATCGCTTCAATTTGGAAGCGAAGAAAACTGCTGAACAGGCTAAAGTGTCAGAAGTAATGTTATCCCGCTTTCGTCGCGGGAAGGCGGATCTAGGAGCATCAAAACTAATAGCGCTACTTTTGGCTATTCCGGTAGAAGCTAGGGTGTGGTATTTATCTGAGTTATTTGGTCAGAGGCCAGGAATTAGCCTGCGATCGCTGATTGCTGAAGCACCTCCAGAAGAACAAGCTGAAGTTTTACGACTAATTGCTGATATTTTTGTGAATAACAGCCGTGAGGCTACAGAATCAGTGCAGTTCCTTAAAACTTTATAACTCACCGTTCGCAATAGAATTTAACTAAGAGTAATTATCCACCAAGTTGCAAATATCCAGCAATTCTCATTATGAGAATTACTGCGTTTTCCTACAACATCCCAGATATTAGTGCAATTACCTTAACCTCTCACGGATGGATTAGGGTTAGCCAATAGCTAACTATTTGCTAACAATAGATTACGTATACTAACAAATGCTTCTCGTAGTGGTACATAAACCATACCACTACGAGAAGCAGTCAAAAGACTTGGACTGCATCCAAACACTTTAAAGAAGTACGCAGGTAATGGCAAGATCGAAAGCATCAAAAACGAGGCAGGGCAAAGACTGTTTAACGTCGAGTCTTACCTCCGTGGTGCAAGCCAGAAGCTCTCCTTTATTTGTGACTGCCGAGTCAGTTCAACCAAACAACGAGACGACCTTGGTAGACAAATTGCTTACATGCAATCACTCTACCCAGATGCCGAAATCATCAAAGACATTGGCAGTGGAATCAACTTCAAGCGGAAAGGACTGCAAGCCTTATTGGACAGACTTATGCGAGGAGATAAGCTCACGCTTGTTATTGCCTGTCGTGACCGGCTCGCAAGGTTTGGATTCGAGCTTATTCAGTACATGGTCGAGCAAAACGGTGGACAAATCGTGGTTCTCGACAATACTGTACACTGCCCCGAATCAGAACTTACCTCGGATCTTCTCTCCATCCTCTACGTCTTCTCTTGTCGGATGCACGGATTCAGGAAGTACAGTAAAAAAATCAAGGAAGATCCGGATCTTCCTCACGGCGGCACAAAGGCAGATTCTTAAATCTTGGTTTGGTGTGTCTAGATTTGTCTATAACACTACTGTTAAATCGCTGCAAGATTCTAGCATCAAGGCTAACTGGAAAGCGATTAAGACTGACATATTGAATGGACTACCAGAATGGAGTAAATCAGTCCCTTATCAAATTAAATCAATCGCCATCAAAGATGCCTGTAAAGCTGTTAGTAAAGCCAAGAAAAAATTTAAAAATGGTGGTGGTATTAGCAAGGTTAGATTTAGGTCAAGGAAAGACACTGTACAATCTTGCTACATTCCCAAGTCTGCGGTAAAAGACTTAGGAATTTACCACACTATATTAGGTGAGGCAGTATTCAAAGAAGCCTTGCCGCAAAGCTTTGGCGACTGTCGTTTAATATTTGCCTACCGTGATTACTATCTGACAGTTCCAGAGAACGTGCCACAAGAAAAATCTGATAACCAAGGACGCGTTGTGGCACTTGACCCCGGCATCAGGACGTTTATCACATTCTTTTCTGAATCTAGTTTTGGTGAAATTGGAACAGCTGCTAATTTGCAAATTCAGAAGCTATGCTTCCGCTTAGATAAATTGATTTCTAAACTCACCAAAGCTAAATGCAAACAGAAAAGAAGAATGAAACTTGCGGCAAGTTCACTACGAGGTAAAATCAAAAATCTTGTAGACGAACTGCACAAGAAAACTGCTCGATTTTTGGTTGACAACTTTGACATTATTTTGCTACCAACTTTTGAAACATCTCAGATGTCTAAGAAAGCAAAGCGGCGAATTAGGTCAAAGTCAGTACGCCAGATGTTAACACTCTCCCACTACCGATTTAAGCAGTTTCTTAAGCACAAAGCTTTTGAAACTAGCAAGTCAGTTATGGATGTTAACGAGGCATACACATCAAAAACAGTCAGTTGGACTGGTGAAATAATCCCCAATCTTGGTGGCGCTAAATTCGTCAAGTCTCCATCTGATGGGCAAGTGATGAGCCGGGATCTAAATGGTGCGCGAGGGATTTTCCTTCGTGCATTGGTTGATACGCCCTCTCTCAAAGAGTGTATTTGTTAATGAATGTTAGCAAAAAGGTATCGGTTAACTTAATCGTTAACGTTGATTTTCTTAGCCAATGTCTGAAATTTGCGTTGTTCACCAGCTTGTTTACGCTGTTGATAACGTTTTCTAGCTTGCTTTAGTACCTCTTGCAATAATTCCTCATTTTCTGAGCAGACGAGAAATGCACCTTCTAGGAAAGTATCTCTAGTAATTTTATTTACATTGCAAAAGGTATCTAGGTTAGTATCAATGTCCTGTTCTAACCTGATTGTTCGCCTGATGATCTGGGGTAACTCTAAGTGCTGTTCTTGATTAGAAGTGCTTACCTTATCGTTTATTACTTCCTCACTATCTAAATCCGGTTTTGGTTTTTCAAGTAAATGACTAAATTCAGTAATTTCGTCATTTAGTAAGTTATCATGTTGTACTTTTACAAGTGTTGTATCCCGTGCTGGAACACTTGGACGTGTCTTTTTCTTAAGGCGTTCAAAAACATCAGACATTCTTTTGTAACCTCTCGATAATTTGTTGGAAGGGAGTTTCGAGTTGTTCAAAGCCTAGAGAGGACAAACTTACACCTTTATCTATGGCCTTTTTAAATTGTTCAGATTCTAAAATTGAAGGTAAAACGACTATTTCTTCGGCAATTGTTCGCATTGCACTGATACTCGCCTTACTTTGTGCGACTTGGTTATTACCTACCCATTTATCTCTGAATGGCAAGATGCCAAGCACTATCCCTGAAAAAGCATCAATTTCTTGAAGTTCCTCAACTAAACTTAGAGTTCGGATGAGAGAATTTACACCTTTGGATGATGCTTCTACAGGAATGATGATATGGTCAGCTGCCCCCAACGATGTAAGGCAGATTTGCGATCGCTGAGGTGGCGCATCAACAATGCAGTATTGGAATAAATCTGATACCTCTTTTAAGCGTTTGCTCAAAACAATAGCTCCCATACCGCTCCCAGACAAAAATTCTTGAGCATTATCTAATCCATCATCAGCAGGAATTAACCATAGGTTTTCTCCGATTTCGTAAATACCGTCTTCAGTATTTATCTGTTTTTTGAGAACTTCTAGAAGCGTGGGTTGATTCTGCTGAACTTCGTGCCCCAGGTAAAAAGTTAGGTTCGCTTGGGGATCGGCATCAATCATTAGTACACGCTGTCCTGTTTGAGCAAGCATTCTACCCAACAAGATTGCAACAGTTGTTTTTCCCTGGCCACCGGACAAGGATGCACAAGTAAGAGTTAACATTTTACTGACTACCGACAGCATGGTGTAAATTAGTCAATATCATAATGCATAATGTCATTTTTGCATTATTTAGTCATTATACAATTTAGTCATTTAAGAGTGACTAAATTTTGTGGAGCGCTATTTAGTAATTATTTTAGCTCCCAAAAAGCCTTACTATTCGGGAAGATAACTGTAAATATAGGTTTTTATCCTGTTTACTTATTACTGATTTTAGTCAAGACAGAATTTAGTCATTACTAAATGGTGAAAATTAGTAATGTTATAATCTAGTAAACTAATTTTCTTTTATTCATAAAAACACTTCAAAAACTACTTTGGGGGCTATGTGGGGGCTTTATGCACCCCAAAGATGATTTAGGAGTTTGATGCAAACTTGACTCCTATATAGGGTACTTATAGGGGCTAAGTGGGGTACAAAGTACAAAAGAGTTAAATGTACCCCACTTAGCCCCCAAGAAGGTATGATAAGCTCTTGAGGTTAAATAAAAAAGGGACAGAGGTCTGGGCAAAAACTTATAGCAAGTTATTTTTCTTTTACCTACTCTTCCATATCACCTGAACGGATAACTTTTACAAATAAAAACGTATTAACTTGAAGCCTGTGTCAAACATTCATACCTTGCAAAAAATTTTTCCTGCTGGCTTTGACAACGGTTACGGAAGCCTGAAACTTTTAGTCGATGGCTTTGAAGTCGTTCGTGTGCCTAGTTATATTTCCACAGCCGAAATGGAAGACGTACCAGGGAGGGTAGTTTTTAACGGTAGTGCTTACACTGTTGGAGAATCAGCTTTCCGTACAGGGAATTATTTTGACCGCAACACCGATAATAATGAAAATAAAGTCAATAATGCGTTGTTGACATTATTGGGTGCATTGGCACATCTACCACACCGTAGGGCTTGGCATTTAAAATTAGTCGTTAGCTTACATGATATTGGTTTGGCTGATGAATTGCAAAAAGTACTAAGTGGAGAATATCAGCCGATACTTGCTGGCAAACAATCAGAAGTGAAAGTAGAAGTGTTGAAAGTAGTACTAGAAGGGATGGGTGCATTGTTTGGGCATCAACTACCGAAAAAATTAACTATTTTAGACTTTGGTAATGGTACGACCCTGTTGTAACTTTAAGCACAATATGTCCAATATATAAGGCATAAGTTGTCCGCCTCTGTCACTTAAAGGATAAAGTGGCCGTTTTTAAAGGATAAGGTGGCCGCACAGCAGAACTCAGTAGGGAAGGGTATTCAAGAAGTTTAAATGCGTTCGCCGCAAATTGTATAGAACGGAAAAATAAAGATTCCAGCTTGATTGGGGCGGCCACTTTATCCTTTAAAAGCGGTCATCTTATCCTTTAAGTGACACACTTTGAAATCATAAAGTGAGCAACTTGCTCAACTTATGCTTACAGTGACAACAGTAATACAAGACTACAATATAAAATAAGAAACCCTTATCTTTTATCCGATATAAACTACGATAAAAATACACGAATCCCTAGACACAACACTTTCGCTGTAACTTAAGTGTCGGTTCGCGGACAAAGTGAAAATTGTCGCAGACTATGTGAAAATATTTGCGGACTAATTGAAAATTATGTTTCTGAAACCCTAAGTTTTTCGTGGTAAGCTGCGTAGGCGAAGCCCGCCGCAGGCATCGCTAGTTACAGAATTATTGCTCCAAAGCCTTGTACTGTAAAGAGTTGCACTTTTTTATCCTCATTTGGCGGAAAATTTCAATTAGTCTGCGAATTTGGTAGGAAATTTTCAAATAGTCTGCGACAAATTTTCAATTAGTCTGCGACAACACAAGCCAGAAACCTTATTATTTCGTTGAGAATTTTTCACTTAGTCTGCGAACCGACATTAAGGGATAAAGTGGCCGTTTTTAAAGCATAAAGTGGCCGCAGTCATCTGAACTGGTAAGTATAAATATTTATATCAATAAAAGACGGTTTAACTGGCGAAAGCCTAGATTTGTGGTAAGAGCTTGTTGCTGCTTTAAAAGCTTGGGGGCCAATATGTTGAGCGACCAAGAGTTTAATGATTGGTGTCGCGGCGTAAATTTACCACAAGCGGCTAGGCAATTAATTTCCCAAATCCGTGCCTCTGAACCAATTCGGCGAGTCAAAAGCAGTGGTATAAATGTTCGGGGCGACTACGCCAGTCGCAAAATGGGAAAAACTATTCAATTTGAGTCCCATAAAATTGAATTGCCAGGTGTAGAGGAGTACGAAGAAGACGCAGATGTACTCGAATACTACGACCAAGCATATCAAATTACTCTAGAATTCCCCTCAAGCAGTGGGGAAATAATCAAAGCTTCGCATATACCAGACTTTTTCGTAATTCGGAAGCGGAGTGCAGGTTTTGAAGAGTGGAAACCAGAATCAAGATTAGAAAAACTAGCAGCTAAACAATCACAACGTTATATGCGTTCAGAAGATGGGCAGTGGTTAAACCTGCCAGCAGTTGCTTATGCAGAAAAAGTAGGACTGTATTACCGAATTCGGTTAGATACAGAAATTGATTGGATTAAATACAGAAATCGACTATTTCTCAAAGCCTATGCTGCTGAAGATTACCAAATTGACCCAGAAATAGCTGAAAATTTGGTGAAGTTAATTAGCTTAAATCCGGGCATAAGTTATTGGGAAATGATTCATACTCAACAGAGCAATCCTGATGACATAAATGCTTTAATAGCCACACAAAAAATTTACATTAATTTGAGTGCCGCACCCTTAGCAGAGCCAGAAAAAGTACAGCTCTTCCGTGACCAAGAAATCGCGGTAGCTTATGTAAAAATGATGAAATCACAACCAAATAACGGAACGATTCTGAATATTTTAGACGTTAAACCCAATCAACTGGAAGCTAAAACTCATAATCAAGTAAAAATGTCTCCAAAAGCAATGGAGCGTTTTTTGAGAGCTAGTCCTGAAGACTTGGCAGAAGCTAACCAAAGATATGAAGTAATTGAACCTTATCTTAATGACAGTTATAGAGATAAAGAAACTGTTCCGCAACGTACTATTCGCAGATGGAAGGCTAAGTTTATAGCAGCACAAAAGGCGTACAAATGTGGTTATGTTGGGCTGCTAAATAACTCTAATGCTAGAGGCAATCGCTTACCCAGAATTTCTCAATCGTCTCAAGATTTCATTGACAAAATAATTGAAGAATATTATGAAACTTTTCAACAAAGAAGCAAACTAGCTGTTTATGGAATTCTAGCAAGAGAATGGGAGAAAGCAGGTCTAACAGATAAGCTGCCTAGCTACGCTACATTTTGTTCTAGAATTCACCATCGTTCTGGTTATAGGCAAACAAAAAAACGTAAAGGAAACAGAGCAGCTTATCAACAATCTTTATTGTATTGGGAGTTGAAATTAACCACGCCATGTCATGGCGACCGTCCATTTGAGATAGCACACATTGACCATACGCAACTGGATATTGAGTTAGTATGCTCCCGAACAGGTTATCTTCTTGGTAGACCTTGGGCAACTCTGTTAATCGATGCTTACAGCCGACGTATTCTCGCAGTTTATCTAACTTTTGACGAGCCAAGCTACCGTAGCTGCATGATGGTATTAAGAATCTGCGTACAGCGATTTGAGAAATTACCAGAGACAATAGTTGTTGACGGTGGGACAGAATTTAGTAGTACATACTTTGAGACATTGTTAGCTGCTTTTGAATGTACCAAAAAGCAGCGACCAGCTGCGAAAGCCAGATTTGGTTCAATTATTGAACGTATTTTTGGAACTACAAATACAGAGTTTTTTTATAATCTCAGAGGCAACACTCAAATTACTAAGAATGTCCGCCAAGTCACTAAATCAAATAATCCCAAAAATCAAGCTGTTTGGACACTAGATCAACTCTACGAAAACTTTTGTTCGTATTGTTATGAATTCTATGATTGCCGAGAACATCCAACATTAGGACAAAGCCCACGTCAAACTTTTGTGTCAGGGCTAAACTCAAGTGGTTATCGCCCTCATAAACAGATTATTTATGATGATAATTTTAAGATTTTCACCTTACCTTCTACATCGAAAGGAACTGCAAAAGTTCAACCAAGTAGAGGCGTGAAAATTAATTATCTCTACTATTGGTCAATTGATGATTCGTTCATAAGACCAGAAATTGAAGGAACTAATGTACCTATTCGTTACGACCCTTTTGATATGGGGACTGCTTATGCTTACGTTAAGGGACGTTGGATACGCTGTATTTCTGAATATTACAAATCCTTCCAAAATCGTTCTGAAAAAGAAGTGAACATAGCTACCACACAATTACGTCGAAAAAGGCAGAAACACGCTCAAAGAATTACTCTATCTGCTCAAGAAAAAGCTACATATTTAGAAGGAACTGAAGCCCAAGAAAATTTGTTATTACAACGCTTACATGATTTAGCACAACAAGATGTCTGGGTTTTGATTGAAAAAAGCTCAGTTCTAGAAAGTAAATCAAGTAAACACAATTATTCAGCTAATGTTCAAAATGTAGATAAAAATATTTTGGAAGGTTCAGAAAGCATTAAAAAGCCCAAATCATCAGCAAAAGAATTAATAGATTTAACCAAAATAGAAGCTTACAATACAGAGGAGCTATGGTAAAAATTAAGTCGCACTCTTTTCCAGAAGAACTTCTCTTACAGCCGAACGATATCAAAACTGATTATTTCAAAAGTATCACTATTCCACATCAAAGGCTCAAACAAGCCTTAGATACTTTATTAATTAATATTCTGGAGCCAGCTGACACTTTAGTATTTTTAGTTTTTGGTGTGACTGGTGTAGGAAAAACAACCTTACGCTTGCGTCTGGAAAATCTCCTAAATTACGAATTTCTCCCCTCATTACGCAAAAATCCTGGTCAAATTGCTGTTGCTGGTATAGAAGCTATTCCAACAGAACAAGGAAAGTTTAGCTATAAAGATTATTACACTCGCGCCCTAGAATCCCTTCAGGAAGTTTTGATTGAATACAAAATTGATTATGAAATTCCTCACGGTGAGGCAAAAGATTTGGGGGTGCTAAATCGGGCTTACCGCCAAGATTCGCCTGCATTGCGTCGAGCAATGGAAAAAGCATTTCGTTATCGTCAGGTAAAAGCTTTTACTGTAGACGAGGCACAGCATTTATTAATGATGGCAGGCGGACACCAGATGTTACAGCAAATGAACTGGATTAAGTCTATTGCTAATCTTACTGGTACAGTACATATTTTATTTGGAACTTATGAACTGCTTAACTGTCCTACCTTGAATGGGCAAATAGGGCGGCGTAGCGAAGATATTCACCTGTTACCTTACCAAGCTGATAACCCAGAAGATATTGCTGAATTTATCAGAGTAATTAGAACTTTTCAACGCCACATTCCGCTTGTACAAGAACCGAAATTAGAACAACACTATGAGTATCTTTTTTCTGGCTCAGTTGGCTGTGTGGGGCTATTGAAGAATTGGTTAACTCGTTCTTTGAGATTTGCCTACTCTGAAGAAGCTCGGACTCTTAATAGCAAACATCTT
Source organism: Nostoc sp. DedQUE05 (assembly GCF_034530955.1). NCBI lineage: Bacteria > Bacillati > Cyanobacteriota > Cyanophyceae > Nostocales > Nostocaceae > Nostoc > Nostoc sp. DedQUE05. The sequence goes on along the minus strand of NZ_JAVRCB010000006.1, from coordinate 106,283 downwards.
AAATTAGGTGCTTTTTCTGCATCCCGTATTAACAAAATTAAGGAAGAAGCACAACAGGGATTTAAACGCTTTCAAGAAGAATCCAGTTTTTTTGAGCGGCAATATTCAACAGAATATGGAATAAAAATGCCAGCCAAAAATTCCCTACTCAAAAAAGGTCGTGTTGGACAAAGGAAACCTAAAAGAGATGATGTAGGGGTAAATTCAGATGATGACTAACATGGCGGTTAACGATGAGTTGTGGCTGAAAGAACCAGAATTTACTCCCAGTCCTAGCCGTTTGTTTCATCTGGAACCGATTGGACTTGGTACTTGTTATGTTGAAAGTCTGACTAGCTATGTTGCTCGTCTAGCCGCAGCTCATAGCGTATTGCCTGGAACTTTATTGGCTAGAGAGATAAAACCAATAGTTGGGCATAACCATACTACCAATCCCTTGAATTCTAAAAGTATTGTAAGTTTGTATGGACAAGCTTCTGTAAAAGCTTTAAACGGAACACAAATTGGAGCTAAACAGCTGGTTTTTGCTCTAGAAATATTGACAAAACGTACTGACTTACAGTTTTTGACAATGCTACCTTGGGCAAAAGTCATCCCAGTTTTGGGATTGCTTAAGCATTCTCATACTTGGTGTCCTTATTGCTATCAAGACTGGTTAAATAATCAACAAGTCATTTATTCACCTCTACTGTGGGCTTTGAAACCCGCTAAAATTTGTCCAATCCATCATCGATTTTTAGAATCAAAATGTCCTCACTGTGGCCTTGAATTTTTACACCTATGGCATAACTCACGACCTGGATTTTGTCCCAAATGTGATGGTTGGTTGGGAATTAACTATGAAGTATCCTTGCCAGATAAGAGATTATTCGAGGAAATACACAATTTACAGCCAGAGATTTGGATAGTTAAGACTTTAGGAGATTTAATTGCTCAAGCTCCTGAATTTCCTTGTCCACCTCCAAGAGAAACTATTAAAACCATCCTAAGAGCTTACGTCTATCAATATACTCCAGGTAATGTTTCTGCTTTTGGTCGTTGGCTTGGGTTATCGAGATATGAAATTCTACATTGGTATTCAGGTGTAGCCATCCCAAATTTAGATAAACTTTTGAAAATCTGCTATGCCTTATCAACTAATCTTGTCGATTTTCTTCAACTTAAAATACCACCTCTAACTCTTAAGGGGCTAGTTTCTCTACCTGCTTCTAAATCGAAAAAATTATCATCACAGCCTGCTTTAGTTACTTCAAATAGTAGTCCTAAGTGCGAACGAGTTATTCAGGCGATGCAACTAGCTACTGAAGAAGAACCACCTCCTTCTTTAACTCAATTAGCTGTTCGTTTAGGATTCAAAACTCCTAGTAGTTTAACTGCTTGCTCAAAATCTTTATCAGCATCTTTGGCTACTAGATATAGTGAATATCAACAGCAGCTAAGATTTTCGCACATCAGAAACATACTTGAATTAGCTTTGTTTAGCAACGAGTATCCACCACCTTCTCTAAGAAAAATAGCTAAGAGAACTGGTATTGGTTTGGCTACTTTCTACCACTATTGCCCTATTGTGTGCCATGCTATTTCTTTACGCTATAAAGATTATCGCAAATTCGTCCATAAACTAGCTATTGAGCAAGGCTGTCGAGAAGTGCGCCAACTCGCTCCCCTACTTCATGCACAAGGCATTACTCCTACTGCTAAAAATCTCAGAAAATTTATGCATCATCCTTCTTCATTGTGGCAGGCTGAGGTAATTGAGGTTTTGAGGCAGATAAGGCTGGATCTTCCACAGTAAATCTTATTTCTTCGCCTTTTTCTAAGGTTTTACTACTGCGGCCACTTTATGCTTTAATTCCGGCCACATTATCCTTTAAGTGACACCACACTTACACCATAAGTTGTCCGTTACGGACAGCTTATGGTGTAAGTCACAGAATTGACTATTTGGCTAAAACCCAGACTTCACAGTTGATTTCACTTTATACGCGAATATCGTCGCCTGGAACCCTTATAAATTCGTTGTTAGAATTTCATCTTATGTCCGAACCCACAGAATTTCAAAAATTCCACTAATATCACCCAAATAACTCCCGATGCTGATAAGCAAATCGAGAAACATCCTGACTAGCTACAGGTTTAGCATAAATAGCCTGATTGCGAATTGCCTGCATCTGTTCTGACTCTCGTTCCATAGCTGGTGTGAATTCTTGTCGCTGTTTCAGCAAATCCTCAAACTCAATTTCCCCTGGTCTACCTTGATAAAAAGCCTCTTCAGCACAACGACGGACTGCATTACCAATTTCTGCCGGAATGCAAATGCGATATTCAGCCAACAACCTACGCCATTGGTCATCACTCCAAGGTGAGTTATTGTCTCGAAATGCTGGAAAATATTTAGCTAAATGTAGATTAAAAACTTCATATCTTGCCCCTTCATGGGGTAAATCCACAAAAAAGATATCATCAAAACGGCGCACTAATTCCGCAGGTAGCATTGACAAGCGATTGACAGTAGCAATGGTATAAACTGGCTCTTGATGCTCTTGCATCCAAGTCAACAAAGCCGCAGATAGCCGCCGTGCCACACCTCCATCTGCATTGGAGTCCCAGCCCGCAAAGCCTTTATCAAAGTCATCCCAGTAGAGTACACAGGGAGAAAGGGAAGTCACCAAAGCAATAAACTCCTTTAATGCTCTGTCTGGATGACGATCGCCCAGTAGTACACCCCAATTAGCTGCTAACAGTGGCAATCCCATTTTCTTAGCTGCTAACTTGGCAGAAAGACTTTTACCAGTACCCGGTGGCCCCCATAAGAGCATCCCAGTGGGAAACTTTAATCCATATTGCTTTGCTTGAGGTTGAAGTAGACAGGTAATAGTTTCCAACCTTTTCTCCAGCAAATCTAATCCCCCGGCTGAAGGTACATCCGGTTGAGCAATGTACTCTAAACCCCCACCCCGCAATTTGCTAACTTTATGCTCTAAGACTAATTGGGCAATTTCCTCAAGCTGCTCTGCAAAACTCAGAGATTGCCGTAATAGCATATTTATCTCGCCTATGGGTAAACCCTGACAGGCACGAAAGAGCAATTGCAGTGCTGATGTTTTTTCTGTTGTCTTTAACCAAGAATTGCGATCGGCTACGGCGAGGTAATCGCGATCGCACTCCGCAAACTGCTGAAGCTGGGGATGGCTACTTCCAACCCAGGCATCACAAAACTGCTCCACAACTATCTGCACCTGCTGTTGATCTGGAAGTGGATTTGATAGCACAGGAATAAAAGGCTGTAATTCTAGAGATAGTTGAACGTAAGTTTCCAATAACACCCAGTAATGATGTTGTTGACTCCAGAGAGCTTGATGACAGGCATTTAGTAATTGATAGCTACATTTTTGACTTATTTTGCTACCATCACCCTCATTTAGAACTCCCTCCAGTAAATAAATGCCTGGTTGATATTCCTCCATAAGATACTGAATAATGTCCCCATCTTTAACCCTGTTAGTTGACTGTAAGATGTACTGACCTTGATGCTGAATTAATTGCTGTAGTCCACAGTAACCAGGATTCCAGACAAAGACTGATAAAGACCGTTCTTCACCCCAATGGTAAAACTGCTGTAGTATTTGCATTCTGTCAGGCGTATGATACTCCACAGCCACAATTGGAGTATTTTGGTTAGCTAGAGCAGGCCAGTCTGTCAACTTCATAAATCTGACTTCAACAACTTACTTTCCCCTTTTAGAGCAAATTTATTACTGATGCTTTAGCCACACGGATAATTATTACTAACGGATTGGCTATATTTCTTGTGTGAAAAAGAGCGATGGCTACGCCCGCCGCAGGCATCGCCTCCAGTACAGTGTTAATTTCGGAAACTGCTGCTAGTCCGCTTCTTTATCTCTTAAAAGCATAAATTTGTCGCAGCAAAGACAGGTTTGAAATCGCAAAAAAATGAAATTAAAATGAAATGGATGTGAAAGCCGCGATTGCGGCAAGGAGGTGAAAAATTTACTTCATTAAAGGAAGTTGTAAAATGGCTATCGCTAAAGCTAGAACCAATAACAATCGCAACGCAGTTAATGCTAAAACATCTGCCAAAACTAATGGTGCATCTGCAACAACTAAATCAAAGGTAGCGAATGCTTCACCACAAGAAGAGGCATTAGCATTGTTGAAGGAATTGCGGAACCTAATCTTCAAGGAATACGGCGTTAAATTACAACTACGGGATTCGCGTGTTTCAACTAAAATCGGTCATGCAGCTCGTGAAAAACTCGGACTTGATATTGCTGCTCAGGTGAAAAAGAAAGGTGGTAACAAAAAGTTTGATTGGCAAAAATGGAATACCAAATTATTTACTAAATTGTTTGGACAACCAGATGCACTTAAATATGCACCAGAAGTAGTGGCAATTTTCATGAGTATGCTGTACGACACTATCAGCACTGACCCAGAGCAAGCAATAGCAGATTTAGTTGAATTCAACCGCGCATCTCTGGAACGTCGTAATTCTTTCCAAGAACAAGAAGAGGAAGAACTTGACGATTTAGATGACGAACTGGACGAAGACCTGGATGAAGATGAGGAGGATATCGAAGATGAACTCGACGAAGATTTAGATGAAGATGACGAATTAGATGAAGAAGATGAAGAAGATGAAGACGAGTAAATAATTCTGACTTATTCTCAGTAATTGACAGAATAATAACCCAAAATAACCTGTATTGCTTCAAACAATACAGGTTGTTTTTTTGCCGAATAAAGAATTGAAATTGGAGCGAATTGCATCTTTCGATGCTGTTTCTATGAGAAAAATACTAAATATCAAGGAGTAATTCTCATGGTTAACGCTAACGTTCGCAAACCTGCCAAAGCATCACGCAAAATTGAAAGGCATATTCCTGCTTTAGAACGAGTAATGACTTATCAGGAAAAAGTACACCTGATGGTCATTGAAGTATTGCGGGAAGAATCAGGAAGAGAATTAGCAGCAGCAGCCAGATTTAACGGACAAGAGTTTGATTGGGACAAACACAATTCCCAATTCCGTAGGGACTATGTAAATACACCATTAAAAGAACTGGTGAATTATGCCCGCAAACTTTACGGCTTGAATAATCTTGATGAAATACGAGATAGACGTGCTTCTCATAAAGCTGCTCGGTCTAAACGCATGGATGGACTCAATGGTTTAAGTAGCAACTCTGATGACTTGATAAATGACGATTTTGAACAAGATGAAGATGACGAAGATGTAGAAATTGACGATTAATTACAATGCCCTAAATTAGATAATTTAGGGCATTCTATTTCCCGCCCACCCGCATCCAACAAACAGAATTTAATGCAGCGATCGCTGTTGATTTCAAGAAATTCAAAAGTGAACTTTAATTCAGAAGGCATCTGTCGATGCTATCTATGTGAGATGTAGTAATTCGTTAATCAAAGGATAATCAAATGACTCAAATGACTCGTAATCAGCAACAAACAAAAGCGTTGGATCAAGTAATAGGTTATCAGGATAAAGTGCGATTAATGGTACTGGAAGTTTTACGTGAGGAATCAGGCAGAGAACTTGCTGCTCAAGCACGTTTTAATCAGCAAGAGTTTGATTGGAACGAACATAACATTCAGTTTCGCCAGGACTATAGCGAAACTCCCATCAATGAACTACTAGCATACGCCAAACGTCTGTATGGACTGAAAGATTTGGATGCAGTACGGGAGCGGCGTAAAGCTCATAAACAACAACGTACAGCTAGATGGGCTGAAGCTTCATAATTACCTGCTGGTTGTCACAGCAGCCCCACTAAAATGTGGGGTAACTTTTTTGCCCACCTACCCTCAACCGTAAAAGCTTTATTTCACCGAAGATGCAGCTTCGCATCCCACCCCACCAAATGTTGTAATTGTCTGACTGGAAAGTTTACTAGTCATTAACTCATTAATCTGCTGGTTTGAAAGTTGAGTTGGCTTGACTTCGACTGTGGGTGCAGTTTCTCCCCTGTTGACTTGAATAATGGAATTAGCCCAATAAAACTGCTGTTGAGAAGGTTGGGAATAAACAGGATAACAGCCTTTCGAGGCGATCGCTAATTTATGCTCTACGCTAGAAACTGATGGCAGAGAAATACCAGCACGAACTAATTTTGCCTCTCCTACTGGCCCCCACAAACGCAATTGTTGATTTACACAACGTTTTCCATCTTTTAGCGGGGCAATGATGTTGCCACAAACTTTAACATCCACATCATACATCGGCGGATAATCAGGCACAGTTTGAGCTTGAGTCGTATTCCTCTCATCCTTGCCACTGACATTTACAGTAGTAGGGGTACAAGCTGTAACTATACCTCCTATTACCAGCAGCCAAAGCCAGTTAACTTTGTAGGTAAACATCTGCTGAATCCTCTTCTACGATTGAGAAATTGACAACTAATTTTTTAACTTAAACCCCGTCTATTTTGAAACCTGGAGTTTTTAAGGAGAGTGTATTATTCGTTCGTGGCTTGAGTTCTGAGCTTTACTCTAATTCCAAAAAACTATGGTTTTCAAGGTTGACGCGGTTTAGATACAAACTGGCGCTGATTACTAGGTGATGTCCATAACGTGCAGAACCCAGACGAGGCTTTTCTGCTATTTGCTCCAATTTCCAATGTTACCCCCAAACGCTTAACATCCTTAGCACAAGTAAGTTGACCGTTTTGGTCACGACTCAGCAAATCTTGATTCCATTGCATTAGGTTGTGAGCAAACTTACCTTCATTACTTGTTGCCCATTCCAAAGCATTGGCTTGAGCTTGTGTGAGTTGGCGTGGCCCAGCAGGATCTAGATGACTAGATTGATACCAGGACATTCCACCTACACTTACCAGTCCACCCACTCCAGATGCAATTAATAGCAGTATTCCCGCAGCAATTAGAGAGGGAACTGAATGAATAGCACGCTCAAATTCAGTACGCCTAATTAATGCCGCCACTGACTGAGCGATCGCTTTTTGCTGACCTTTTACTGCTGCCTTTTCATATGTCTGGAGATGGTCATAAAGCTGCGTTTGCCACAGGTCAAACATTGCTTCCATTTCTTTGGGATTGTCTTCCAATAGTACTTGTAGCCTACCAGTAGCAATCATCATCAGAAATGCTGGGTCATCAGGGTCAAGTCCGGTTTGGACTACTATTTCCCAAACCCTAGCTTTAAATGAATCATCTTTACCTCGAATGGCTAAATCTAATAAAGTTGGGTAAGGAATTTGGCTCAGTCCTTTGCCTCTAGCAGCTACTGAATCCAAAAACTCATCATCTAAATCGAGTTCTTCAGTGTGAGAATTACTCATATCTGTATTTTCTTTTAGTTAGTTCGCGTCCTCGTCCCCTACGCTCATTTGGTAATTTGATTTGATGGTGGGAGATGTCACTGAAATAGTGCTTAGTGCTGAGTAACGAGTCTTGAGTAAAAAAGTAAAATTAATTGCACGGGCTAAACGCCCCGCTACTGCTCTAAGCGCAGCCATGCCCGCAGGGCTTTACACCACTCCTGAATTAGATTACTTTTTGGTAGCAACCTTGCCGTTGACATTAGCATCATCAACTTTTTCTGTCGGGGCAGTAATTGAAGCTACCGGAAGGTTCCAAATTTTAGCTTGATCAATTTCCTCAGAAGCTCTTTTGAGAAAACTGTGTAATCGCTGCTTACCCAATACACCTAACTCTCCATAATCTCTAGCCGCAGAAAAATTTATCTGATTGGCATCAAGGATATCCCGCTCTCGATAGCTGAACTTGGGAAAATTGATAACAGCTACTTTATAAGCTTTAATTAAATCCTGCAAATTCTTACGTCCATCTACGTGTTTCCAGTCATCGCATAAACCACAATTGCGTACAAATATATGTTTAATCTTGTTTTCAAAGCGTTCGAGAGATTGTATAAATAATTGAACACTGTCATATCCACCACTACAAACAAACCACTTATATATTTTGACCTTATTTTTCCCAGTAAGTTCTAGGATTTGATTACGCTCAATCCAATCAGTTACTGCTGGATATACTTGAGCAGGTAAATTGACAATGACAGAAGTTGTTAGTGCTAAATTAAAAATTTCATCAGCATCGTAAGCTTTACGCTCTGATTCGCTAAAAACTGCTGTTTTATGATTGTCTGGGTAAAATGCGCCCACATCTGGATTACTTTTGTCTGCTTCTACCAATTCATAAGAGAGTTTATTGTCAATGCAGTATTGCACCATAACCCGTGCAAACAAAGACTTGCCAACTCCACCTTTTTCACCATCCATGAAGTGAATTGATGCCATCTTAAATCTCCTTTGTGATTTGACTAAATGTGCATTAATAAATACTTAAATATTCTCAAATATATCGTCTGTTTCATCATAGAAAGACCCCTCACCAGGAATGAAGGAATCAGAATCTATTTTGTGTTTTGACTGGTTGTCACTATTACTACTGCCATTGTCTTTAGTTTTAGCTTTAGCGCTAGCATTACTATCATTCTCATCATCAATACCACCCCTATTACCAATTTCTAGACCGAACATAGTAGCAAGCGTTTGAGGATTGGTCATAGTGCTGAGAGGTACAGGCAAAACATCACTTGATTTATGTGCTAATCCTAGTTCCATTCGCAAATAAGCTAAATGTTGCTCCAGGGCATGACAACAAATTAACCCTACCTGACGCACCTCTTTATCACTAATTTCTACATCCGCATTTGCTTGAGCTTGATATGCTAAAGGCAACCAACACATTCGTAATGCCTGTAACACCATCTCTTTGCTAGTACTGACCCCATTTCCTTTTTGCAAATATATAATTAGCTTTGCATCAACAGTATTTGAGTAAGCACGAAGCCGAAGAGTCAAATTTTTATATTGTCTTTGTCTGTTAGTATCAGTTCCTTCAGACAGCCTGCGACTACCGCTACTACTGGGCTGTCTATTATTGTCATTATTTTTGGGTTGTTTTTTATTTGTAGTCATGCTACCTTCTCGATTTGCGCTCTAAACCGCATAAACAAACCAAACGCATCAATCAACCTAAACGACAAAGCTTCCTGCTCTCGGAAAGTATGGTAATAATCATTACTTTTATCCTTGAATACTTCTTGTACCTGTTGCTGTAAGTCAGCACCCCAATAAGTTGAAATTTCTTGAAAGCAGTCTTGTAACTCTTGCTCTAAGTACAATGCTGCGCCACCACTCAAAATCACCTCGTTCACCGCAGGTAAAGTTGATTCCAGCCAATCGTAAAGCCTAGACCAATACTCAGCTTTAGCAGTAGCAATGGCATTAACAATCATCTGCAATTCATAATCAAGATTTTTAGGTTCTCTGCTTTTCACCAGAGTGCGAATTGCTTGGTTATCAGTTGTGATGTCTGAACCAGCTGCATAGATGGCAGAGGTCAAAGCAGTGGCATCCTGTCCAGATGTGCGCTCAATTACTCGCTTTACCATTTGGTGAAAGCCCAGCCCATTGGTGTAACCTGCCGTCATCTTGCCCCGTTCAAATAATAGAAGGCTGGTATTGCGATGCCCAAACATTAGCACTGCGATCGTTTGAGCGTTAAACCATTCTTTACCATTCTGGCGTTGGCGAATCATTGCTAATCCCGCACCTTCGGGTAAACACTCGAATCTCTCCAGTTTCACCCGCAACCTTTGACCCCGAAACCTAAAATCCTTGAGTGCAGACTGCAATTGTTGCTCAAACGCTTGGCGATTTTGATATTCACCATAGGGCAGTAGTGAGGTCAGTGATAGTGAAAACCTGTTAGGCAATTTGTTGTGTTGAGCGATCGCACCAATAACCGCCAAGGCTTTGTGAATTGAGGTTTCGTACTTGAGCTTATCGAGTCTGGCAGATGCTGAAAACTGCCGTGCCAGGAATCCAACTACCGTACATTGTGTATCTCCATCCGCAGGACTTAACACCCAGGCTTCATCTACCGGTTTAGGAGATTCCAGACCCTTGCGACTCGACATGTAAGCGTCAATCGAACTTTGAGGCAACTTCAGCATCTCTGGTTCCATTGTCATCAAACATGGTTTGCCTTCAGTTGCTAGTTCGTAAACAATCTTGGTCAAGGAAGCACCAGGGTCAAAACTGACTATCAAGTTTGACATTGACTGTGGTTCACCTAAAAGCTTTCCTTTAAGTTAAGTGCAAATATAAATCATGCCAATCTACCCACTGACCATTTTTATAAGGCGAAAAATTAGCCCATTGGTTATTTTTTGGCTGCATTTTCTGAAGTAGTTATTTTTATGCTATTGAATTCGATTCAAAAATACGCCACTCAAATGCCAATTCAACGTCACTTAAGCGTCACTTGAGCGCCAATTCAATCCCAATTGAGTGCCACTTGAGCGCCAATTAAATGCCACTGCGTACATGATGTATATATTTTTCTTATCAATAACTAAGCTTATTGACAAGAAAATGGTCAAAAAAGGTCAATTCAGTGCTACTTAAATGCCAACTCAATGCCACTAATGTTTTTAATTTGAGTAGCCCAAAAAAACCTTTGGTGAGTAGCAAGCTATGTTGCTGTCCGGACATTTTTTCTCTTGAGAAAAAACGCACCCCCCAGGTGCGGCAACAAACTTGCCCTCCTTTCACGGTTCCCCTACCTAAGTAGGTCAACCACCGTGACAGAGGGGAAGATGATACGAAAATTATCTCTGGGAATTCAGCCTGGAAAATTTCTGCAAGGTTTGGGCAAATTAGCTTTTTAATTGCGCGATGGGCTACGCCCCCAGGGCGAACGCATTTCATTATCTCGCATCGCATCTTGGCATCGAACCAGAATCGTAAGTAACCGCTTGGTCAATGACAAATGATAGTGCAGTCGTCAAACTTAAGACAGCTAATGACTAATGCATCAATAATGCGACAGAAACGCTCACACAGGATAGACATTAGACTGACTTTGGCAGAATACGAGAAAGCACAGCTAATGGCAGATGAAAATAATCTCACTATGAGTGAATTGTTTCGTGCCAAGACTCTGAAAAATAGATTGCCCAGGCGTGTCACCAAAGTAGCAGGTCAAACTTACTGGGAGTTGGGGAAAATAGGCAACAACCTCAACCAAATAGCTAAAGCAATCAATACTTCAGTACTCATGGGAGAACCTGTGGTTGTAGATAGAGCATTGTTGTCACAGGTAAGAGATTTGGTGAAACAGGTACGGCGAGAGATTGCTGAAATTGATTTAATTACTGATTTACAAGATGAAGGATGATTGGTAAGCACATCAAAGGTAAAAGTTTTCGGGGACTGCTAAACTACCTCTTTGGCAAAGAGGGAGCAAGACAAATCGGTGGGAATATGGAAGGAACAAACCCACGCGAATTAGCAGCTGAATTTGGTATATCTCGAAGATTAAACCCGAAGGTGAGCAGGGCTGTTTATCACGCTTCTCTCAGTTTGGCCCATAAAGAGAGTTTAGATGATGAGACTTGGGATGAAATCGCCCAGAAGTATCTGCAAGCAATGGGTTTTGATATGAATCAATATGTCGTAGTGCGGCATATTGACCGTACTCATGAACACATACATATTGCTGCCAGTCGCATTCAATTAGATGGCACTACAGTTTCTGATAGCTGGGACGATCGCAGAAGTGAAGCGGTAATTCGCAAGTTGGAGCAGGAATACAATTTACAATCGGTGCAACCAAGTTGGGAAAAAGATAAGCATAGTCCAACTACTGGCGAACGTAGGCAAGTTGCCAGAACTGGAGAGGAAAGCGTTAGGGTCAAACTTCAGCGATGCCTTCGGCGGGCGTTGCCAACGCTCGACCAAGCAACCCATGACCATCCCACTATGCCAGAGTTAATAGAGCGAACGCAACAACAAGGTGTTAATGTCCGCGTTGGTTATACTCGTACAGGCATTGTCAAAGGCATTAGTTACCAACTTGATGGTGTAGCTTTTAGTGGTACGCATCTGGGTAAAGCATATACCTTTCCTGGTTTACAAAAGCATCGAGGGGTAAACTACAGTCCCAAGCGGGATGACAAACGTATCCAGAAACTAATGGAGCAAGCTGTTGAAAATCCCACATCAGCAGTGCCTCCAAAACAGGATGACAGACGCAGAAAGAAACTTATGGAGCAAACTGTTGAAAATCCCACACCAGCAGTTACTCAAACAAACTCCTTGCCTATACCAGAACCAAGAAACTGGGAGCAAATACGCCTAAACTTAAGCCAGCAGTACAATTTACCCAATTCTCTGCTCACACAACTGTATGAAAAGGGTTGGCTCTATGCAAGTCAAACAGGTCAAGCAATATTTGTGGAACGCACACTCGATGATGTTCCAACTCTTGCCAAGCAGCTAGAACCAGCAGGTAACTTCACCGCTATTCCCCTTAACTTGGAAGCGCCGAAAAATGGTAGTTTTTGGATTGCTACAGATGCCACAGTAGAAAGAGCAGTGCTACTAAGTGACCCGATTGAAGTTCTCTCTGTCATTGCCTTAGAATCAACTGTTGACAAAGAAAAGCGCAAACCTACATTATATTGGAGTGTAAGCGATAGCGAACAAATACCTTTAGAATTTTTGCGAGCGATCGATACAGTAGTCATCGCTTTTAAAGATAATGAGAAAGTTGAGGACTTGATAGCTGAGATACTGGCTGAACTACCACAAGCCAAACAAGTTTCTCCCGGCGAAGCAGGCTGGAATGGGATGCTAACTAACAATCACTCGCAACCCAACCAAAGCCGAATACCAGAGCTTCAAGGTTGGGAACTTTGATATTAGCTAGTGTGGTAAAACTTACTAGAGCAAAAATTCAAACCTAGTAAATTCGTTGTTGTTGAAAATTTTGGTTTACTTATTTACGCCTGTTTCAATCATTAAAAATCTACTCTAGTTTATTTTGCCGTTCTAGGATATTAGTTATCATTAAGAAACACCATCCCATCGACTAAAGAACAGCCAGGACCCGCAGGAGAGTTAGGATGCTAAGTATCGGCGAGATAGTAGTTTAGATGTTGTCTGTCAGCATTTAGCGATTCATGAACCGACACGCTCAGATGAAAATTTAAACAACACCTGTAATATTTTCATTGCCATAGCAAATGGCTATCGCTTCCGAGTAGATGTTGTAAATATATAGTTGTCACCCCGATCTGAAATCCCTGGGAAAACGGAATCGGACAGACCTATTTTCAAATATTTGGTATGAACTGTGTAATCACTCTCCTACAAATCTTGGCACAGTTGTTGTGGTAATTGTTTCATCACACGGGCAAAAGGAGCCACATCATCCAAACCCTGCGCCAGAATCAGAGCGCCTTGAATGGCAATAGCAGCATCTTCCCCACGCTCATGAGCCAGCGTCTCATCTAATCCGGCTGCCCTCAAAACAGTTGCTATTTCATCAATCCAGGCTCGTAATAGCGTTTGCACCTTGGTATGAAAGATATCTCGTGCTGACCCCATCAACAAGATGGCACACATACAGGGTTGTTGTCCGCCTTCATATAGCTCGTTAATCTGCTCACACATCTTAGTCAACCGAGTGAGCGCATTCCCTCCACCGCGAAGTATCTGTAAAATGTGTTCCTCCAACCAACATTCCATAAAATCCAACACCGCCGTCACCATTTCATCCTTCCCACCGGGGAAGTGATGGTAGAGACTGGCTTTCCCCAAACCTGTCGCTTGTGAAATTTTTGATAAAGTCGCCCCATCATAACCATACTGTCGAAACAGTTGTAGCAAGCAGGGAATATAAGTATCTTTTGCCATTTACAGAAATTGAAATCTCATCTCTTGACATTATACCGAACGATTGGTACAGTTATTTTGTACCGAACGCTTGGTACAAAATAACTGTACCAATTGCTTAATTTGCAGGGATGTCTATGCAGCATCTCGAATCCAATACGGTTCAGTTGACAACGGGAGAAATCAACTTGCCGTGACTATCTCTGATTGCTGTCGTTCTTATTCCCGTTAGACGGCTAATTTTTAGCTTAACAGTGCTTCTTTTTACAGAATATTGAGGATTAACCAATGATTAAGCTTTATGGTCACGAACTCTCTGGTAACAGTTATAAGGTCAAGCTCTTGCTATCACTATTGGGCATTGAACATGAATGGATTAAGGTCGATTTGCTTCAAGGGGAACACAAAGCCTCTGAATTTCAGTCGCTTAATCCCTTCGGTCAAGTTCCCGTATTAGTGGATGGCGACACAATTATAAAAGACGCACAGGCAATTTTGGTTTATTTGGCTCGTTGTTATGGTGGTGAACAATGGTTGCCACTGGATGCTGTCTCACTCAGTCAGGTTGTACGTTGGCTATCTACAACTGCGGGTGAAGTGCGTCAGGGACCAGAATCGGCTCGTTTGTACTATCTGTTTAATGCCACCAGTATTGATATTGACAGAGCTAACCAAAAAGCAGAGTTTATTCTTACACAACTTAACCAACATTTGCGCGATCGCCAATGGTTAGAGTTCGAGCGGACAACTATTGCAGATATAGCGGTATTCCCCTATGTTGCCTTAGCACCAGATGGCAAAATTGCTCTTGACTCTTATCCTCATATTCTGGCATGGATTGAGCGAGTTAAAACCCTTCCTGGTTTTATAGGAATGCAAGGAATTGCAGCACCTGCCTTGGTATAGGCAAATAACACCCAGTTTAGATGGAGAAGGTAGAGAGTCAGAGGAATTTTTTCCCTTCTCTTCTCCCCTGTCTTTTCTCTATCTTCCCCTGTTTTTAGATATGTAAAAATAAAGAGTTACATGGTACGTAAATTTACGCAAATTGCTTTCACGCCTGCTGTCAAAGTTGCTCAAGAACAACGTGGCTCACGGCAGACCTATGCTCGATTTGAGCAAAATGGACCTTCTAACGATACCATCACACCAGAAATTGAGGAATTTATCGCCCAAATGGATGGTTTTTATTTGGGAACCGTCGGTTCTAATGGTTATCCCTACATTCAATTTCGTGGTGGACAACCTGGGTTTTTGAAGGCTGTAGATGAAAAGACTTTAGGATTTGCTGACTTCAAAGGCAATGTTCAATATGTTACCGTTGGTAATCTTGACGAAAATGATAAAGCTTTTTTGTTTTTGATGGATTATCGCCATCGCCGACGGCTGAAAATTTGGGGGCGGGCTATGTATGTAGAAGATGATAGCGAACTAATTGAAAGCCTGAAACTTCCTAACTATGAAGCAGAAGTGGAACGAGTGATTCTGTTTCACATTGAAGCTTGGAATTGGAACTGTCCACAGCACATTCCTATTCGCTATTCTGAACAAGAAGTGGCGGCATTGCAAGCGAGAATAAATGAACTAGAGGAACTTCTTGCTAAGAAGCAGCAAATCTAATTTTTCTGAGTGAACCAAGCCAATCAAAGGTTTCAGGCGAAAATTTATGTAAGTAAAATGTGGAAAAGTTGGTTCTAGTGCAGCTAACGCCACTTAGAGAGAGATAAACTCTCTAGGCGTAACTGCAATGACTTTCAATCCCAGAGAAACAACTATTAAATTTCTCAGACAAATAGGCTTTACCACCGGAACCAAAATTTGGCTCAGGATTTCTTGGGACTTGCCCATAGAAATGATACCTAAAAACTGGAATCACTACTGTCGCAGTGGTCAATTTGTTTACTCCCACTACATTCTCTGCGGTAAAATCACCCAGCAAGGATTTCAACTCTACTGCTGTACTTACGGAGGTCGAGACAAACAAGGCAATACCTGCTGGCGGCTGGCACCCAAACGCTATGCTGATGGTTGGGCATTGGCATTTAAAATGTCATATCTTGGTGCTACAGTCAGCTTTTACCCCAACCAACCAGACAAGGGAATCAGCAATCAGCATGTTAATCAATGCCAATGTTTGTTCTACGAAATTGATGATTTGGCATTGAGTAGGCAGCGACAAGCTGTAGACTGGCTAAAGGATGAAATGAACTTGGAACCCGCCGCCGTAGTTTATACAGGCGGGAAATCGCTGCACGTTTACTTTAAATGCAGTCATTCCTTGAATCCTGCTGAATGGCTGTACCTCAATCGCCAACTGACGATTATCCAAAACGCAGATCCAGCCATTTGCAACTTAGCTCGTTCCATGAGACTGCCAGGTATGGTTCGCAGACGGGTGGTGGATGGAATATTGAGTGCAACCATCCCTATTACCCTAGAGCATTGGTCAAACTGTCAGTACAACTTGGAAGAGCTAGAAACCGCATTTGATTCTACAGCCTTATTTCCCTACGAACTTTCTGAGCAACGCTGGCGCAAGTGGGTGCAACTTCTCACAAGAGCGAAAAATGGAGAAGTTATCGACCCACAAGCAGCGTTACTACAACATTCTATTACTGCACCTCGCTCAACCTTGCATTGCCGACGAGGGACAGTAACACAGGTTACAACCAGAGATAATCGCTCATCTCTTAAACAACTACGCGCTAGCGGAGTGTCTGTTCCTTTGTCTATTTGTTTAACTTTAAGCGATCGCATTTTACTAACTTATGGCGAATCTGAGGGAAACAGAAACAATTCTGGCTACAAATTAGCTCGTAATCTACTGGGTACATCTAATTTACTCACTAGAAACCGAATCGCTTATCATCCTGAACCACGCCAACTATTTGACCGATATTGCGATCGCTGTACACCTCCACTTGAACCAACTGAGGCGGATACAATTTGGCACAGTGCGAATAAAACAACAGCCTTTGCCAGTCGGGACTTTGGCTCAATTGTCATGAGCATTCGTAAGTGGAAGTCACACCGCAAATCAAAAAAGCAATGCGTAAGAAAACCAAAAAGATTAGTTAACGCGAGGTTGACAAAATCGATGTAATACCTTTCCAATTTCTACCCATAATCTACCGTGTACACATATCTTTGTACAGGATTAAAACGGTGTGGGACAACTCCAAAATACTTGTGTGTACACGGTAGCCCTATTCTAGGGAGACTATATGACTATTAAAGATGAGTATTGAAAGTACTATCTCTAGTTTTACTTTCCCATTTTTGGCAAATAAGACTGACGATAATTGTTCTTAGCCATCAGCCTAGCCTCACGCTTTGTCCACTGTTTTTGTAAAGGAACATCAGCCAATCTTTGCAAGAATATGAATACACTATCATCTCCAGTCAACCGAGCGATGATTTGAGCGATCGCCTTACAACAACTCCAAGGATGACGCACTACCTGAACTTCTGCAAATCTCACTACACCCCAATTGCGCTCCAAGAAAAAACGGTTACGGATTTTATCGTCATCAACATCAATGCAGTGGTGAGGTTTACCTGTATCTCCAGCATAAGGTTCATCAATCTCAATATCGAGAGCTAACCCAGAAAACCGATGGTAAAGGATAAAATCAGCCGAGTAACGTCGAGACGAACCAGGAATTTCAAATTCCACCGCTTGACAGATAAGATTTTCTAGAAAAGCACACAGTAAATGGCGAAAAAATTGCTTTTCACTGACACCTTGCTTGGCCGTACCATTTCCATTTGGTAATTGAACGCATCCTTGAAACGAAGCTTTCAAATGTTCCTGACTTGTAGAATCTTTAGTGTATAAACGTCTCACTAGTGGTGGATAAAGAATAATTGGATAGTACCCAGTAAACATAACCACACGTTTGTTAAACTTTTAGCAATCAAGAAGAACAACATCAAGACAATAACTAGAAGTTATCTAATCTAATATCCTTCCAAATATCAGAAACTTGCCATCCCGTCTTACCAACAGAAAGGACTATAGGATTATCACGCGCTGGAATATAGTTAGCTTCTTTATTACTTCCACCTATTTGTGGCTGTTCTTCAAGCATTGGTTCTTGCATATTAATAATGTCAATTTGAAAATTCTGTTCTTGTGTTTCCTCGATGATTTCTGTTTCTTGGAGTAGCTTTTCCGATTTTTTGATGAGCTTCATATCTATTTGTAGTTTTAACGCTTGACATTGACAAAATGACAATAATCTGAAATTAAGTTAATTCCTAAAAATTTGGGAGAATACCAACACAGATAGCTGCGCTATCGCGCCAACATTGATGGTGTTAAACAACCAAAGCAATGCAACAATTAACAGCAATTTTCACGAAAGTTAAAGCGCAATTGGTTACTCCTCCCATTTCAACTCTTCACCCTACACAAAAGGTCACTTCCAATTTATCTTTCAATACTAATTTAGATTCAGGCACTATAGCTATCTTAGAACAGATTGAAGCTGAATATGAATACTATCAAGTTTGTGAGAAGTGGTAGTCATGAATTTAGCACTCGCTCAACAATCCTTAGCAGGACTTTCCCAAACTGCTGCTCATCTCTGGGAACAGCTAACTAATTGTCAGACTCCTGAAGAAGAAGCTGCTATCATCACCGCTATTTGGGAAACTCAGGAAGTTCAGTCAGAAGTTGTTGATACCCAAGCAGAATTAGCATTGCAACTGGATGCTGAAATAGCGGCTATTAAGCAACGGCTAGAACATCTAAAAATTGTACATCAATCAGCATTATTAAGACTAGAACGCTGGCGACAAAAATTAGATGAAACTATTTTAGAACAAACCGCCGCAGGAATTCTACCTGAGCAAATGATTGGTAATTCACTTCGCATCACAATTCAAGAAAATCCGCCAAGTTGTGAAGTGCTAATAGATGCAGAACAATTGTCTCCAAAATACCGCAGAGAAAAGACTGTTTACTCAGCAGACAAGAAAGCTATCATTGCTGCTTGGAAGAAAGGTATTCCTGTAGATGGCACTCACATCCAGCGTAAGCGCCGAGTTATCTATGCTTTAACAGCAACGGCAATTCAAGACTTCAAAGACTCGCTTTTAACTTAGCAATAGCTTTAACTAATTGATCAGCCAACAGCAGGAATTTTACTGTTTTGTTGGCTGCTACTTATACGTGAACTAAAAAGTTTTTTATAAGTCAAGACAAGCGGACATTTCAGGTAAATACAGGGAGGGAGCAAAACAACCTATTAGTAAGCATTTCAGGCGATACCCCTAGCTCAAAAGCAAGCGATGTTTGGCGACAAGCCTTATAAGCATCTACGCTCTTAAAGCAATGGTGAATACTCCTGATTCACGATGGCTGAAACTCCTGTTTTTACTTTATCAAAAATTTGTAGAAAACTTGTTTTAGCTGTTTCTCTAACTGCTCATTTTTAGCCAACCAAACACCTGAGCTACAGTTAACTCCAAGTCTATCCCGGCTAACACTGGCAAACGCTCATCACCCTGCAAAAGTTCTGGTTGCTGATTTGGACGGAAGACCAAAATAGAACGATCTTCTGGGTCTATTAACCAACCTAATTGGCAACCACGATCTAAGCAATAGAGAATATTGCCTGTAACTCGATTTGAACTTTGTTCAGGAGAAAGAATTTCAATTGTCCAGTCTGGAGGAAGCAGAAAATCGTTGGGTGCTTCCCCATCAGCAGCAAAGGGAATACGCGACCAGTTGAAAACCGCTACATCAGGTACTATTGAGCGGATACCAAAACTACACCGCAGTTCTGGAAAGGCATAAGCAACATGAGGGCTTTCGGCAACATCGTTGATACTGTTGCACAGCCTTAACTGTAATCGGCTATGCTTCCCTTTTGGCATTGGTTTTTGAATAATCTCACCATTAATGTAAACGCTTGCAGGCTTTGTTTCTGGTAGCTTGAGAAACTCCTCCAGAGTCAGGGATTGGGTAATTACCGTAGACATGGCTCCCGAAGAAAAGCAAAGGGGATATCTTTTAGTCTAGCAGTACCGTAGTCTCAAAAACAGTTTCTACTTCTGGCTACCGCCACAACCGCTTGCACACCAGTTAACAAGGCCAAAAAAGCTATGACCGCAAAATGGCTAACACCAGAACAGGCCATTGTCAAAGCCAACCTCACTGTTACATCTGAAACCTTAAAATCTTACATTTCAGAACAACAGGGAAAAACCACTGCTGAAGAACAGTTCCAAGCTTTAGGATTGCTATTTGACAGGGAACGCTTGCGTGCAGGTAAACCTAACTTTTTGCAACTTTTAGAACCAGCAAGTGATGAAAATAGCTACGGCGAAGATGAAATCGACTCTGATCAGTTAGACAACGATGACATAGAAACATCTGCTACCAACAAGGGAAATCAACTAGAACCATTTATTTTTGAGCAATGCAAAGTTCAAATCGTTATCACTTTACTACCTACACAACAAACAGGAGATAGACCTGTAATGATTGCTGCCAGCAGTCACGGTGATTTCCCTGTAGTTACCATGCTCAAACAAGAAGAACTCGGTGATTTACCACCTGCAATTGTTCAACTATTGGACGAACTCAAAGCCGATTTTCCTAATCGCCAAATTCGCCGGAATATAGCCCAGACTAAAGCTGTCAAAACCAATAAACCGCCCACTACCCAGACTCCAGTTCGCACTGAAACTGCTAGCTCAGATACTACTAAACCAGCCAGTAATACTACGCAGATATCACTGTTTTAAATGCCATGACTATTACAAATAGTAACAAATTACTTGTTATCTACGAAGGTCAACAACACTGGATTCCAGAAGCGATCGCCATTAATGACCAATTACTACGGGATGCCTTTACTCCTCTTTGTGCTGAACTGGCAAACGCAGACATTGAGCGTCAACCAGGAGAACCCATTCATATCATCAAGAAGCCCGGTAAAAAAGGTACTTCTCCTCTAGATTGCCTGATAGTGGCTCCTGAAGAAATCAACCCCGCAGTCCAAATGTGCTACCAAATGCGTCAACGTCAGATCATCACTGGAATTGACTGGCAAAATGCAGGACAGCTATCAGTCCAGATTGAAGAGGCGATCGCATCTGGGACAGAATTTTCTGAGTCACTCAACCAAACCCTAAAATCCCTAATAGCCTGTACTCCCACCTCTAGCGTTATCCCTGAAGGTTTTTGAGTGCTGATGAAAGGAGTTGGAAATTGGCTTGAGGGGTAAATTATTGTCCAAATTACAGCAATTTGCATTTCGACTAAAATACACTCCACACCTAGCTCTGTCTCTTTCTTATTCAATTCCGACCCCCATAATAACGAGTTGCACTAAAATATGTTTCACCTCGTACCCCTCAGTATGGCAGAGGCAATCTATAGTCTTTATCAGTGCCAATTTACCTTAGATGCCACAGAATCACTCGATTATCTGGAAACCCAACTCAACATTTACTCCTTACTAGCACTGTATCAGCACTACTTTCCCACCGAATGGAAAGCCAGCCAAGCCACTATTTACCCACCTACAGATGTAGATTGCCATAGTCCCAGAGAACTGGAATTCATTGTAATGATTTACACTCATCTGTTTCCGTTATCCCACTGGACTGTAGAAACAGCCTACGAACAAAGATTGCATAGCATTCCTATTACCCCAATGGGTATTGACTGGACAATGGATGGAGAAATTGAACATCTCAAAGATGGTTGGCAACTACTTTTACCTTTTAGCCATGACAGTCGCCGTTGGCTCGATGACATACACCCAGAAGGTAGCGATTGGTTTGATAGTGAATTTGCAATTTACGAAATTACGTACAGTGACATCGACCACCCAGACAAAATTGACCACAAAAAACTGAAACGGCAGTGCCATCACTTAGATAATCCTTTAAAGTTTCTGCCTTTAACTTTAAAGCTGCTAGACCATGAAACTAAAAACCTTTGGTTAGATGAGTACGCAGACGATTATTACTACCAACCCGACTGCGCCTCTCTACCTTGGTCAAAAGCATCTATTGATTTGCTCACCAGAAAATGGCAGCAAGCCGACCGAATGCTCAACTGTGCAACCAACTTAATTGATTGGCTAGAAGCAGACTTAAAACCTCATGCTCAAATCCTACTAAAACTATGGAAACAAGCATTGAAACCACGTTAATCGACGTTACATCGACACCAATTCTATCCAGTGAAATTCTACGAGCAATTTTGGCAGACCCTCCCCGAAAATCTCCAGTAATTCAAGCAGAATTGCTGTTTTTGGATGGTATTTACATCTTCCACCACCGAGACAAAGAAATTGCCGATGCTCATATTTACAAATGTATCTCACCGGCAGCCCTGAGAATTGCTTTCAGCAATGAACCCATTGATACTGGTTGGATGGAACCAGGAATTGTGCGTTGGGGTACGAGCAGTACAGACACATATTTGGTAAAATTTATCCCACCAGCCACTCATACGATCAATTGCGATGAACTTGGTTCTTTAATCGTTCCGCTACCTGCAATGGTGTTTGTGGGCAAGGGATTAAAGTATTGGGTTTGGGCAATTCAAGAACAGGAGTTTACTCCTCAAGCAGCAGCTTTTCATGTGCCACTACCCAATGTCTACAGTTCTGGACAGGTGTGTTGGGGAGTGAACGAACCACCTGCTGCTAATGGTTTATCAATTAACCATGCTTGGAATTTGTTTATTTCTACTATTTTCACCAACCATTTAACAATAAGTAAATCACAAAAATACCGCAAGGATGTTCGCCAGCAACTTCTAAAACTGCACAAAAGATGTAGACGCGCAACCTATCCTGTATCTGACCTTGTGCCTATCGGCAATCAGAAAAGTGTCGCTATGCTTGTGCAGGAAATCCTCGATGAACCCATTGCTTGAGGGCATTATTGGTTACAAAATTGTCACAACTTCATCTCTACCAACACATACCAGCAGTGGACTAGAGTACCTTTATGCCGGAAATGGCATCTTTGCAAGAGCCATTCGTCCTGGCATAGAGGTATTAATGCCCATTTGCTTGAGTGACCAAACTATCAAAGGGCTACCTCACCTAACACCTTATCTCAAAGTCACTCCCTTAATTCCCAAACCGCTACTACTCGAAATGTGGCGGTCGAGTTATCAAGCTGGCAATCAATTTCATGAAATTCTCTTTCACCTCCACTGTACTGATGCAGGCTGGGATTTACAATTCCCAGAGCAAATTCAAACTCCAACTAGCTGCCAACCAACTCATTATGGCAGTGATTCTTCCCACCAGAAAGCAGCTGTAGATATCCATTCTCACGGTTCCTTACCTGCCTTTTTCTCTACCACTGATAATGCTGACGAATCTGGCTTTCGCATCTATGGAGTACTAGGTAGAGTTAATACCCTGAAACCAGAGATTAAAATACGGGTTGGACTGTTTCGCCACTGTTGGGATGTACCTGCTAGAGCAGTGTTTGACATCGACGGAGACTTTTTTATGGTTGATGTCTCACTTTCATCTAACTGTAAATTTTACAGTACCGATGTACCGCCTGTAAATGTGATGGAGAAGCTATAAAGGTGAATTTTAATTTAGCAAATGCCTGTTCCCTCACCAATACCTATATCAACTTAACCAACCGTACTATGGAGCTAAATCTTGATTTGGCAAATGCTTCTCCTGTCGTGACTGTCAACTACTCGAAGATAGAACTGTGGCTAGTTGGGTGTGGCGGTACTGGTTCTTGGTTGGCTCCTTCTTTGGTTCGGTTAGGCAGAGTTCTTTCTCAGCAAGATAAACAGGTGAAACTCTACTTTGTTGACCCGGATCGTGTTGAGTCAGCTAACGTTTTCCGCCAGTGCTTCTGTGATGCAGAAATCGGACTCAACAAAGCCAAAACCCTGGCGCTGCGCTACTCCCTGGCTTGGAAGATGGAAGTTACAGCGATCGCTCAACCCTTCCAACCCAAATGGATTGTCCCCAGTTACAATACCCTAATTGTTGTCACTGCTTGCGTAGATAATGCCAAAGCCAGAGAGTCAATTACCCAAGTACTTCAGCACAACACTCATCGCGCTGCGCCTCACATTTGGCATTTGGATTGCGGCAACTCCAAACGTAGTGGTCAAGTACTATTAGGTTCCTATCTGTCTACTAACCCCAATGACTATGATTTTGAGGCTTTAGGCTGCTTTCGCTTACCTGCGCCAACTATACAGCAACCCGATCTACTGGTTTCACAACCAGAAGAGTTGGCAGACAACAACTTGTCCTGTGAACAAATGGCCTTGCTCAATAGCCAGTCCTTGAGTATTAACCAGCGAGTTGCTGCGGAAGCCTTTGATTATTTGTTGCAATTGACAACAGGGAAATTACGACGATTTGCTACTTATTTCGACTTAGAGAGTGGTAGCGGAAAATCTTTGTATACAACGCAAGCCAGTATTATGCAGGCGATTCTCTTGGGTCACTCGTGTGCGTAAGCGTAACCCATCGTAGACATCGCTCCCCTCTGAAGTTAACAACCAAGCACTGTACAGTAGCAATTGTACAGTGACTTCAATTGAGCAAACCAGCCCGCAACGCTAATACAGCTGCTTGGGTGCGATCGCTTGCACAAAGCTTATTCAAAACCCCACGCACATATACTTTTACACTTCCCAAGCTGAGATAAAGTTTCTGAGCAATCTCGTTATTGCTATAGCCTTGGACAATTAACTCCAAGACTTGCATTTCCCGATTTGTCAGTGGATCTGCTTCCAGAATGCTTGCTTGCTCTGGGTCAATTGTAGAGATCGTCACTGTCTGAGTAGTATTCGGTTTCGGTTTTACCACAGCCGCCGGAGATTGACGAGTATGCTTGAGAACAATACGAGCGATCGCTGGATCAATCCAAGACTGACCTTCATGGGTGATATGCAGCGCTTCCAACAACAACTCGAACTTAATTGTCTTCACACAGTAAGAGTCTGCCCCGGCTGCAAACGCTGCCAGTACCATCTGCTCTTTGGCAAAGGAAGTGAGCATCATTACTTTAGTCTGTGCAGCAGTTTCCGACACTAGAGATTCCCGAAACTGCTGCACCAGCCATATCCCGTCTCTATCCGGCAAGCCAATATCAACGATCGCTATGTCTGGTTTTGTACTTTGGAGCAGTTTCAACCCATTGGAGGCTGTAGCTTCATCACCCACGACTTGGATATTTTCTTGCTCGTTGAGAGAACTACGCATCCCAATCCGCGTTAAGCTGTGGTCTTCAATAATTGCTACTCGAATATCTCCCATCATTTACCTCAGCAGCTTGGTAACTATACTTTTTTAACTGTCGAATATCGTTTCAAGGAAAGGATTACTCCATCGGACGAAAAATTTTGGCTGAATAGCTAAAATTTGGCTATTTAGATGCAAAGCGGCATTTCAATGTTATTAAACCTCATCCAGGTTGAAACCAGTAGTTTTTACAGTATTAGCTGAAAAGTTTATATATCAAAAACTACATATCTCAACTAGCTTTGAAAAAGCTTCAATGTTCAAAATGGACATCGTTTAATCTGAAAATTCTCTGGAAAAATCTTCCTAAAGTATAAAAAAATATAAAAGCACTGAAGTTAAACTGAAACCAATACAGTTTATTCTGACTTGTGTCCACATCATACTTAGACGAAGATGTAACTTATTTCTAAGCGAGAACCCTGGCTCTTACACATAGGCAGATTAACAATTGCGTTTTATGAAGAACACTTTATCTTGGAATATAACTTCAGAACAAAGAAACCAAAGAATTCTGCTGGTGGATGACTCAGCTGACAGCCTCCGCTTGCTGCAAGTCACCTTAAAGCTGAAGGGATACAACGTGATCATAGCCGACAGTGGTGCTGAAGCATTGCTAAAAATTGCCGAATCTCCTCCCGACTTGGTACTCCTAGATGTAGTGATGCCGGATATGGATGGCTACGAAGTTACCCGACAAATTAAGCACAATTCAAACTTACCTTTTATCCCAATTTTGCTGGTGACAGGTTCTGAAAAATCAAGTGTCGTCAAAGGTTTAGATGCAGGTGCAGATGAATTTATTCGCAAGCCGATAGATAAGAAGGAATTAATGGCCAGGGTGCGGGCTTTGCTGAGACTGAAACACAGTATGGACGAACAACTGTTACTCATTCAGCGACGGGAAGATTTTGTGACCCGCCTCACTCACGACCTGCGAACTCCGCTGATAGCTGCTGACCAATTCCTAAAGTTGCTGCAAAGAGGTGTTTTTGGCAATACCTTATCAGCAATGCGTGAATCTTTAGAACAAATGGCTCAGAGTAACCAAACTTTGTTGTCAATGGTCGATACCTTGTTAGAAGTTTACCAGTATGAAGCTGGAGGCAAAACTTTGGATTTCTTTGTGGTTGACCTGTGGGAATTATGTCAGCAAGTAGTGCAAGAACTAATGCCTTTGGCTGATGTTAAACATTTAACTCTCAAAGCTGTCTTGACAAAGGGTACTGAAGCTTCTTTAGTTAGAGTTAAAGGCGATCGCCTGGAACTACGCCGACTCCTCACTAACTTAGTTGGTAACGCCATTCGCTTCAGTGATGCTGGGTCAGTAGAAGTTCGCCTCAATTCCACTGTTCAAGGGGTAACGATTGAAATAGAGGATACAGGTATTGGCATGAATCCAGAAGAACAATTACTCTTATTCGATCGCTTTCGACAAGGCAAGCATCAACGTCGGGGGAACGGTTTAGGATTATATTTGTCTCGTCAAATTGTTGAAGCCCATCAAGGAAATATTTCTGTTTCATCGACTGTTGGGAAAGGCAGTGTATTCACAGTTTATTTACCTGTGCAAACAGCTTATTCAAAAATGTTATCAGCATAAAAAGTTTGGTAAATTGAGCTTAAGGATTTGCACCGAAATAATCTACCTACTTTATCAAAAAAATGATAATCAAGGTTTTCAGTTATTCAAAAAGGTAACTTATTAATGCGTGCTTCTTAAGGTAAGTTTTACCAAGATTCATCTGGTTCAGGTGGACGCCAACCACGAGTAGTTGAACTTTCATCACCTAGTCTATCAATTGCACCAGGATTGCTATTCAGGAATTCATCTAAATCTTCATATCCACTTGGATAATAAAAACCTGATGTAGGTTTGATAGGATTTTCCTTAATTATTATGCTTTCACCAGGTTTGAGATGAGCATATTCGGGGTAATGCTCATCTTGCGATATATCATCAGAAGGAACGATCAACTCATCTCCTGGTGAATCTGGGTCATCGTCATAAAGCATTATTAATAAACCATCTTCTAGCCGTTGAATTCTTTTATTCATAAAATCTAGTGGTAGCTTCAAAATTGTGTAGCTTAAGTAACACAGTGGTAAAATTATAATACGATTAAAAGCGTTGTTCAGCTATTTAACTTTCTTGGAAGTCTGCTAGCAGAGCTAATACCGTATAAAATACCGTCTGCCATGAAATCAGTAAATTATCCACTTGGATGATTTTATCGAGTGTAATTTCGTGCCAAGGTGAATATTGCAATCTCATGCTTGCTAGATAAGCTATCTAATAGATTATTGGTAATGGATTTAACCACTAGAGTCTTACAAGGTTCTGGTCTGAGCATACCTATCTTTGATGGGTCGTATAACAATGGTAAAGGGAGATATTTATCTGAACCAGAAATCATTAAAAATTCTCTGCTTGAACAAATGTTTGAAGCAGAAGATTTACAATCTCTACTACTGGTTAAAATTGACAGTAAAAATCCAGATGCCAACCATTTAAGACAAAGAACCTTTCAGGATGGAATTCGACGCAAGTTAGCTTTTAGTTCTGGCAATAGTTATTACTTTGCGGATGATTCATTGCATAAAAAAATTAGACGCTTATTTGCTACAGAACCGGATACTGCCTGTCGCTATGGTTCTTTACTAGTTAGCAATTGCTATAAAGGCTCAGAAACTTTTACAGGGTTGCGAGTCAAAATAGTGGACTTTGAAGATCCACAATATGCTGATTATAAAACAGGAGACTGTCACGGCAAGATTTCGCCCCAACTTGCCAAACAATTAGGAGGAGAAGGCAATTGTCCATTCCAATTTCGGTTTGCCTGGAGGAGTAATTGGGCTGAATCAGATAATTCTCAGTGCCCAAAAACCAGCTTCTTATCCAAAGGTACTTTCCTACCCGATGCGACTTTGACTGATGCTAAAGGCTACGACATTATTATGGATCGTTCCTCAATTAAAGGCATTAAAAAGTCGGAACTCAAAAACTTAATCCCCTGTGGTGACTATGAGTTTCCCCAAGCGGTAATCGGTAATCGAGGTAACGCCAAAGCCACCAGCTACGATAATAGTTGGCAGTTTACCATTTGGTACTCAGAAGAAGCAGTCAAACAAGATTTGAGCAAACCCACCGAAGAAAAAGCTACAGAACTTGCCGAGTTACAGCGCAATCCCTTGGTGTTGGCAAAATACATCATCCAACAATATGATAAACAACAGCGATCGCAGCAAGAGCAGTCAGAAGAAGCTTTTAACGAAATTGAGGGTAATGCTAGCAATCAAGCACAGGAATCTCGCTGGATTTCCCTATTACGCAGCGATAAATATGGTCAATTGATTGAAACCCCCAAATTCCGCAAGTTTGCTACCGATTACATAGCCAATCAATGGCGTGACTTAGCGATTAAGGGAGGATACAACCATAATTCGGGTATGGCAATGCCGTGCGATCGCCTAACTCGTGGCACAATCTGTGTACCCCATCTACCGGAAGGAGATGTCATTCTCACCCGTTACCCCATCGTCAATTCAGACAACATCCGCCTCTACAGTAACATCCACGACCCAGAATTGAGGAAAACTCGCAACGTAGTTTGGATTCACCCCAAGGATGCCGAGGAATACCACCAAGCCGATTTTGACGGCGACCAATTAATGGTCAGTTCTGCCAGTAAACTGCCTAATATTGCTCAAGAAACTCTCCGCGCAGGTGAACCGGGAAGATTTGAGCCAGTTAAACAACGCCCAAAGCTGGCGTATACGGAAATCACAGATGAAGAAGGCAACTTAAAATACAAAAACTTAGCAGAGATTGCTGCTGCCAGCAGTCAAAATAAAGTCGGGCTAGTAGCAACAAACATTGGGCGCGTACAGTCATCAATGCCCCAAGACAGTGAGAATGTGGAGCGATTTGAAAAACGACAAAGGAAGCTACTAAACCGTCTATTTCAGGCACTTCAGGTTGAGGTAGATTCGCCCAAAAGTGCAGAAAGATTGGAAGATATCAAGGAAATAGGTGGGGAAAATTTGCTCGCCGATGCCAAAAAATGGTCAGAGTCTCACCCCAGTTACTTTTTTGACTTTAAAAAAGATGAACGGCTTTATCGCTCTTTTGCCATGCCTGCGGATGCTCCCGGCTCAATTAACGTCATTGCAAGAGTTGTAGTCAATCCTTTGTGGGAACCAACACGCATTCGCAGCAGAGATAGGCATGAGTTTCGCTACCTATTTCCCAAAGAGACGCTATCTGTAGATGCCTTGGAATGGGCGGAGGAACTGAAAACAAGGTTTCAGCAAGCTAGAGACGAAATTAAGGAACGGGTGGGAGATGACAGGGAAGCCTTTAATGAGGAACTAGGGAAGCTCTACGAAAGCTATCGGGCGGAAATTGATGAATTATTCACCAATCCAGAAGAGAGGTTTGTAAATCCTGCGGACAGGCTCAGTCAATGCGTAGCGTCTCGCAGAGAAGGCGCGGCGGCACTATGGCACACACAACACACCCGTCCAGAATTAGATCGGCATCGCAAAGACTGTTTGAAGCTGGCAGAACAGATGGAAATTACGTTTTCGTTTCAGCATGATTATGAACTGCCAAGCGTTGCATTACCACAGGATATTTATGTTTTGAGTGTTCCTTTCGGTGCAGGTGCTATTAAATGGAAAGAATCTTTAGAACAAAAGGGAATTAAATTTGATGCTACGATTCATCCTCAATTACCTCTGATTGAATTTGCTTTGAAAGACTTATCCCCCAAAGTAGTTGATAAATTAGTTGCTAAATTTGGTGAAAACATTAACGATTTAGATGAACTTAATATTCCGAAGGATTTGAGAATTATCCCGCCAGCAGATCATAGTTGGGCAATATCACGTCAGGATTCAGGTGTTGGTGCTTTGGCATATAACCTGTTTACAGAGGAAGTATGTCAGCAGCTTCAGGATTTTCAGTTTGATGAAATTAAAGTGTTGGGTATCAAATACAATCACTTCGCCAATGAAAACTTTGCTAGTAAGCAATGGAAAAAGCGCAGCGTTACTTTGGAAGTAGGAGTTTTTGAGTTACCCGAATCACACCCAGAGTTTTATCGTTACAACGGTACACCGATATTACAGATTGATGGTAAGAATTTAGGCACTTTTGCTCCCGATAGTCCGAAACTGCCGATTGGTGCCACATTTGCCGCTACTTTGCAACCAGATGGCTCTAGTATTATCCTCAAGGTTAATCCTGAGTCAATCAATCTGCCAGAAGTTCCATTACCGGAATCAGAACCAAAGTTAGATACTGCTGGGGAATTCCGAGCTATTCACCGCGAACTCTGGCGTAAAGAAATGTTTGATAATTTGGTAGGAGCGATCGCTACTACCTACGAACAGCGACAAGCCAATCAATCTGCAAGTAATGAAATTGAGCAGTTTAAAATTGGTAGTCATTGGACTGCTTATGTGCAACCTAGTGGTGATTTTATTGTGCGAAATGAAGGTAAGCGGACGATTTGTCGAGGCAATCTCCAAACGGGTGAGGAGATATTTCCACTTTCAGAAGAACGTGCAAGTGAGCTAGAAGCGATGATTTTAGAAAGAGAGCGATTACTTCACAGAAAACATGGATTATCACACAATGGACACCATATTAGCAGTCAGGATATAGAGTTGAACTAAAGTGGTAAAGGAGATTATTTAACCCACATTCCGCACTTCAAATTGAAGTACAAAGAGATTACGTCAAGAGAAAAGCAAAAAAATCAGGATGATTAAGACTCGTAGTACTGAACGAATCTACAGCATGACAATAAATAATCAAACACAATATATTTGATGGTATGTAAGCACTAAAAATTTGAAGAGCAATTATTGTTTCTTCGATGTTGATAAATTTTTCTTCGCTTTCCAAAAATTGTCCACTTTAAGAGCTGATTCGTAAACAAAAGCTTAAGATGCCATTCGCTTGACCATCAGACGAATCAATGAGCCATAAATCATTGCTTCACTTAACTCTGTGTACAACTCATAATCCTTGCTCAAACGCCGAAATCGATTAAGCCATCCAAATGTACGTTCGACAATCCATCGTTTCGGCAATCGCTCAAATGTTTTCGAGTTTCTTTGAATCACCTCAACACGAACCTGTTCTCCGCAAACTTGTTTAACGGCTTGAGCAAAGTTCTCACCTGAGTAGCCCTGATCTACCCAAACAACTTCCAATTTGGACAATTCTTCAACAGCTTCGTGTAGCACGACCACAGCTCCTAAACGCTCTGAGGCATTGGCTTCGGTCACTAAAACACCAATCAACAATCCTTGCGAATCTACGACGATATGGCGCTTACGCCCTTTAACCTTTTTACCACCATCGAAACCGTAGACCTCCCCTTTTTTTCCGTCGTCTTCACCGACTGAGAATCCGCGATGTCTACGACGGGCTACGCCTACGCAACGGTAGAATGTTCATCTCTTCCTACGTCTTGTCGTAGTTGATGGCGCACAAGACCCGTGAATCTGCTGCCAAATACGCAATGCGATTGCCATTTCTGAAAGTACCCATACACCGTTGTGTAAGGAGGAAGGTCATGAGGCAGCATTTCCCACTGACATCCGGTACGTTGCACGTAGAAAATCGCATTCAGAATTTCTCGTAAATCTACTTCTACAGGATGACCAAATCCCTTGGGTATAGGTAAAAGAGGCTTAAGAATTAACCATTCCCCATCACTTAAGTCACTTGGGTAGGGTTTGCGGTGCGGATTTTCTATTGCAGGTAGACGGCTCATCGACAACAACATAACTTCACTTGATTTAGCCTATAACTTGAGTAAAGCCAGATTCAGTCTTCTTTAGGTTTTCTTTACGAATCAGCTCTCATGAAACCCGTTATTATATTTCATCTTTAAATGAAACTGCTCAAGAATTAGCTGAGCGAATTAGAGGATATTGGGGTGTTGAAAATAAAGTCCACTATGTTAGAGATGTTACCCAAGGCGAAGATAAATCTAGAATTCGCACTACCCCCCTCCCTCAAAATTTTGCGCTCGCTCGCAATTTTACACTCAATTTATACCGCGATCAGATGTTTAAAAATATGGCACAAGCCCAACAACTCTGCTCTTTTGGTTTAGACACACTCAAACAACTTTTTAGAATGAAATAGCCCTGGGGGTAGTTGCAGTCATAGCCAAACTAATTAATCCTCTAAGTCGAAAATTTTGCTTCTTCATCCCAATACTTTACAAAAATTCCAAGACCAACACCAGAACAATCTTCTGGTGCAAGAGCTACCCTTACCTTTGTATCCAAATCATTAGTTTTATTTATGTAATATTTGTCAAAACTTTTCCCAAAACTGTATCCTAAAGCACAGCTTTTTAGACAATAATTAGGTTCCTAGGTATTGATCGCAGAGCGATCGCAAAACTTTTCGGTCTACTGAATTTGGATGCCTTTCGCCAAGGAGCGCCAGAAGTGATTCATGTTGCAGATCGTTTTCACTTATTGCGAAAGCGAGTTGACCAAACACGGAGGATATCGCCGGGTCAGAGATTTGCTGTCTGCGAAGAAAGTAGTTGATACTCTGCCAGAAGAACTTAGAGAAAAGATTACTAAACCATCCCAGACACACTCCTTACTCCGGTTGGTCAAAACTCTTGACAAGTTACACGAAGCTGTTGCGATCACAACCAAAGAAAAACCCTTCCCCACTGCCGCCGATTTTGCTAAAGCAGTACAACTTGTCGCACCAATAACGAAACGCGCTACAAAAAGCGAAAACCCTAAAACGCAATTGTGTAATTTTGTCACTGTTTCCTCACAATCGCACCCTCGTTAGGGAGCAATGCGATTTTGTGAGATGACCCCCACCTGGAGAGTGATCGCTAATCAAATCTTACATATTAAATTAATATTTAATACAACAATCCTAGTAATATTGCTTAGAAAATACAACTTGTACCATCTGATATTGAATCATAAATTTCTATTTCTTGTCATAATTTATATAGGAGTAATTATTATTTATTTATATACTTTTTATTTAGCATTTAAATCTTTACAGATATTATTATACAACCCATTATTACTTGGTTAACTTATTTATTTAGATTATTTTTCTAAATCTATGTATTAGATAAGGAAAACAAAATCAATAAATTATTACGCATCATATTAGTAACAAAATTTTATGTTACTATTCAAAATAGGTTTTATTTACTAATGCTCAAAAAAAATAATTCAGTTAAGCTAACATAGTTTTTGAACATTTAGTAACAGCTTACCGATACTAAAAATTGGGCGTTGCATAATTAAAGTATGAACTGTCCTCATTGTACATCAAGCCATAATTTATAGTAGTAATACTACATATTGGCTTAAAAAACGACAAGATACAGGGATAACGCTTTTTAGTAAGTACAAAAAAGTTAACTTGATAGTTCTTTACCAATTAATAATTGGAGATGCATCACTATGAGTTTTTCTGATTCTGATTCTATGCTAGTGACAGAGCTTTATGATGAGCAATCGTTTGAACAATCACAACAAAAGTTAACTCAAGAAGTACAAGGCTTTGACTATGCTGTTCTCAGCCCGCAAGTCCGAATTGTTGTCCAGGGCAAAACCTCTGAACTTAAGAGTTTGATGCGTAAGACCGCTCAGGACATCATTGATATTGGGCAGAAGTTGATCGAAGTAAAAGAACAGTTAGGTCACGGAAATTTCAGAGCTTGGCTAAAGGCTGAGTTTGACTGGAGTGTAAGAACAGCAGGTAGATTTATGCAAGTAGCGACTCAATTTAAATGTGCCAATTTGGCACATTTGAACATTGCTGTTTCAGCCCTTTATCTTTTAGCAGAACCATCTACCCCTGAAAAAGCTCGTAAAGAAACCTTAGAACTCGTTAAAGAAGGTGAGAATATTACCCACACTAAGGCTAAGGCAATTGTCAATCGTCATCAAAAGCTAGCTCAACCTAATGCTCTCAAGCCAGCTATTATCGACATCTCTGCTAAGGCAGAGGAAGGCAATTCATTTACTCTATCGCAGCCAAACCAATCTCCGCAAATTCATTCTCAGCTAGAACCAAAAAATGAAGCCAACTCAGCGGCAATAGAACTATCGATTGAGACTGTACCTACTATAGGATGGGAGCAGAGATTAGAGTACAAAGCTATTGAAAAAAGTGACTGGGTTCCCAAAGAATACTCAGAAGTAGCAACCCAATTACAGCCTAAACTCTGCAATCATATACGTGTCCTTAATATCGAAAATCAAAACTCAGAGTTGGTTACGAACACAACTCAGACTTTTGATCTGACCTTTGCTGGTATCCGTGTTGATTTTGAAGGCGACCCAGAAGTATTGATCATCTTATTTAAACAAATGCAGAAGAATCCAGCCTTTACAGAGGAAGTTCTACAATATGCTAAATTCCTTGCTGCAGGGGTGAAATGAGCAACCGTGCAGAAAGTTACGCTAAGGAATTGATGAGCCGTTTTCAATATCCCGATCACTAGGGATAAACTTGTACCGATTGATCTATCTGAAATTTAAAAGCCTCAAATCCTTACTGTGCCGTACAAAAAAACTGTAGCAAATAACCTATAGGTTAATTGGTACATTGAGAATTGCGAAAAATATCGAATTGCATAATGCTTATCCAGTAAGGGTTACAGCCTTAGCGTAACTATCTGTATGATTGCTCATTTAGCCCCCTGCAGGAAGTTGTGCTGCAAAAAGTTGTTGAGGTCATGAAAACCCTCTCGCCAAGCTTGACTTATGCAACTGGCATTGCGTTTGAAGAAATACAACGTTTCTCAACCACTTTCATAAGGGGAGCAACGAGTATTAATGAACACAATTATTCGCGATGAGAGAACTTATGTATAAAATTGTTCAAAGACTGCTAGGCTGAAGAAAAAAATTGAAAATAGAGTTGCAAAAATTGTCTCAACTATCAGCTATCCATTGACATCGCAGATATAGCATAATACCTGCGTTATCTTGAAGCCAAAACTTTTTGCTCTACCCATATTCAGGTAGTTCAGATCATTATAAATTCTTAGGATGGAAAAATTAAATGATTCATGAATCAGTGATCAGTTGTGTTGGTCAGACACCACTAGTCTTTTTACGTAGATTATTCCCCTATCAAGGCCTCGATATTATTGCTAAACTGGAGTTTCTAAATCCAGGAGGTAGTGTCAAAGATCGTCCGGCTCGTTTTATTATTGAACAGGGGCTGCAAGATGGAACTATTACTCAAAAAACTCATTTAATTGAAAGTACGTCTGGTAACCTAGGTATTGCTCTGGCAATGGTTGCACGAGTTCATAAACTTGCATTCACGTGTGTAGTAGATCCTAAAATCTCACCAGTGAATTTGCAAATACTGAAACTTTTAGAAGCCAATATTGAAATGGTTTCTGAACCTGATGAGCAGGGAGGTTATCTAAAGTCAAGAATTCAACGAGTGCATGAATTATTGCAGTCTATTCCTCAAAGTCAATGGATTAACCAGTATGCTAACCAATTAAACTGGAAAGCACACTACTACAATACTGGTAGTGAAATTGTTGCAAATCTAGATAAGCCCATTGATTGTCTTGTTACCGCTGTCAGCACAACAGGAACAATTCTGGGAGTATCCAGCCGTCTTCGCCAGCAATTTCCTAACTTACGAGTTATTGCTGTTGATGCAGTAGGTTCGGTTATTTTTGGAACACCTTCGGGACCACGAGAGATACCTGGAATTGGGGCAAGTCGAATACCTGAGCTCAAAAGTCAGCTTGAGGTGGATGAGATTATTTACGTTAATGATTGGGAGTCTGCACAAGGCAGCCGTGCTCTTCTTAAGCATGAAGGTATCTTTGCCGGTGGTTCGTCGGGGTCAGTCATTGCTGCTATTCAGAAGCTTCTTCCTACCTTACCTTCTCCTTACCGTATCCTGACTCTTTTACCTGATCGAGGAGAGCGTTACCTGAATTTGGTTTATGATGATAATTGGTTAGCACAACTATCTTGTCCAAAGACATCTCCCATTTTCTCTACTCTTACTTCTTAACGACACTGCGTTTTCAAATCGAATTTATCTTCCGCGATGCTAAACAGTTTACCGGGCTGAGTGATTGTCAAGCCCGTGATGTTAAAAAGCTTGACTTTCATTTCAATGCCAGTTTCACTGCCTTAAATCTTGCCAAGCTCGATGCTCATCAACAGCAGTCTGCTCAAAAACCCTTTATCTTTTGTATGGCGAGTGTCAAGCGACGGGCACTCAATGACCATTTGCTCGACACCTTTATTTCAATGTTAGAACTCTCGCCGACTGTAATTAAATCCCATCCTAACTACCAAAACCTACGATCTTACGGCGTTATTGCTGCTTAATTTTGTCCAGAGTATTGTCTACATAAGCTTTACGTCAAGTGTTTCTTGAAAAAGGGGTAAAATAAGCGTTGTGTAACACCCTGTTAGGGTGAAGCATCATGAAGTGTGTTTTATGAGAATTATAAACAGCCGTCCATCTGCTCGTGCTGGAAATGTTTGTATTTGTTGGAAACCAGCCTTTTTCCACGCCCGCAGGGCACGTTCATTAAACGCTGCCACTGTAACACGAAAGATTGTGGAGTGAAACGTTGACTGTGCAAAATTCACGACATCTGCAATATACCTTTGTCCCTGTCCTTGCCCCGTTAAGCCGGGGCGAACTCCTAATCCAATGTCTAGTGCAGTGTTTGTGTAATCGCCTCCTGGTACTTGGGCATCCTCACCAAAGCAGCAAAAGGCAACCAGTTCATCATGAGCATCAATAAGACAATAGTAACCATTCTGAGGGTCCAGATATGATTGAATGGCCTTTTCTATTTCGCTGGGATTAGACACACTATTGTACACATCATATGGCGCATTATACCGCCAGTGAACAATCTGAGTTGCATAAGCTACATTTATCGGTTTAAAGAAAAATGACATTAGTAGTACTCACAATTGGTAGTTCTGTATTTGCGAATTGCAAGCTTATCGCAATTATTTCATCTCCTTTTATTTTAGTCATTATCGACAATAGACCATAGTCAAGAGGTGCTTGCGATCGCAACAACTGCCGAAGAACGTATACAGATAGAACTCTTGCCGCCAGATTGCTTGAGCCTTGAGACAACCAGACTATGGGTTCGTAAAGAGGCTTGTCTGAAGGCTATTGGAATAGGTTTACTCATCGAGCTTGCAACTTTCCCCGCATGGAACATCAAGCAACAATGGACTACAGTGATTTTTGGAAGTTATGTTCTAGCGGTGAATGACTTCTGCTGTGGTGAAGATACTGTTGTCAGTATTGCAACGACACAAAGTACTCCCATATTTGTCAGACACTACAGTCTTGACTGGTCTGCTATTGCCAAAGATATAGGAGAAATAGAATGAGTAGCGTAAATAATTCTCTTGAGCCTGGATTTAATTTCAATACAAACAGCTTTAACGTCGATACGACTATGCTTTTTAACAGTGAAGAAATAGCAGCCGTCATGAGGGAAGTTTTGGACATTCCGACATTTACTGCCCACGACAACTTTCTCTTTCTAAGTGGAAACTCCCTGCACGCAATCCGTATTGCTCAACGTCTGAGTCGTCAGTGGGGGAGAAGGGTAAATGCTGCAGATGTACTTGCTCATCCAATACCGACTGAACTCGCTGAGTACTTTGTGAGTGCCATTTCCGAAAAGCTACCACTTCAATCAGTGACAATGAGTACTGCAGGTGCTACATGGCAGTGGCCATTATCCTCAGCACAACGACGCATTTGGATACTGCACGAGTTAGACCCAAAACGGTTGGATCACTTGGTAACAATTTCGCTGGAATTGAATGGGACGGTTGAAGTTGATAGCCTAACTAAGGCGTGGGCTGAGGTGTTTGCCCATCATTCTATCCTACGGATGCGAGTGAGCATAGAAGAAGGCGATCCTATTGCAGTTGTTGACGTTGATTCTGACGTTGTTATGCCATATCTAGATCTCGTTCACATACCTCCCACAGTGCATGAACGGCTCTTAAACGAGCGACTTAACAAACTGCGGGGTGAACCCATGAACCTTGAAACTGGACCAATCACTCGAACTTTGTTGATCAGGCGAGAAGAACATCTCTACCATCTAGAGTTAATAGTGCATCACATTGCCTGTGACGGTTGGAGTGTTGCACTGTTGGTGGACGAGCTTCTGAGTGCCTATTTACAAATCCGTAAACACAAGCAACCTGAACGACGAAAAAGCTCCTTTTATTATGCTGACTATGTGCGGTGGGAACGTGAGGTCGAGTCACTCAGGTGGGATGAAATGGAGAGTAGAATAATTCAGCGACTCCTACCGCTGCCAGAAGAACTACATTTGCCTGTCGAACCCCGATACTGGGACGAATATCAAGACGGTGATGAAATTATATTACCAATTAACAAAGACTTAACTTGTGAATTGCAGCGTGCTCGGATTGCTAGCCGCGAAACTTCCTTGACTCTAGGTTTGTCTGCCTTAGGCATTCTGCTTGCTCGGCTCACTGGACAAGATGATATGCTTGTGTCCGTGCCTTTAGCCAATCGGCCAGCTCCTGAACACGAACTGATCATTGGTGACTTCGTCAATATAGGTTTAGTGCGTATAAACTTGCATAATACTAATAACCTCCAGGAATTGATCAGGCGAGTGAGCGCAGAGACTGCATATCTGCTAGAGACTCAATCCTTTCCGTTTGATCGGCTGCTGACACGACTAAGATCCCAAGGTTATCCGCTGGACGCTCTAGCAAGACGGGTCGCATTTACCGTACAAAACTTTCCACGTACTCAGAAGCCTCCTGAAGATGCTGGTTTCTCCCTTTTGTGGCATGAGCCTCCCGAGCGACAAAGCAAGTTCGATTTAGTCTTTACTCTTGACGAAGACCCCTATATGCCTAGTTTGATAGTAACTTTCCGTCCATCGTTTTTCCGTAAAGAGACAATTGAGACTTGGGCTAAGCAATATCTCGCTGCACTCAGCAATCTTGCAAGGGTTTTAAATGCAAACACTAAGGAAATCTAACAATGAAACTAACCCGTCAGCATGAGCTGTTCCGCGAGTCCCTCCGACGTACCCTTCACCAAGAAATAGCCCCACACATCGACATATGGGAAAAAGAGCGAAAGATGCCTGCTCGAGAGGTATATACTAAGATGGGCAAGTTGGGATACCTTGGACTGACCCACCCAGTTGAATATGGAGGACTAGGTCTGGACTTGGGCTATTCTTACGTATGGGCTCAGGAGCTTGGCAAACTAAGTGCAGGTTCTATTTCTATGAGTCTATCTGTACAAACCGACATTGCAACACCTCTGCTGGCTGAGTATGGCTCTCAAGAGCTGAAGCAGAATTTTCTTAGCGGCGCAATTTCAGGGAACCTGATCGCAGCTATTGCCGTCACCGAGATCAAAGGGGGATCTGATTTGGGTGCTATGCAAGTTCGTGCTGAACGCACCTCAGACGGCTATATCCTAAATGGGGGTAAGGCCTGGATCACTAATGGTTCAATTGCTGACTTCGCTGTCACATTGTGCCGCACGGGAAGTGGTAATAGTATCAGCAATCTATCAATATTGGTTATCCCGACAAACCTTCCTGGTGTGACTCGTGAACCAATTATAGAGAAGCTTGGCAACTGGAGTTGTGACCACGGACACCTAACCTTTAATCAGGTGTTGGTACCTAGTGAAAATCTTCTAAATGAAGAGGGATGCGGATATGAGCTACAAACTCGCAGCTTTGCTCGAGAGCGGTGCTTTTTAGCGGTGGTGGCCTGCTCCCAAGCAAAGCGGATGCTCCACCAGGTTATTCATTATGCAGCACACCGTCAGATGCTAGGAGAGAAGCTGCTTAACCACCAATCAGCGTCATTCCGACTTGCAGAGCTATTTTCAGAACTTGATCTGGTCATGACCTACACTAGTGCCACGTACGAAAAGCTTGCTCGTAACGAGGATTGTATACGAGAAGCCAGTGTGGCCAAACTACGAGCCAGCCGACTAGTCCGCTCTGTTGCCGACTGTTCTCTCCAACTTTACGGGGCAGCAGGCTACATGACCCTAGGTGGAGTTGAACGTGATTTCCGCGACTGCCGCGCTAGCTCGTTGGCGGGTGGTGCAGACGAGGCATTATTACATTTTATCAGTGCTTACCTTGAGCATAGCACTGCTAAATACTAATACCAATTCACCAAAATAATGCTACAAATGTAAGCCCCGAAACCTAAATGCAGTCTAGCTTCGTTAATTACGTTCGCGTAGGTGTGCGCAGCACATATTACGAATTAGTATAAGTTTTTATCAAAGGAGTGAACTACGTTGGCAACCCAATCTCCTGATTCTATGCTGCTCCTAGACCGAGCTGCGGTACAACACTGCGTAGGTAAACTTGATCCCATTGCAATTATTGAAGAAGCCCTAGTCTACCATGCTAAAGGTCTAACCGACATACCAGATGAAGGGTACTTAGCTTGGAAAAATACCGAAGGTGCCTATTGCCGCTCCCTGGCTATGCTTGGCTCCCTTTCAGGCAAGATGCCCCCCGTTTATGGACTTAAGGTTATCAACGCGGCCTTGTCGAACCCAAAACACGGCATTCCTCGTGCAGGTGGGGTCAGTTTTCTATTCGATAGTGAAACGGCACGACCTAATCTCATCGCTGATGCTGCGTATCTCTCAGCATTGCGTACGGCAGCATATACTATAGTGAGCCTCCGGTTTCTGGGACCAGAATCGTTCGAGGCAATATCAATTATTGGCTGTGGGGTACTAGCTAAAGCACATCTAGAACTAGTTGCAAAATACTTTCCTCAGGTGCGCACATTCCATCTTTACGATCTGAACCAAGAAGTAGCACTAGTTCTTGCAGACTGGTGGTTACAGCAGGTGCCAAGTAATTGTGTACAGATACACACTGAACCCAGAGCAGCTATAGAGGCTTCACCAGTGCTCATCACTGTAACCACATCATCCGTACCTTACATTCCAGTATCCTGGCTCCCTTCGGGTAGTTTTGTCGCCCACGTTTCCTTAGATGATTTACAGCCAGACGCCTTTATGACTGCTGAAGCTATCTTCGTTGATGACATCGATCTGGTTAGAGATAATCCTCGGCGTATCTTAGGACGGCTAATCCAGGATGGCGAGATTGTCCCACCTGATGGTCCCGTCAATGGTCGTCCCCGGATAGTCGGTACCCTTGGTGAGGTGATTGCAGGTACAGCCAAGGCAGTCCGACCAGGTCAGGGGCATATTGTGAGTAACCCATTTGGTATGTCCATCCTTGATATTGTGTTACTTGACGCGGTGCACTCTGTCGCAAAGCAGTTGGGAATAGGAGACACCCTTAATCTTGTTAGGGAGGATTGATAATGAATCATAAAATAACATCTTGGCCTGTTACTCCTTGTGGAGCAGTAAAGCATGAGTATGGATTGATCTCGCTGTCCAAGCTAAGTAACGAGAGTATGATCGGACTCCTGAGGAGGTCTTGCGACTTACATAGTAACCCAAATGCTCACTCTTCACCACTGACACGACGATCTGTTGGCATTCTGTTTTCCAAAACCTCAACTAGAACGCGGACTGCTTTTACAGTCGCTACCATTCGACTGGGTGGAACACCGGTGATGTTTGGACCTGCTGATTTGCAAACTAACACTGGTGAATCATTAGAAGACACGGGCAAAATATTTGCATCAATGCTTGATCTGCTTGTTGTGCGTACGGCTGGTCCTACTCATGAACTGCATTTACTATCCGGTGGTGGTCTGCTTCCCGTAATTAACGCTATGACAACTGAAGAACACCCAACCCAAGGAATCTGTGACCTTGCGACAATGTGGATGAACTTTGGGTCTATAGAAGGATTACGGGTTC
This sequence comes from Nostoc sp. DedQUE05, assembly GCF_034530955.1. Lineage (NCBI taxonomy): Bacteria > Bacillati > Cyanobacteriota > Cyanophyceae > Nostocales > Nostocaceae > Nostoc > Nostoc sp. DedQUE05. Next base: position 64,311 of record NZ_JAVRCB010000006.1, on the reverse strand, counting down.
TTTATATAGGTGAAGGTAATAACACTGCTACAGCACTTGCTAGAGGACTAACATCCTTCAAAGGGTGCCAATTCACGGTTGTCACTCCACCAGAATATGGTCTGCCAACACAAATCTTAGAGGAATGTACTCGTAAGGCTAAAGAGGTGGGAGGCGCAATTTCCCAAACCTATAGTCTTGTGGATCTGCCCGATGAGGTCGATGTTGTCTACACCACTCGATGGCAAACAACAGGTACAACAAAATCTGATTTTGCTTGGCGAGAGGTGTTTCGACCCTACTATATTGATGAGAACTTTATGCAAAGGTGGCCAAAAGCTGTTTTTATGCATGATCTACCAGCCCATCGAGGAGAAGAGGTTTCTACAGCAGTTTTGGAGGGCAAACAGTCGCTCGTCTGGTTGCAAGCTTCAATGAAGCTCTCGAGTGCGATGGCTATTCTTGAGTACAGCATTCAGAGAGGCTGTTTATAATGATTATGAAGTCAGAAATTGAGACTCTGTAAGTCGTTTCAATGTTAAACGAGTCATGACTGTACAAATCATAGATTCGCTCATCTCAGGTAAAAATTCATAATTCTTAAATAAGCAATGATATGGGTTTTATCGCCCATACATTGCACTCTATAAGAATTTCTTGTGTTATGGTTAAAATTACTTATCGTCCAGCAAACCAGACAGACGCTCCATTTATTGCACGACTAATGAACCTCTCTTCTAGTGGAGTTATTGAATTCCTCTTCAATGAATTAGTACCTGGTATCTCGACTGAAAGAATTCTTAGCTCAATTGTTAGAAACAAACAAAGCGAACTTTCTTATGAGAATGTGCAGGTTGCTGTTCATAATGACTCATTAGTAGGAATTGCCAATTATTACCCGGCTACAAAACACAGAATTACGAAGGAAATGGAGGAATTTTTTACGAAAGAGCGCTTGGCTATTCTTCAAGATTGGTTTGACAGTCGTGTTGACTCCAGTTGCTTTTTAAATACCCTCTCGGTTGCTCCTGAGTACCATAGGCAAGGAATTGGAAGCTATCTAATTAATTTCGTTAAGGAAAAAGCTAGCTTTCAAGGATTCTCTAGTGTCAGCCTTATTGTTTTGGCAGACAACAAAAATGCAATTCGCCTATATCACCGCCAAGGATTTCAAAAGAGCAAGCATATTAATATTGGGTTTCATCCCCTTTTACCCCATGAGGATGGAGCAGTGTTAATGAACTGCCCACTTTACAATCCCTCTGCCAATTTACGAGGGTTCAACGCCTGTAGAAACCGTATGAATACGTCCTAGAGAAGTAAGCTTGGCAAAAATCTGGGTTAATAAAATAGGCTCAGGCATTTCAGGAAGCATTTTCAACATTTCACGAACATATCAGAAACCACGATAATAAGCCTTAAGATCAATAATGCCAGAATTGGGATTGTGCTGAAGAAAATCAGCGAGAATATGGTAGATTAAATTAACAATAAAGAATGTGTGTTTTAGCAGCATTAGTTACAGTAGTTTGGCTTAAGTTCATAAAATCTTCCAGTCCCCAAAATTGCTTGGCATCTCGAAAAGTAAATTCGATTTGAAAGCGAAGTTTGTAGTAGTAAATTAGTTTTTCAAATGGCAATTTGAGGTCACTAGAAAATAGAATTACATGGCTACGAGCATTAGTATTAAGATTGGTTTTAACCAAAATAACTATATTTAGTGCTTGGGCAAATTCTTTATGCAGTTAGGTTTGCTGAAGAGGCTTGAAAAAAATCTATCCAGCCCATAAGTTTGTTTTCCTGATTTACTTATTACAACTTTATCTCCTGCCAGTAAATATATGTCATTCGCACGAAATAAATGCTTGCGAAAAAACAGCCAAAACAACGTCGCCCCTTGAAGGTATTACTGTATGAAAGAACCGCAACATTGTCCGATAACTGCCACCAATGCCTGCCCAACGGGAGATCCCCAACATGGTGACTCGTCCGCTCATCGCTAACATAGCAAGGATTATTTGGTTTAATTGTCGGATTGTTGTAGCGTTGATCTGCGGTAACAAACACTCTCCGCAATGATTAAGATGTGGGGCATGGGCTGTTTGTAGTTTTTTGAGTTGTCGTTGTGAGAGACAATAACTTTACTACGGCAGCCCTATCTCACTCTTTTTTTGGCGAAGGTATTGACTTTAAAAACAAATTATTAAACACCAGTTAAACTTGCAAAGATTTATCCAATCCATCAAGAGGCTGATAAATATCAATGTCTAACGTAAGAGCTCCTAAATCCGCAGTTGGTATACAACGCCCTATGACTTATGCACAGAGGGCAATCTGGTCACAGTTCCTGATTGATCCTAAAAACCTTGCTTACATATTGCAAGTACGTTTACCATTAATCGGAGACCTCAATCGGCAGGCTCTATTACAAGTACTGCATTTGCTGCCAGCGCGTCATGAAGCCCTACGTACGACGTTTATGCTTGATCGCGATCCAGTTCAATTTGTTCACACCGAACTTTCACCTGATCTACGAGAGATTGACGTATCAGTTCACTCTGAACCACAGACGGAAGTTGACCAAATTGCCGCAACTCGATCACTTGAACCGTTTGATCTGGCTGTAGGACCACTGCTAAGAATCGACCTTGTGCGCCTTTCCCCAGATCGGCATGAACTGATTATTACTCTTCATCACATAATATGTGACGCCACCTCAATTCCTTTGCTACTGCGCGATATCGAAGAATGTTATCAAAGCTTGATAAAAGGAGTTACACCCCCGAACATCTCTGCTGCGGCTCCAAGCTCAGTGCAGGAAAGTTCGATGAGTATATGGAATTCTGAGAGTGGACGCCGTCGCATTATCAGCCGTGCGGAAAAGATGAAAGGTGTTCCTACCCTGGCACTTCCTACAGACAAGCCATACAGTAAACATCGAAGTTATCAGGGTGGTTGTTATACTTTCAACATTCTTCCAACATTAGTTGCCGATCTCAATTTGTGTGCACGGAAGTATCGCACCTCTCTATTTACCATTTGTCTCACAGCATTCTCTGTGCTGCTATCACGTCACTGCCAGCAGTTAGACTTCATTATTGGCATACCCACCGAAGGACGGGTGAGGGCAGAAGAATTTAATCAAATAAATTGCTTTGCTAATTTGGTGCCATTGCGTATCGACTTGAAAGATACCCCGACCTTTGAGGTTCTTATGCAACGTATGCGTCATGAGGTCTTTGGAGTAGTTCAAGACAACGATATGCCGTGGGAGATGCTGCTGGATGAGTTAGGTCTACAAAGGGATTTGAGCAGGCCGACTTTGGTTCAAACAAATTGTCAGCTTTTGCATGCTCCTGACTTAAGGATAAATCTGCAGGGATTAGAAGCGGTTGAATTGCCCCTATCGTCCTGGGTTGGAACCCGAAATAAAACTGCCAAGTTTGATTTATCACTGCAATTTAGCTTTAGTAAGGGCCTCTTGGTTGGGGCATTTGAGTATAACTCGGATTTGTTCGAGGAGTCAACGGTGCAACGCTGGGCAGAACGACTACAAGTACTACTGGGTAGTGCGATCGCCAACCCACAATGCCGAGTGGATTTGTTGCCGATCATGTCGTCGGGTGAGCGAGACTTAGTGATGCAACATGGGAACGGCACAACCGCGACCTTTCCGAACAATTTAACCCTGTCAGAACTGTTTGAGGCTCAGGTAGACTGCACCCCAGATGCCACAGCCCTACTGTTCGAGGATCAACAAATGAGCTACCGTGAACTGGAGGAGCAGTCAAACCGCCTAGCTCAGAGGCTGCGTCAACTTGGGGTGAAACCAGAGGTACTCGTGGGAGTTTGCCTGGAGCGCAGCATCGAGATGGTGATCTCGCTCATGGCGATCCTGAAAGCGGGGGGTGCCTACGTGCCCCTTGACCCGGATTATCCTGTGTCACGACTGATGTACATGGTGGAAGATACGGGGGCTCAGGTGGTTCTGATCCAGGAACGCCTGAAGGAGCGGGTGGCTGGGCTGAATGCACAGGAGGTGATTGTCATTGACGGTAGCGGTGAGCAAAGTCGGCTTTGGCAAAAGCAATCACCACAGCGTTTGCAGCAGATGGCCAACTCGCGTAACCTAGCATATGTGATCTACACATCAGGTTCAACTGGGCGTCCTAAAGGCGTTATGATTGAGCATAGGGGCATCTGCAACTATAACTGGTGGATGCAGAAGGAGTTTCCGCTAAATTCAGGTGAGCGATTTCTGCAAGCGACCTCTTTATCGTTCGACGTATCTGTCTACGAAATTTTTTGGCCACTCATGGTTGGGGCCACCGTTGTCTTGGTATCCCCAAAACGACACCTCGACCTTGCTCATATCGGAACTCTAATTCACAAGCAGCGAGTAGTAGGACTACACATGGTTCCTTCCCTGATGAGTCTGCTAGTAGAGCACGTACATCCTGAGGATTGTCAAACACTCCGCTATGCCTTTGTCAGTGGAGAGTCGCTCGAGCCGGCATTAGCACGTAAGTTTGCTGAACATTTGCACAGTGACCTTATCAACCTCTACGGGGCGACAGAAGTGTCAGTAGACTCCACTTTTTGGCGTAGCACTGGTGATCGGGTTTTTGCTGGTCGACCTATGGATAATCAGGCAGTATATGTACTAGATGAGGCTTTACAACCTCTTCCTATAGGCGTTAAAGGGGAGGTCTATCTCGGTGGTCTCTCGGTTACCCGTGGCTACCATTGTCGTCCTGAGTTAACGGCTGAACGGTTTTTGCCCGACCCATTCTCCAACATACCTGGGAGCCGTATGTATCGGACAGGTGACCTTGGATGCTTGTTACCAGATGGTAACCTGGAGCTGTTTGGTCGTCGTGACCATCAAATTAAGCTGCACGGCGTGCGCATTGAGCTTGGGGAGATTGAAACTGTACTGGCTGAACATCCTGCTGTTACCAATGCTGTGGTTATGGTGCAGGATGGGGGTGAGCAAGCGATACTTGTGGCGTTCGCCGCTAGCAAGAAACCAGATATCGATGAGCGATCACTGCTGTCCTACTTGGTCGAGCGAATACCTAAGGCTGTGGTTCCCAACCGAGTTGTGATCGTTGAACAGTTTCCTTTGACCCCAAATGGTAAGATTGACCGTAGCTCACTGCCAAAGGTATCACAGATTCCATCCCGTTCAGCAGTAAAATTCACCCCCACAGAGAGAGCGATCGCCGACGTATGGGAAGAAGTGCTGAGTCAGCGACCAGATACCTCCGATATCAGCTTCTTTGAATTGGGGGGAAACTCCATCCAGGCTATCCGGCTAGTTTCTCGCCTCAGACAACTATTCAATGTTGAAGTATCTGTGCGCCTGGTTTTTGAACACCAAACGGTAACGGCGATGGCCGATGCACTCGCCACTTTGCAACAGCCATCTGCAGAGATAGAAACCTCCCAAAGCTTTAATCAAGTATCCATAGCGCAACGGCGAATGTGGCTGCTTGATAAGCTATCTGAGGGACTTCCAGAGTATACGATATTAGTGGCACTTAACCTTGATGGCAAATTTGACGTCGAAGTTTTCCGCCGTGCTTTAGAGCATATTTTACTCCAGAATGAACCTCTGCGCTTCCGTTTTCCCGAAGATGGTGGTGTACCTAGACGAGAAACACTCCCACCAGATGCCGTTGTTCTTGAGTTTTTGGAGCTGAGCGAAGCCGTTGACGAATCTTCCATTCGAGCACTTCTTTGGGAACGGAGTACAATACCGTTTGACATGGTCAATGGTCCACTGTTTCGGCCTCTGCTCATCCGACGTTCACCAGATGAACATATCCTGCTACTTAAAATGCATCATATTGTCGCGGATGGTTGGTCAATTGAGATTCTGCTGCGGGAGCTAGCACATATTTACCAAGAACTTCTGACTCAAGGAACTCTAAACTGCCGAAGAAGTGCGCCTGGCTACTCCCAATATCTGGCATGGGAAAAAAGTAAGATAAAGGATGGTACTATAGAACGGGACTTGCGGTTCTGGCAACGGACTTTGAATAAGGTGCCTGTTGAAACGACCTTCCCCATCGACCGACCCCGCCCTATCCGCCGAACGGGGAAAGGTGCAACTTTCCACACACGGCTCAATGCAAGTATTGCAAGAGCCGTCAATGAATATGCGCGAAACTACGGGACAACCCCATACACAATCTTATTTACTGGACTGGCGATCCTGCTGCATCGGCTGACCTATCAAAGAGACATTGTTATGGGAACTGTCACTGCGGGTCGTGACACCCCGGATCTCCAAGATGTTGTTGGTTTGTGTGCAAATACAATAGCTATTCGTTGCTCAATAGAGCCTCATGACTCATTTAAGCACCTCCTTGACTCTGTGCGTAGGTCAATGGTTGATGCATACGAGCACTCTGCCGCCTCGTTTGACTCCGTTGTTGATACTTTAAAAGTTAATCGAGATCCGAGCCGTACGCCGTTATTCCAAATCATGGTACTCTATAGATCCTCATCCTATGAACAAGCATTTAATGTGCCCAATTTGCGGTCACATGAGATTGCGCTAGATAGTGGGGTTTCACGGTTTGATGCCACTTTCCAGTTCACAAATGTTAATGAATATTTAGAGCTAGCTATTGAGTATAACTCGGATTTGTTCGAGGAGTCAACGGTGCAACGCTGGGCAGAACGACTACAAGTACTACTGGGTAGTGCGATCGCCAACCCACAATGCCGAGTGGATTTGTTGCCGATCATGTCGTCGGGTGAGCGAGACTTAGTGATGCAACATGGGAACGGCACAACCGCGACCTTTCCGAACAATTTAACCCTGTCAGAACTGTTTGAGGCTCAGGTAGACTGCACCCCAGATGCCACAGCCCTACTGTTCGAGGATCAACAAATGAGCTACCGTGAACTGGAGGAGCAGTCAAACCGCCTAGCTCAGAGGCTGCGTCAACTTGGGGTGAAACCAGAGGTACTCGTGGGAGTTTGCCTGGAGCGCAGCATCGAGATGGTGATCTCGCTCATGGCGATCCTGAAAGCGGGGGGTGCCTACGTGCCCCTTGACCCGGATTATCCTGTGTCACGACTGATGTACATGGTGGAAGATACGGGGGCTCAGGTGGTTCTGATCCAGGAACGCCTGAAGGAGCGGGTGGCTGGGCTGAATGCACAGGAGGTGATTGTCATTGACGGTAGCGGTGAGCAAAGTCGGCTTTGGCAAAAGCAATCACCACAGCGTTTGCAGCAGATGGCCAACTCGCGTAACCTAGCATATGTGATCTACACATCAGGTTCAACTGGGCGTCCTAAAGGCGTTATGATTGAGCATCGCTCGGTGTTGAATAGAATCCATTGGATGGTGAATCACTATGGATTTCAGCCCCAAGATCGAATTCTACAGAAGACCCCATTTTCATTCGATGTATCGGTGTGGGAGTTCTTCGCTACACTGTGCTTTGGATCTACCCTTGTGATAGCTGCACCTGGCGTGCATAGAAACCTCCTCGAACTGGCCAAACTCATTGAAAGAACACAGACAATTATTATCCACTTTGTTCCCAGCGTGTTGAATTACTTCCTTGACGTTGAAGACGTTGCGTATTTGAGTCGTTCATTACGTATGGTGATCTGCAGTGGTGAGGCATTACCATCTAACCTGGCACATCGGTGCCTTCAAACCTTTAACGCCAAGCTGCACAATCTTTACGGGCCGACTGAAGCAACAGTAGATGTATCATACTTTAGTTGCTGTAATCAAGAGTGGAACTCACTCGTTCCCATCGGGCAACCAATCAACAATACTCAGCTTTACGTGCTTGATCACCACCTACAACCAGTACCAATTGGCGTACTTGGAGAATTGTGCATTGGCGGTTTGGGCGTGGGGCGTGGTTATCTAAATAATCCCAGATTGACCACCGAACGCTTTGTCCCGGATCCCTTCTGCATGGGTTCTGAAAGCCGTATATACCTAACCGGAGATATTGTGCGCTGGAACTCTGATGGTGCTATTGAATTTTTCGGTCGCCGGGACACTCAAGTGAAACTGCGTGGTCTCCGCATTGAACTAGGGGAGATTGAGGCGGCCATAGTTGAGGAGAATCTGGCTAGCAAGGCAGCTGTCGTCGTACGTGGCTCCGAAAATCCCGAATCAACTACACTTGTGGCCTACGTAGTAACTGATAACCCAGTTAATGTTGACACAATACGGACAATGCGGCAAGTCCTATCGAAAAGGCTTCCTAGCTACATGATCCCTTCATCTCTGATTAAGATCGAGGCAATGCCACTGTCGGCAAACGGGAAACTGGATCGAACAAAACTACTCAATCCAGTCAATACAACGGCGAAGCCTTCGGCATCCGAGCCAGAGACGCGCTCTGAACGTGCTATTGCAGAAGCATGGCAAGAGGTCCTCGGTGTAGACGTTATGACAGTGGAAGATGATTTCTTTGAGCTTGGTGGTCACTCCTTGGCCGCCTCCAGGGTTGTAGCAGTACTACGTCGCCAGCTCAGTATTGAAATTTCCTTGTCATCTGTCATAGCTCACCCTGTTCTCAAGGACTTAGCCACTGAGCTTGATCGAATGTGGGTGTCCTCAACTGAAAGCAGACCGATTATCCCTCGGCTAGATCGTCGCACTGAAGCACCATTATCCTCCTCCCAACGACGTATCTGGCTAGATCATATGTTAAACAACAATGCTGCCGTTTATAACGTGCCCTTAGCATTCCGCATCAGGGGCTACTTAAATGAGGTGGCCTTAGAAGCAGCATTACACGATCTGCAAATTAAGCACGATGCTTTAAGAGCTTGTGTAGCGGACGATGGTAAGGAACCGCGCCTGATAATTATGCCTGAGGCTAGATGCCGACTATATTACGATGACTTGACAAGCCTTGACCCCGTTGTTCGTGATCAAAGGTTGCTAGAACTCAAAGAGCAAGAGGCAAAGCGGGAGTTTGACTTGGCCATTGCACCACTGCTATCTGCTCGATTAATACGCCTTGAACAGCAAGATCAATGCCTACTATTAACCATTCACCACTTGGTCGTTGACGGATGGTCACTGAGTATACTTTGGAGAGATATCAGTAATTTATACAGTAAACACCTTTATGGGCAGCAATGCTCCATTGCTTTGCCATCCAGCTACCTCACATTCACTGACTATGCGTGGTGGGAGAGAGAGGCGCTTCAAAGCCAGCAATGGCACAGGGATATTGCTTTTTGGAAGCGCATCTTAGCTGACAGATCGAAGTTTGGGTTACCTGTAGTAGATACGACTGTTAACACCCCTCGTAAGGGAGCAGAGTATCTATTTGACTTGGGACCAGAACTGTCTTCCGTTTTGACTCAGACTGCTGCGCGTTTGCATACCACCCCGTTTGTGCTGCTAGTTGCAGCATTTCAATATGCTTTGGCAGGTGAAAGCAAGCAAACTGACATCACTGTCGCTGTTCAAGTTGCTAATCGACTACCAGAAGTCACCGATATCGTTGGCCTTTTCGTCAATCAAGTGCCACTACGTACTTTGATTGAAAAGGGGCAATCTGTTGTTGAAACTGTCCACAAAGTCAATTCCAATTGGCAGGAGACAGTAAATCACTCTGCTATACCTTTTGACGTATTGCTACGTAGTTTAGGGGAAGTGCCTGGAGCCGATGGTACTGCACTGACTTCGCTTGCTTTCTCATTCAACGACTTACGTGGCTCAGAGCTAAAACTTGCCAATGTTGAGGTTCAGGCAGAGAAACCGGGGCAAAACGCGACTGCTAAGTTTAATGTACTACTTGAGGTGCTCAATACTGATAAAGGCTTTATAGGAGTCATTGAGTATTGTCAAGATCGCCATACATTAAGCCAAATTGCCCGTTTATTTGCTCGCTGGGAGGCATCTGTGATGGAAACCATATCGTAATTCGTAATTCGTAGTCAGTAGGGTGTGTTAGTAAAGTTTCACTACATCCCTAAACATGCAAGTTGGCTTAATCAAGTCGAGATTGAGTTGTCTGTTTTATCTCGTCAATGTTTAGAGGATGTTTGAAAATTCCTATTGTCGGTATCAAAAGTTTCAGATCCCCCTCAATCCCAGGGCTGATTCATTCCATTTCAAACAGGATTTGTCAAGATGATTAGCAAGAAAATTATAAGTAAGCGTGACGAAGAGATGAACATTTAAACACTGAAATATCAGTAAAATAGTTGGTTTCATCGGCACGTAGGTAACAAAATAACTAATTTTTAATCGCTAGAACCATTGATTTTTAAGGCTTTTTGTGGAATGAATCAATCCTGCTTTTTAAGGGGGGTTAGGGGGGATCTAAAAGTGCCTAAAGTCACAGCGAACCACTTTTCAAACAGCCTCTTAGAGCGAAGAATTCCCGATATACAAACATTATCTTCTGAAATTGTTACTTGGGAGAAATAACGCAATTTCCAACGCACAAGCGTCTATTGGCGCTTTCAAACTACAGATGCACGGAGAAAGATGGAGCGCTTATACCCGACTGTATAACCTAGCAAAGTTTCCTTAGCAGACTACTAGAAATTCTTTCCTCAAGTTAATGCTTAAAGGAGATATTTGATCTGTCTGTGGCGGTGATTTGCAATATTAACTATAGGGGCATAGGTAAAGTATACGGAAATTTAAGAATAGGAGGAGCTTAATTGTGGATGAGAAAAATGTAACAGAGCAGTTATCCCTACCACTGTACTGCAACCGTGACTATCGGTTGTGGTTCATAGGAAATCTCATATCTTCTATGGGCACCCAGATGACGCTCATTGCAATGCCATTGCTCGTTTTGCTTATGACTCAATCGCCGTTAAAGTCTAGTCTGGTGGCTAGCTTTGAAACTTTACCTTATGCCCTATTCAGCCTTCCAGTAGGTGTACTGGTTGATCGCATTTCTCGCAGGGATTTGATGGTTAGCTCTAGCATTTTAAGCCTTTTGGCGGTGGGATCTATACCACTGGCCTATAGCGTTGGCAACCTAACCATATCGCATCTAATAGTGGTGGGCTTTATCAAAGGTGTTGCTAGTTTATTCTACCAAGTCTCGCAGATGTCCGCTCTTCCAGCTTTGGTCAGTAACCGCCAACTTGGTGCAGCTTCGGCTCAGTCTGAGATGATTGAACGGCTGGCGGCGATAGTAGGACCACCGACAGCAGCGCTGTTATTTCATAATATTTGGCCTGGGCTACCCTTTGTCGTTGACGCTCTGTCTTTTGGCATCATCGTACTGTGTATATTGTCGTTGCGCTCATGCTTGGGACCAAAGCCACCCTTTCCACCTATGAATTTGCGCAAGGATCTTCTTGTTGGTGCTGGTATAGTTGCTGGCCAACCCTTGGTGAAAGACTTGACGATACTCAACACGGCTGGTGACTGCTTGTTTGCTGGGATTGGGCTACTGATGATCGTGTTGGTGCGTGATGCTGGGTTCACAGGAGCAGAAGTAGGATTTGTGTTCTCAACAGCAGCTGTAGGTGGTGTTATTGGAGCTGTAGTATCGAATCGTCTTGAGCAGAGGATTGGTCTAGCCCAAGCTGTGATTGGTAAACATGTTTTGACGGTAGCGATCTTTCCCCTGCTAGTTCTCGACTTTTCGCCGCTTGCTTTTGGTTTGCTGTGGGCGCTGATCTCTTTCCAAGTCTCTATACTCAATGTCATCCAGAGAAAGTATATGCTCCACATTACCCCACAAGATAGTCTTGGACGGGTGCAAAGCTTTATGACCTTTTTGTCTTTTGGCAGCCTACCAGTGGGAATCGCAATCACTGGCTACCTTTTGGAAACCACGGGGAAAACTGAAACGGTACTCTTTTACACCACTGTGCTGGCGTTGCTAGCCCTCTTTAGTATATTGAGCCGTAGTATCCGTCATGCTAACAATGTGTGAGTAGTGGGTTTGTACTGCCAGAAGTAGACGATAGATCAGAAGGTGGAGACAACAGACATTACTCTAAATAAAGATATGATTGATCACTCGAATTTTACCAGTTGGAATTTGAACACTGGCCTATCTAGCAGTCTGATGGGAACGTCTGAATCCCCAGTGAAAGCGACATCCGAAGTGACCTTGATTCATCTCGTGCTTGATGCTGCTGAACGTCACCCAAACGCTGTGGCGTTAGAAATTGGTAACGCTAAGTTGACGTACGAACAGCTAGTAAAGTATGCCCAAGCAGTAGCTTGTTGGTTGCACTCCCAAAATGTTAGTACTGAGGATCGAATTTGCATCATTGCTGACAGACAACTGGGAGTATATTCCGCAATGTTGGGAGTGCTGATGGCTCGAGCTGCTTACGTGCCGCTAAATCCAATGTTACCAGAAACGCTTATAAATAAATTGATTGAGCGTACTGGTGCCAAAGTTATCATAACTGACGCAGAAACATGGACGCGAATCGAGGGTCATGGTATCACTGGACTGTTGGTTGATGAGCCCTTACCCTTTCAGGCGATCACAGTTCGGAGTGGGATACTTGCAACAATTTGGAGTTTAGATACTGATGCCTCAATACAATTGCCACAGCCATCCCCGAAAGATTTGGCCTACGTCATCTTCACCTCAGGTTCAACTGGTACACCCAAGGGCGTGATGGTTGAACACGGAAGCATAACTAACCTGATTGACTGGGTTCGCGACACAATGAAGATAGGCCCAGCCTCGCGGGTTACCCAAAATGCTTCTCTGTTTTTTGATGCCTCGGTTCAACAAATATTTACAGCATGGGCGGCTGGTGCTACACTATTGCCCATTCCCGAGGGAGAGCGGGTTGACGGCGTACGCTTACTATCTTGGCTGCGAGAGCATAGGATTACCCACTGGGATTCCATTCCCACTCTATGGTCGAAAGTGGTAGCAGTTGCTGCAGAAGCCATTGCCCAAGGTCAGCGATTGTTGCCTGATTTGGAGGTCATATTACTTGCTGGTGAGCCGCTGAACAGTGCCGATGTGAACTGCTGGCGTTCATGGGAGCAGGGACATCGATTATTTAATATCTATGGACCTACCGAGGCTACAGTTGATGCTACTTATTACGAGATATCACGTATGATTGAAAGTGCTATTGTACCCATTGGTCAACCCTTGCCTGGAGTAGGATGCCACATACTAGATGCCCATGGCCAGCCGTGTCCCCCCCATGTTGATGGTGAACTTTACCTGGAAGGCAAATGCCTAGCACGCGGATACCTTGGAGAGACCCAAACAACTGAACAGCACTTTATAGTTTGTTCCCCAGGCGATCACCCTAATGTCCGGCTCTATCGCACAGGTGATATCGTACGACTGACGTCTTCTAATGATCTAGTTTATGTTGGCCGACGTGACGATCAAATTAAAGTAAACGGTGTGCGAGTTGAGCCATTTGAGATTGAGTACGCTTTGTGCCAACACCCAAGTGTCGAGAAGGCGATCGCTATAGTAGTACCGAGAGACAACCGACGAGATCACGAACTTGTAGCCTTAGTACGTACAGGGTCTGACGTTCGCCCTGAAGATATCCGTAGTTACGCAGCTAAACTACTCGCGCCAGCTCTTGTCCCATCACGTGTGATCATAACCGAAGACATACCAATAACTAACAATGGCAAGATTAACCGCCGTGCATGTAGGGAAATTGCCCTCGCATCTCATGAACAGGTGAGAAATGAAGACACCCCTGTTCTCAGTGTAACGGAAAATACCCTGTTGGAGGTTTGCAAACAACTGTTGAATCGCAATATTGGACCAGACGACGACCTGTTTCAAGCTGGAGCAGACTCCATTACAATTATAAGACTCCGTCATGCCTGCGTTAATATCGGCTTTTCGATACGGGGTACAGATGTATTCTTACATAATACAGTCAGGAAGCTTGCTCGCTTTATCACTGATAACTGCGTCAGACTCGAAACACAAACGCGTGAGAACTATTCAGGTGTATGTGTAACTGAAGTGACGCAAATATTCACTGATCAACTTCCATTGTTACCGTCCCAACGAGCAATCTTAGCTACTACTCTGCTACAGGACTCTTCTAGTGTGCAAGTTGGCTTAGTACACGAGATACACTCTTACACATTTTTTTTAGACTCAAATGCTTTAGAAGCCACATTAGAGATACTTATTGAACGGCACGATGCGCTCCGTATTGCTGTCATCATACCCGATTCTGGTTGTCCCTACCAAAAAGTGCACAAGAGTACCCCAATACCATTCACTATTGAGGACATCTCATCTTGTGAAAGTTTGTCTCAGGAGCAAGCAGTGCGTGCGATCTCTGAACGTGAATTGCTAAAAGGTTTCGACCTACAGCATCCTCCACTACTGCGGCTTGTTGCAGTGCAAAGAAAAGATAAAGGCACTACCCTTGTCTGGACAATGCACCATCTTGTGACTGATGGTTGGTCCTGGGAGTTGTTGCAACGGGAGTTTGCGAGGATCTACGAATCAATAGTGTCGGGAAACTTTCGCCCAATGCTACCCCCTACACTATCCTTCTGTGAGTTTGTGCAGACAACCTATACAGCACCTCGTGCCGAAGATATTGAAGAGATGGCTGCTATGTTTGCTAACGCTACAGTTGTTCGCCTTCCACGTCCATCGGTAGCAAGCAGTGCAGAGCGTAGACGGGGTATCGAGCGCTTACAAGTACCAACCGAGGTGCACCGTAAAGTTCTTGAGTTACAATCTCAAGCAGGTGTGATGGTCAGTACCATATACTTATATGCAGTAGCATCAGCTTTGAGTAGAATCTTACGTGAGCGCCAGCTGGTAATAGGGTTGGTTAGTTCTGGGAGGAACGTTCAAATAGCAGGTGTAGAGAGACTTGTTGGTTCCTTAGCTAGAACGGTGCCGATCTTGGTTGAAACTCAGCCAGGCTCGCCTTCTGATGAGATATTGGGGCAACTACAGAAGTGTATTGGTTCCATTATCGCCCTTGACGGAGTTGATGTTGACGATCTACTCAGCGACATGGGTATTTCTCTCAATCTTCGTGCTCCAGACGTAACTTTCATCTTCCAAAACTATGATTCCGGAGTCAATGTTGTCGATTACCCCGTGCTGCCTCAACTACAGCCGCAAGTAGAGGAGATGCTGTCAGCAGAAACCGCAGCCTCACCGCTATCTATAGTTATCCACCAATTACATATGTTGGTCGGTACTACGATGGAGATGCGGATTGAGTACTGGCCTCACCAAGTTGAGCAGGAGTTTGTCGCAACTGTGCTTCGCGAGACGATGCGAGTACTTCACCAAATGGAGGTGTAACTTGACTTTCAAAAATCTGGCTGTTGACGCGTTCCTTACTGATGAGGAACGATCTGTCTGGCATACGTACAACAACACAGCGTTTGTATATCCGCCTGAACACAGTTTGATCAATTGGTTGGAAAGGGTTGCTCAAGCCCATTTATCTCGTCCAGCGATCGTTGCCGAAGACGGAGCACTTAGCTACGCAGAACTGTACTATCGTGCTGATATGGTAGCAAAATTCCTGATATCCCAAGGGGTCAAGCCCGGCAAAGCTGTTGCTATTGCTGCTGTCAAACGGTGCTGCACCTACGTGGGTTTGCTGGGAGTGCTGAAAACGGGTTGCTTTTATGTACCAATCGATCCACACCAGCCCCAAGATCGGCTAGAGACTATTTTTCAAAGTGCAGGGGTTGTCGCCGTATTGTCAGATGCTGCGTCAGCCGAGAAACTCGATAAAGTGCGTGGGGATGTGCAGGTGAGAGCAGTGCTTGAAGAAAGTACGGCTCCATCTATGTGGCATTCCTGGCCCCTAAGTGAGCCACATATGGCAGCTACAGTAAAGCAGCAGAGAATGGAACTAGAAAGCAACACCTGGGAACGTATCTGCTATATAATTTACACGTCGGGAACAACAGGCAAACCCAAAGGTGTCTGTATCTCAGAAGGCAACGTTATCAACTTCGTTAATTGGTACATTAAGCGGCATGCCGTCGAACTTGGCGATCATCTGAGCCAAAATGCTCCGTTGACTTTCGACCCTTCAGTCCAGCAGATATTCTCAGCCTGGGTTTCTGGGGCATGTCTAATGGTAGTGCCGAGTTTGGTTCGTCAAGACGCCCATAGTTTTTTGCAGTGGTTGAGGAAAGAACGGATAACCCACCTAGACATTGTGACTGCACATTGGGTACACCTCTTAGGAGCAGTGGTACAGGAACCCTCCAAGTTTGAGTTGCCGAACCTTCGTTGGATTGTTGTAGGGGGCGAAAGCATTTATTACCATCAGACTCATCAATGGTATCAATCAGTGATCTCTCAGTGCCGGATTAATAGCATCTATGGACCTACTGAAGCCACAATCAATGCGACGGAATTTGAGGTTGATCCCATACATAAGGAGGGTAAGGTGCCTATTGGTACACCTTTGCCTAACTATCGTATTTACATCTTTGATGATGCCAACGAACTTTGCCCCCCAGGAGTAGTCGGAGAAATATGCATAGCTGGTGCTGGAGTTGCTTTAGAATATTCTAGTCCTGAGGCTACTAAGCGTGCCTTCACCCAGATTCACTTTCAGGAAAAAAGTTCGGAAAAAATCTATCATACAGGGGATTTGGGAAAACTTATTCAACTGTCGTCAGGCGAGTGGGTACTCGAATTCAAGGGTCGATTGGACAGACAGATAAAAATTTCAGGGTATCGGGTCGAACTAGAGGAAATCGAGATGCTCGCCGAGAGATGCCCAGGTGTTGATGATGCAGTAGTGTTGGTCAAAGGTTCACCGGCAGAGCAATTGATCTGCTTTTTCTCTGGAACAGAGCCAAATACAGAGTATCTCCGAGAGTATCTCTCTGCTTGTTTACCATCGTTCATGGTTCCAAATATTCTCGTTTCAGTAGATCAAATGCCGATGAACAAGAATGGCAAAGTAGACAGCCAAAGGTTGCTTAGCTTACTTGATAATAGGGTGGGAATTGCTTGTGAGGATCGTGACAGGTTTGAGATAGAAACCGAGCGCCTCATCGCTGAGGTCTGGTCTAGGGTTATCGGGACGAACAACCTTACACCGAACAGTGAGTTTTTTCGTGCGGGGGGCTCTTCGTTGCTTGCCTTTCGTGCTGTGATGCTCCTGCAGCGTCATGGTTTAGATATTCGCGGTTCAGATATGCTTCGTGGTGCGACAATTCGTTCATTAGCTCTTACTGCACAGTGGCGTAAGCAGAACAACGGCAACCCATTAGTTAACCATCCTAATGACGTTCAAGCAACGTCGTTACGGAATGATAGAAATATGCACAATTTCAGTTTTTCATGGCCTCGTGATCGCTATGCCATTTTAGAGAAGCTTCAAGCAGGGGTACAGTCATTTGTGTTGAACTCACAGGGCAAGCCTGAGATTGGTCCCTTGACGAAATTGTGGTTGAGTTTGCAGCGAGCAACAGAAACTGGTACTGCGCTACTCGATCTCCAGTTGCCTGGCGCACATAGAATCGAAGACGTCGTGAAAGCCGTTGTTGAGCTCATCCAGCGGTATCCACTTCTCCGGAGTCAACGCATTGACAGCCTGACAGAGAGTTCCTTGTGCACGTTAGCAGTTCCTCAGATGGATGTTACCGTTATTGACCTCCTCGGGTGCTCAACGGATGAGGTGAATCATGCGATCAGTGAGATCAAGAAAACCATCAACGAGATTTGTGCGACATGGACTGGACTGGCTGCGACTGTAGCGGTAGCAATAGAGCCAAGTACTACATACAGAATTCTTCTGGGAGCACCACACTTGCTGCTTGACGGCGCATCTCTCCAGAGGCTTGCTCTGGATATTACAGAGTTACTTGGAATAACGACTCGTTCAGACCGTCAGGTGGATAGTGACGCGATAATACATTCTCTAACACAATCGAGCTACAGTGAAGGATTAAATCTCAATGCAATACATAAGTATTTGGAAAAGTATATTAAGGCTGAAGAAGAAGTTACCCATTTGCTTGCCAGCGAACTAACCAACGTAGAGCCTACTGTTGTCACCTCAAGCTGGATGGTTCCCGAACGTTTAGTTCAGCTTTCGATTCACGACTTGACTACTGTCCTAGCGACGGGGCTCTCACAAGCTATGTATCAAACATTTGGGCTGAATGCCGTGGCCATTAGCAAGGCCCATCATGGTCGCGACTGCATAGCTCACGAAAACATCTTTGACGTGGTCGCTAATTTGATGGATTATCATCTGCTGCTAGTACAGCCTACTTCCGACATAGCTAGTACCTACCTTTCAGCAAGAAAAGCAACAACTTTAGCTACCATGACGCCGACTCGCCACTGGGTAGCATTGATCAATCAGTACTTTATGCAACTTATACAAACCTGGCCAAAAAACAGTCTTCCATTAGTCGGGTCGGTCCGTCTCTCATTAGGCTCAGGTATTGCTGAGGAAATCGCTCCTGGAGTCCGCGTTCTCAATAATCCAACAGAGATTATTAAAGCAAATAAGACAACAGTTGAGCTGCTGGTGCGCTTGCAGGGAGACCAATGGGTTGCCGATATTGTGGCGACAAAACTAGGACATAAACAGGTACACGCTATCGCTCAAGCATGTCAATGGACTGTTGAGCAACTGCTTCATAACCCAAATATCGAACTTCATAAGGCTGGGGTTTGTAATTAATTTTACATAACTATTTGTGTCAACAATCATCTTTATCACATGGGAGTGAACAATGACGACAATAGACGTAAACAAAATGATTATGCTCTGGGAGCAAGTTTTCAATGTCGAGGGACTCGACAACTCTTCAGACTTCTTCGATCTTGGTGGGCACTCGTTACTAGCATGGCGCATTCTCCAAAGTGTTGAGGAAGATTGCGGAGTCGAACTGCCAATCGATTTGCTTTTTAATTATCCTACAATTGGGGAATTTACTGCAGCTGTTTATGAGGCACATGGTAACAATGGATAAGCAGTTAGCGATGTTGAAAACTGCAAACTCTACACAGATGAAGTTGCCTGTTGTCGTTGTTTTCTATGATGAAGGTGCGGCGACAGTGTTTGAAATTCTCAAAGCTGCCCGCAATATTTGTCGTGTTGTGTTCGCCTATAATCGCCGCAGTAGGCATGTGATGCAGGTCATGCCAATGCTGGAACGCTACAGAGACAAGTGTGATATCACAGGTTGCGATGCAAAATCTGCTGCTATTTTGCTCGCATCATATCATCCGGCTGGTATAGTCACCTTTAGTGAATATGCTCTCGCTGCCTGTGCTGAGGTAGGACTTATCCTGGGGCTAGATGCCCATAGCCCAGAAACGATTCTGAAATTGAAAGATAAAGTTCATCAGCGTAAGACGTTGGCGGAGAGTGGTGTTGATACAGTGCGGCTGCGTGAAATCCGCACAGTTGACGATTTAGATCCCGCCTTGGAAGAGGTTGGGCTTCCTGCTGTACTCAAACCAGCCATTGGAGCTGCGAGCCGTGACACCTACCGTATAGACAGCTTGCAGCAGGGTCGCACGCTTATACGTCAGTTGCTTTCGCCATCCACAGAAAGGTGTGTAAAACCCAATCGTTTTATTCTAGAGGAGATGCTGATTGGTGACAGTAATGTAGCGGGCTCTTGTTGGGGCGATTATATTTCCGTTGAGTCAATCTTTGCTGGTGAAACTGTGCGACATTTGGCAATCACAGGAAAGTTTCCTCTCGCTGAGCCTTTTCGCGAGCAGGGAATGGTTTTGCCATCGACGCTTGATCTGGATACTCAACAAGCTGCTTTTAAGTTGGCTGAGCGTGCTGCTAAAGCGCTTGGTGTGTACTGTGGGTTGACACACATTGAACTCAAGCTGACTTCATCTGGACCACGTGTACTTGAGGTCAACGGGCGTCTAGGCGGGTATGTGACCCCACTCTTACAAGCAAGCACTGGAATAGATGCTGTGGCTGAGGCGCTGCGTAATGCTCTTGGGCTTCCCCTGCCGTTACAGGAAATCTACTTTCACCAGGTGGGTTTTACCTACTTCATAACGCCACCTCTAAATGCGATTTCTGTCAAGGCTATCCAAGGTTTGAAAGAAATAAGTCAACTGGACAGAGTAACCTTAGTCGTAGCAACTAAGGAACTCAATACACCAATTAGTTGGACATGGGGCACGCAATCGCACATTGTCGTGGTCTCCGGTCAAGCAGAATCACATGATGAAGTGTTAAACACAGTTAAGCAGGTACAGAAGTTGTTGCACGTAGATTGGGAGAAGGGATCAGAACATAACTACACTAAATAAAACTAGAGTACGCTTTCGACCGCCTGGTTTTGCTTGTGGAAACCCTTGTGCAATTAATCCCACTGCTTCCATATGAGGTTGCTAGGATATGCTTTAGTCATTCGCTGACGAGGTGCTGATTCTTCTACAAATTTTAGCTTAAATCTTGTGATTTTTTTTACAATATGTCCCCTACTTTTAAAACATCCTCTTATACTACTACACTATAGTTACATTACTAGTCATTTAGCATATGTGGTTAATAAAACTTATTTAGTAAAAATTAAGACTTGGATTCAGATAAACGGCTCCTAAGGCTTATAAAAAATTTATCAATCTACTGAGCCTTCATAATGTTTTTACCGAATATCAACTTAGTACTCATACTTACAAACAGAATTTTATTTACCCCCCTAATCGCTAAAAATCTATGTTTGGAATCCAAAACTTTTCTGTTTTTTTAATAACAGCACTTGCACTAAATATCACGCCAGGGCAGGATACACTTTATATTATTGGTAGAAGTATTGCTCAGGGGCGTAGAGCAGGAATCATCTCTGTTCTGGGAATTAGTACAGGTTCGCTGATTCATACGACAGCAGCAGCTTTTGGTTTATCTGCGATTTTGGCAGTCTCAAGCACGGCGTTCTCAATGATCAAACTCGTAGGTGCAGTGTATTTAATATATCTCGGAGTTCAGATGCTTCTTGAATGTGCATCTTCAGTTGAGAACAAATTTAACAATTACACGCAATTGTCAGTATGGAAAATTTATCAACAAGGCATTTTAACTAATGTCTTAAATCCAAAAGTTGCTTTGTTCTTTTTATCACTTCTACCACAATTTATTAATGATACGTCCAATATGAGAGTTCTGGCTTTCTTTGGGCTTGGATCAACCTTTATCTTTACTGGGACGATTTGGTGTTTACTTGTTGCCTGGTTCTCCGCTAAATTCAGTAGATACTTTTGTGAAAAGCAAGCTACTGGATTCTGGCTTAAACGAATCACGGGTGTTTTGTTTGTTGGTCTTGGAGTTAAGTTGGCATTTGAAAAGTCATAAGTATCAATACTCCGGACAATATTTAGTTGACGGAATAGACAAGAAAGCGATACCGTTGGCGAAATATTGCTTAACAAAAAAACGGCTGCTTTACCGTGTATTACATGAAAAGGAGAATCACGCCTTTCCGTGTATTACACGGAAAGAAAAAAAATTAAGTTAGCTGCCTCAATTATCAATAAACTAGAACAAATACCTGTGGAGGCAGTATATGTGCTTACATCCTGAAGAAATTCCTCCTATTCCCAATGAAACGGTACGTGTAGCCAAGGCCGCATTTCCAAAAGATAATTTATATATGCAACTGCGTGATGAACTTGGAGTCTTTTATCAGGATGAAGATTTCGCATCACTGTATCCACAACGGGGTCAGCCAGCGCAAGCACCTTGGAGGTTAGCGATGATCCTGGTAATGCAATATTTAGAGAATCTCTCTGATAGACAAGCAGCGCAAGCAGTGCAAGGGCGGATTGATTGGAAATACTCTTTGTCGTTGGAGTTGACAGACCCTAGTTTTGACTTTAGTGTTTCAAGCGAATTCCGCGACCGATTAATAACAGGTGGTGTCGAGCGGCAAATACTAGACTTGATGCTGTCAAAATTTCAGGAACTCAAACTACTGTCAGCAAGGGGAAAACAGCGCACTGACTCAACCCATATACTAGTAGTCTGCCAAGCGAACTTTGCTAAGTAATACCTGTAATTGCTAAAATAGCTAAAAACAGGGAATAATATGGCAAAAAAATACATCGTTGACTTGAGTGAAGATGAAGTTTGTCAACTGCAATCGATAATTAAGAAAGGTAAGCATAAAGCAAGAACCATAACCCGTGCAAACATTCTTCTGATGGCATCTGAAGGAGAAACGGATCAAGCGATCGCTGGCATAGTTAGAGCGCATGTTGCGACAGTACAAAGAATACGAGAAAAATTTGTCGTTGGGGGGTTAGATTTTGCTTTAGAAGATGAAGTTCACCCACCAAAGCCTAAAAAATTAGATGAAAAACAAGAAGCATTTTTAATTGCCACTGCTTGTTCCAATCCACCAGTTGGAAGAGTACGTTGGACAATGCAATTATTAGCGGATCATTTAGTGAACGTTGGTATCATAGATTCAATTTCGGATGAAACAGTGCGTCAAACTTTAAAAAAAATGAAATCAAACCGTGGTTAAAAGAACAGTGGTGCATTCCTGAAGTTAACGCAGAATATGTTTTCCGAATGGAAGATGTTTTGGATTTATACAATGAGCCTTATGATCCTAAACGCCCTGTAGTCTGTTTTGATGAACGTCCATACCAGTTAGTAGAAGAAGTAAGACTTCCTTTGCCACCAGAGCCGGAGCAGCCTGAACGTTATGATTTCGAGTATAAACGTAACGGGACAGTAAATTTATTTGCATGTTTTCAACCCTTGGCAGGCTGGCGGCATATCGAAGTTACAGAACGTCGAACTAAAGCCGATTTTGCTCTTCAGATGAAAAATTTAGTAGATGTTTGCTACCAAGATGCCGATGTTATTCGTTTAGTAGTTGATAATCTGAATATTCATACCCCCAGCGCATTATATGAAGTTTTTCCACCAGAAGAAGCACGTAGAATTATTCAAAAATTAGAGTTTCACTATACTCCTAAACACGCTTCTTGGCTGAATCAAGTAGAAATTGAATTATCTGTTTTATCTCGCCAATGCTTGGAACGGCGTATTCCTAATACAAAAACATTAACTTCTGAGGTTGCCGCTTGGGAGAAACAACGTAATCAACAAAAAGCCAGTGTCTATTGGGGTTTCCAAACCAAAGATGCTCGCCGAAAAATGCAGCGTTTATATCCAAACCCAACCTAGCAAAGTTGCCTTGGCAGACTACTAGGGTATCTGTTAACAGCCAAGGCTCTGGTGTAGGTGGCGATATACAAGTTTCAGCCCGTCGTATTAACCTAGATAACAATGGAGACATTACCGCTGCTACTCAATCAACTAATGGTGGAAACATTACTGTCAATGTGCTGGACTTGTTGCTAATGCGCCATCAAAGTAACATTTCTGCCAGTGCTGGCGAGGGGCAAGCAGGAGGAAATGGTGGAAACATTACAATCAATGCTCCAAAAGGTTTCGTAGTTGCCGTTCCTAGAGAGGATAATGATGTAAAAGCTCAAGCTTTTACAGACCGAGGAGGAAACGTTAGCATAACCAGCCAACGCAGATTTGGTCTTGAGTTTCGCGAAGATGATACGCCACTCAGCGATATTACAGTTAGTTCTAGATTTGGAGAAGACGGTACTACACAACTCAATGACTTGAGCATTGACCCCAGCCGTGGACTAACACAATTACCTGAAACACCCCGCATAGTTGAACTCTCCGAAGGCTGCCAAGTCAGTGACGGAAAAGAAGCCGTGCAGTTTTTTGATATTGGACGTGGAGGAACGCCACCTAGACCAGATGAACCATTAAACATTGATAGTTACCTTATAGAGTGGAATCAACTTGATGCCGAAAAAAGTAACAGCTTGAGCTTTCCGACAATAACCAATATTACCAGTAACCATGAGAATATTCGTGGAAAAATATTTACTCCTAATTGGGAAATTGTTAAGACAAATCAGTTACCCACAGCAATTACCCGAATGACAGCATTTTGCCAAAGTCAGTAGACCGAAAAGTTCTGCGAACGCTGTGTGATAGAGTTTTTGTAAAGTATTGAGGTGAAGAAGCAAAATTTTTGAGTTACAGGATTATTTAGTTTGGCTGTGACTGCAACTACTCTAGTTATAACTGATAGCAAAACCTTGAACAAAGTAGTTAACTGTTTAACATGAAACCTATAATTTGAGGAGTAAATTCGATTGGTCAAAGTTGGTGAATATGATGATGCTCAAGCTTATAGAGTGATTAATTTTTGTGATTTAGAAACGAAAACCAAGTTTTGTATCAGTATTCAACATTTCTGTATCATCAACTAATCTTTTTTGGCGATCGCAGAACTTTTCGGTCTACTGAAATTAACGATTTGCGATTTACTGCTACACCAGAAGACTTGGCCAGATGGGAGTGGGTTTTTAAGGAAATGGAGAAACGCAGACTAATGTTCAGAAAACTGCGAACTGTCAAGATTAGCCAACTGGACAACTTATAAATCGCCATTTGGTCTAGCTGCTTCCAGATCAAGCCTTGTTAGGCTAACTGCTAAGGCAATCAGCTTTGAGTACCTATGGCTACCAAAACACTGACCAAACCTAAGCAAAGACAAAATTCTCAAAATCGCTCATGGGAAAACCTGACAGATCGCCGCAAACTGCGCCATATTGAAAATACACTCGATAAAGCGATCGCATCCTCAATTCAAGATGATTCTATCCAGTCCCACGAAGACTTTAAAGCCTATGTAGAAAATTACAGCCAGGAATCGGGTAAAGCCCCCATCACAGTAGAACTCTGTGTAGGAGGTGGGGATGATGACGAGATTAGAGGCTATCGCTTCTACCTCACTAATGATCCGAACCACAGAACCAGTGGCAAATACCTGATTAAAAACCTCGAAGGAATTACCAGCAAAGATGAAAACTACTTCACCCCTTCTAACATTGCAGAAATTTGCGGTTTTGCTGAAACAGAACTAGACGATCTCGATGATGAATTAGAAGATGACCTGCTCGATTTAGATGAAAAAAATGAAGAAATAGATGATACAAACGATGAACTAGACGACCTATTAAATGACGATTTCAACACCACACTTGATGACCTAGATGACTTAGGTGAAGAAGACGAGCCATCTGTTAGTCGTGTTAGCGCAGCACAAACTAAAACTCAAGCCAAAACTTCAACTAAAACCCAAAGTAATTCTCAGCCTAAAACACAACCTAAAACTCAGGACAGAGCTAAGACCAATAAAACTGCTGCCAAAAACTCCAAATCCAGAGAGCCTCTAGACGAAGCTTCGCGTTTAAGTGCCACAGCTGCCACCAATGGACGAGAAGTAAATGGGGTGAATTTGGCAGGCTTAACAGGTCAACTGGCATCTCTGGGAATTGCGGTAGGACAAGGTGTTTTGGAACAGCTAGCAGCCGAGGCTGATGAAAAGCGGCTGGAACAAATTCTCAAAGAACTGCAACAGCAGAATGACCGCGTAGATAACATAGCCAGTCGCTTGCAAGAAGCAAAGCCGGACTCACCAGAGTCTCAAAAGTCTCAAGATTTTCAAACTGTATCTGAAGAATCAACCGCAGACAATCCACTGGCTGTAGCTGCTACCAAAATCGGCTCTAAAGTAGATAATCTTGGTTCCCAACTAGACCCTAAATACCAATCTCAACCATTTGAATTAAATAAGGATGCCAGTGTCAGCGAACAGCTTGACCAAATTGAAGCCTACCTGAAAGTTCTTTCCAAGCGACTTGACCGTTTAGAAATGGTAATTAGCCGATTGGAAAAACAGATGGCAGCACCACCAAATAATTCTACTGTTGTCGAGTCACAAACTGATGCAGATATTGTCCAACTTAACTCTGCTAACCAGCCACCACCAGACGTTGACATTTTAGAACATCTAACGAAACGCCAAGCACAGCAACAGCAAGCCGCTTGTGCCGATGCTTTAGTGGGGTTTGCCAAAGTTGCTGGTGAGTTATTTGACCAATCTCCCCAAGCAGGTATCGCCATTTCCAGTAACAAAACTTTATGGGTAGAAGCACAGGACAAGCAGGTAGCGATGCCTGCGGCGGGCGTAGCCATCGCCTTAGAAAATACCCAAGGTGAAACACTCTTTGCTGGTACTCGTACTCAGGGACAGTGGGCGATCGCACAAGACAATCTCAGCCCTGATGAAAAGACTGGCATTTGCAAACTGCCACAGTCGAAAGAAGAATACGCCCTCAAAGCCAGTACCCAAGCATTGATTCAAAAATTTCAAGAACAACTACCTAACCGATTTAACAGCAACGATGAACCGACATTCACCTGGACTGAAAAGGGCAAAGTCAAGTACGAGTTTGAAGTAGTAAAACTGCCCAATGATACACGGCTACTTCAAGGATTTAACCCTAATCGTAACGATGAACAAGTGCTTGATGCCGTTTTAGTACCAGGGCAGCCCCCAGAGATTTTGCAGTGCAGCATCCCCCTGCGTGAGATAGAAACGCTACTGGACAATCAGCAATCAACTCGCTCTACCCAAGCCCCGGCTGATAAAGATACTGCAAGGCAACGCCAGAAACAAACTCAAAGAAAAGCCAGCAAACCAGAAATGCAAGTTTAATTCTACAAACGAGAAGAGAAAAATGAACAACACAAAATCTCACATTTCTCAGTTAAAACTGCTGTCATCTCGGAAATTTTCAACCAACTTGAGAAACCTGAAAATCAACCGCACGGACTTACTTTTCATTTTACTATGTCTTGCGATTGGAATTTATTTGTTAGCTACCAAACCCATATTCGTCACTATTTTGGGATGTGCCACCATTGTTTTCTTGAGTATTGGGTACCTAATTCGGACAGTACCAATTCTAGAAAAGTATTTAGGTAGAAAAATTCGCTTTTGGCATATTGTTGCCGCCATTATAACTGTTACCGCTTTACTCGATACCTTTACAACTCCAGCCCAAGCTATTTTCTTAAGCGGGTTGGAAAGCTTCTTCAACAATTTAGCTCAACAAAGTTCCCAAGCAGGAGGCGGTTCCACTAGTACTTTGGATGCCAACGTTGTTGGTTTAACATTCAACCTCATCAGAGGTGCATTCTTGCTACTGGTTGCTGCTGCTTCCTTATTTGCTTACAACCAAGCACAGCAAGGTAACGACTGGCGACCGATTGTTACTCAAGTTGGTTTAGCGTTCTCCATCGTAATTGCCATTGATGTTATCACTTTCATATTTGTGGGTAATGGCACAGGAACAACATCAGCCATCAGGTAAACCCAACTTGAATTTTATACCCATTAAATAAGAATTCAGAAGTCAGAAAACATTCGTCAGAATTCATCAGTGGGGGATGAGCATAGTTGGTCTAGACAACTTTGAGAGGTTATTGACAAGAAGAAAAGTCCTATTCTCCCCCTTATCTTCACTTGTCACTTCTTGGTTGACTGACTACTAATGCAGCACTAGAGAATTACACAAATATGGCACAAGACAATCGAGAATTCATCAAAGTCAATCGGATTCTGGGCAAGCAAGCCAGCATTGGGCCAATTCCGGCTGAACAGTTACTTCCTTGGATTGCCATCATTGTAGTTTGCTATGTTCTCACCAATGGTTTACTCAGTTTGGGTATGGGTTGGTTCTTTGCCACCTCATTCTGGCTAATTCTCAGCTGGTGGATTCTTACAGGCAAACAGCCCCATCAGTTTTTAGATCGATGGCGTAATCCACCGGGAACAGAGTGGTGCAATAGTAACAGCATTTACATCTCACCGATTCCCGAATATCGACCCTGGTGGGTGCGTCGGCGCTACGCAGACTCGCAAGTGCAAATCCGATTCAAGCCGCTGATTGTACCGAATCAATATGGAGGCAAAAGTAAGCTCATGCCCTTCCAAAATGAGGTAAACATCTGCTGTATTGCAGAAATTAAGAAGGATGATCGTGAAGTGGCTGCCCTGTTATTGGATAAAGGCAACTCTCAGTATCAACTCGTGTTTGGGTTTCGCATCGCTGGACTGCATGACATGCTGCATGAAAATGAGGTCAGCGAATTTGCCCACTCTATCGAAGAGGGTTTGAAAGAACTACCTCCCGGTGAAAAAATTACTTTTTGTACAGGCTGTTATAGTGATGATACTGAGTCATATCCCCTACAGACAGGCTCTACCAAGCGAGTACCGCACAAACGCCAAACCCCGCTTACTGCCTTAGCAGACGATTGCCACTTGAAACCAGTTTCTGTGCTGCTTCGCAACGAGCAATTGCGGGTGGAACAACTCAAGGAAGCAGGTTCTCGCCAAATCTGGAACCAAATTGCCTTCTGTACTTGGACGAGCGATGATGAAGCTGGTTCACAGCAAAAGGATTTTGTGGGTGGACTGATTGAAAAATTCAGAAAATTTGGCTCTTGGGCAGTTGAACTGATTACAGGGAACAAACGCATTTACCAAGAGGAGTTTTTCAAAAAGCTATTACTGCAAGGGTTTCAGCAAGGATTTATCCAGTGGGAATTGTTACTCAATACCAAAATTGGCTTAGAAGTAACACCTTGCAATGCTACAGATTTGTGGCAATGGCTTTGGAATCGATTTAATGAAGGTGCAGCACCTCCTATTCCCCAAGTCATTACACTCAAGGAGACTGAGACGGGATTGGAGTTAACAGAAACCCTAACCACCGACAAGCACATCTGTACATTACTGATTGAAGGACAACAGGGACGTTCCGCTTGTCCCGAACATCGGGGAGATAATGACCGAGTTTACCTCACAGGTAAAAGCAAGGTTTGTGGAGTCATGGTTGTAACAGATCCCCCCGTCGGTTGGTCTAATGCCCAAGAGCAGCTAAAGTGGGTCTGGAAAATCCTTGCTTCCAGCTACGTTCATGATACAGAAGCTTGGATTGAAATCAGCCGCAGCAACGACTTCTTAATCCAAGACAACCTAGCGCGTCAGGCAAAACAATCCAAAACAGCCCGCACTTTAGCCATAACCAAAGGACAGGGACGGGACGTTGGAGCGGAAATAAAACAGGAGGAATCCTTTGAAGCCCAACGACGACTTTATGAAGGGACAAAAGCGTTGCACTGTGCGCCTGTATTTCTAGTTTATCGTCACAGCGCCCAAGAGTTAACCCACGCTTGCAACTTGTTAGCTAACAGTTTTGAGACTGCCAAAGTAATTCGAGAGCGTAATATTGCTTGGGAAATTTGGCTGCAAACCCTGCCGATTACCTGCAAATGGTTGCTGCACGGAGGCAATCTCAGCGAACGCAGAATAACTTTAGATACCCATACTGTGGCTGGGATTATGCCCCTAACTGTCCCCAAGGACATCGATAAACAAGGTGTGGAATTCCTTACCAGTCGTGGTGGCAAACCTATTTATGTGGACTTATTTCACCAGCAGATTGGACGCGCTCTAATTACAGGTACTTCCGGCTCAGGAAAGAGCGTTTTGGGATGGCGCTTTGCTCTAGAGGCATTAGCGAACAATATTCCCGTTGTTGGTATGGATATCTCTGCCAGTGGTAACAGCACTTTCAAGACGGCAATTGAACTTTTGGGCGAGCAAGGAGCATATTACGATATTTCCAGTGGCAGCAGTAACCTACTGGAACCCCCAGATTTGCGACGGTTCGACAAGTCAGAACGGGAACGGCGCATGGAATCTTGGAAAGACTTTATTCGCAAAGCATTAACAGCGATCGCAATGGGTAAAGTCGAAAACCCCCATCTGGCTCAACGGGTTGATGCCTTGCTAGTCAAAGCTTTGGACGTATTTCTAAAAGACCCAGAAATTATTACTCGCTACAACCGAGCCTTTGAGATGGGTTGGCTTTCACCAGAATGGCAGCAGATACCCACGCTACCAGATTTCGTCAAGTTCTGCACTAGAGAGCGCCTTAATCTCAGATCCTTTGAAGAAATTGACCGACAGGCACTCAACCAAATCCAAAATCAGGTTAGCGCTTTACTCGCATCTAGGTTAGGGAAAGCGATCGCTCGTCCCAGCACTTTTTCCCCATTACCGGCGATTAAGTTCTTTGCCCTCAGTGGATTGAGTAACGAACAGGATGCTTACTTGATGGCAATTAACGCCCATAGTGCCTGTATCCGTAATGCCTTATCCCATCCTAAAAGTTTGTTTATTGGCGATGAGCTTTCAGTGCTTTTACGTAAAGATGGCTTTGCCCAGATTATAGGCGAAACCTGTGCCACGGGAAGGAAAGAAGGCATTGCTGTTCTACTGTTGTCCCAAGACCCGGATACCATTTGCGAGTGTTCAACAGGCGCTCAAATTATGCAGAACATGACCTACCGGATTACCGGACGTATTACCAGTAGCGGTATTGCTTCTTTCCAACAGTATCTGGGCTATCCCGTCAATATTATCAGTCAGAATGCGACTGAAGCATTTTTGCCCCGTACCAGCGACCTTTATTCCTGCTGGCTAGTAGAAACAGGTGGTAGATTCTGGCGTACCCGCTTTTACCCTGGAGAAATGATGCTGGCTAGTGTTGCCAATAACCAAGATGAACGGGAAGCACGAGAACGGGTGATGGCTCAGTATCCAGATACCGCTAAAGGCAATTTGTTAGGACTGAGAGCGTTTACTGATGCTTACATTCCTGCTTTGAAGGAAAACAAAGGCTTTAAGCATATTGGTCAAGAGATACATCAAACCACAGCATTGCGTGATTGGGTAAGTCCTGCGGACATCCACCAAAGTGGAGCATCTCTGCAACAAGAAGGCGATCGCCGAGAGAGTAACGATGACCAACAGGCTAAAAGTAGCCTGATTGCAAGTTGATATATCTAAAAACTGCATTAAGGAAGGTGAATCATGAAATTTAAACTTACCTTTATCAGATTGATAGCACCGATTCTAATTTTGTCACTTGGTTCTATCGCCAGTCCAGCCCTTGCTCGCACTCAAGACAACGGTCGAGATCCAGTAGCTGCTGCTGTTAGTAATAAAACTACTGGTAGTAGTATTTTCACCGCAGACACAGCATCTCAAATCAGTGATTTTGTGGGAGATGTCAAAAATTTCGCTCAAAATGACCTATTTAATCCTCTTGGCAATCTGCTCAATTCTGCCTTGGGTGCAATTCAAATTCCAGATTTAAACAAAGTTTTGGCAGGAATTATGAACGGTTCAGCCAACAACGACCCTGGTGCCGTGCTGTCTGAAACTTTGGAGAACAAAACCAATGGTCAAAGCTCTTATGGTATCCGTGAAGACCTTGGTAAATATGCTACTAGAACAGTTGCCACAGAAATCGCTAATCAGGCTACTTTGAGCCAAACAGCCCAAAGTCAGATGGCTCAAATTAAGCAAGCTACTCAACAAGATACTCAAGAAAGCGTCAGCTTAGGTGAGGAGTCCCAAAGTTTAGATGTCACCCAACAGATTTTGCAAAACCTATCCCAACAGACTGCCCTTAGCAGTCGCGTCAACGAGCGGATGCTTATTGAAGCCCAGCAAGCACGCATTGACAGGGCATTGAGTAACACCTTAACCGCTCAAACAGCCAAGGAACTTTCAGCCATCAATACTGCCGATCGCCGTAAGAGTGTTGCCGCAGGCAACGCTGCCACTCAACAGGCGGGGTTGTTGATCATGCCTGGTGGCATTACCCTTGGTGCCAATCAGTAGCTTTGACCAAAGAGGCAGGGGAGCAGGGGAGAAATATTCTGGAATTCCCCAGCAATCCAGGGTTTCAAGCCCCTAAATTTATTTATGGGGTTTTCCCCCCTGCTCCCTGCCCCCTGCCCCATTTCCTCTTTGATGACACTCATGATCCACATTATTGCTCAATCATTTCCAGTAACAGGCGGAGAATCCGATGCCCTAGAAATTATCTCCAGTTCTTTAGAACTTTCTCGTGCCACAGTTGAGTCGTGGAATACCGTCTGGCTAGTTACTTTAGATCCCCTCGGTTCGGCATTATGGATTGGCTTGATTAAATTGGGCATCACCTTGGGAGCCGCCAGCATCTTATTTGTGGCGCTAACCACTGGCAAAGAAATCATTGAAAAGCAATCATGGTCAGAACTGGCATCAATCTTTGTTTGGCCCATCGTGATTATGATTTTCTTGGGGGCCAACGGCAATATGCTGGCGAAGACAATTACTGTTATCCGAGGCTTCGCTTACAACCAAGTGCAAAGCGTTCTTCAGCTTCAAGTTGGTGAACTAACATTTCGAGATGCTATTACCAATGTGGCAATTAGCAGTATCGCTAGACAACAGCTAGAAAACCTCTATAGCGAATGTCAAGGAAAAGTCGGTACAGAGTTAGTTGAATGCTGGAACTCAAAGCAAATCCAGGCACAGGCAATTGTTACCAAAGCTGAAGAGCAAGCTAAATCTCCACTCCAACCACTACGAGATTTTGGTAGTTTTCTCTGGAATAGAACTTTGCCCGGTCAAATCGGTACTGCTGTTCAGTTTGCCAACGATCCAGGTAGTGTGTTTCGAGATACTGCCATCCCCATTATTCGCTTTATCCTATATGCCCTGCAATGGGGCTTTGTAAATATTTTGGAAGCTGCTCTGCTGCTGACGGCATTATTTGCACCGATCGCAGTTGGTTTATCTTTACTGCCATTACAAGGTCGTCCTATTTGGGCATGGCTGACAGGGTTTATTTCCTTGTTTGGCGTTCAACTTGGTTACAACATTTTAGTAGGTTTAGCAGCCGTCGTCCTGGTGAAGTCGGGTGCTGAATTAGCATCTGATGTAGCATTTTTATGTTTCCTAAGCATCTTTGCACCCGTTTTAGCGGTATTGATAGCTGGAGGTGGGGGAATGGCAATCTATAACGGCATTTCTGCCAATGTCAAAGGCTTAATCGATATTTTTAGCAGTGCCATTGGAACTGCAACCAGTATTGCTCTACTCCGTAGGGGGTAATACCAATTTTGGATTTTAGATTAAAAACCTTTAACACAAAGCTGTTCCAGAATTCTCAAACAATACTACTTATGCCAATTTGGTATGACTCTGCAAATTAAACGACTTCAAGCTCCATTGCTTCCAGAAGCCAAAAACCTGCTAGCTGTTTGCTTTATCTGCCTAACTGCATTTAACGGTTTGATATTTTTGTTGACTCTATTCACCGCTTTCAGGGTCCATAAAATCGCCGATCGCAAGACGACCTTTGCCCAGTTAGTAAATGGCGAGACAATCTACATTTCCGAGCAAGACCGCAACTGGCGCTATCCAGCTGTAATTCAAAAGGTAGTTAGTGACTGGACAACCCTAACATTTAACTGGGATGACAAACTCACTGGCACTAATCAACCAGACCAAGGCATTCAAGTTGGTAGAAATGGGCGGATTCCCACAAATACTTGGTTTGCTTCCCTGCTGCTAGAACCGGAATTTGCCAAAGCTTCTCTACCGAAGATTGCCGAATTAGTTCCTACTAGCTTCTTTTCAGGTCAGCTGCGTAGCACCACTATTATTTCCTATCTGTCAGAACCGAGAGCAGTACGACCTGGGGAATGGGAAATAGACATGATTGCTACCCGCATTTTAGTTGACCGCACAACTGGTAGAGATGAGCGTATTCCTTTTAACCGCACCTTTACCGTCCAAGCAGTGGAGATTCCCCGATCTCCTTTAGGTAAAGAGGCCCCCCTTGTAGAACAGAAAATTTATGAAGTGCGATCGTCTGGACTGCAAATTACCAAGATGGTTGAGTTCAATTCTCAGCAACGACGCTAAAGTAAAAAGGTATAATTATGAGCAATTCAAATCAAAACCATGAATTTGACTACCTAAACGAAAATTCTGCTGATTATTCGCCGGAATTCAACAGTACTAACGGCAATCATCGCTCTACCCAAGCCACTTTGGTCGCTGATGATGATATCAGCCCTGAAGAGGAGCAGTTGTTGGCAGGTTATAACCCTACCGCAAGTGACCTCATTTCCGAAGAATATCGCTTGAAACAAGATGCAGAAGGAGCAGTAGAGCGACCTTTAGCAGAAAAACCTAGTGTGCGACTAGGTTCAGTAGTTGCCTTAGTGGGAATGGTTATTGGCTCTGTAGCACTGATCTGGTTTGGATTTCTCCAACCGAAACCTCCTGTCAAACAAGTAGTCCAACAGCTTACTACATCTCCAAAAGACGAACCAGTTTTGGATGAATCTGCCGAACTTAAAAGCAGATTAGCGTTTCAAGACCAACGGCAACAACTCAAAGTAGAACCTGTTGCTGCTAAATCCCCAACTCCAACACTACAAAATAAACCCAAACCAACGCCATCTCCACCTCCTCGTACAGCACCTCAAACTTTTTCACCGCCCACAACTCCTGCATCACGCACAACACCAATAACTCCTGTAAGAATTTCTCAACCTGCACCTCCAGTAGTGCGGTATATTTCTCCAAATCCTGTAAGTTATAAAGCTTCACCACCAATACAACAACCTGAAAGTAATGTCGATCCTTTCCAGCAGTGGAACCAACTAGCTAGCCTGGGACAGTCGCAAATCGGTAACTATAAAGTAGCTGAAACTCAGCCAGAAGTTGCAGTTAACACTCAAACTCCAACAGCCTTGAAACCAACAGCTAGGGCATCCATTTCCACTCCACAAGACCCTGGTATTCAAACAGTTTTAATTGGCTCTAAAAGCACTGACAGTAAAACTGATAACTTGACTCCAGGAATGGTAGGTATCCTAAATCGTACCCCTGCATCTTCAGCCGATCTCAATGTAAATGAAACTAAAGAGGTAGCACTAGGTACATCTGCCCAAGGTAGAATTATCATGCCGATGATTTGGGATCAGGAGGGGAATAATCCCAGCGATCGCTTTGCTATCGAATTAACCAAACCTCTCACAGCCACAGATGGCACGGTGGCACTCCCGGCTGGTACTGTTTTAGTAACGAAAACAGTGGCAGTAAGTAAAAAGAATAACTTGGTATCTGCTAGTGCGATCGCCCTTGTTTACCCTGACTCCCAAGGCACAGTCAAACAGGAAACCATTCCCGCTGAGACTCTATTAATTCGCGGTCGAGGACAAAAACCGTTAATTGCTAAAAAGTTGAATGATGTGGGGACAGATATTGCCCAACAAGATTTACTAGTTGGATTACTTAGTAGTTTAGGTAAGGTGGGAAGCATAGTGAATCAGCCCCGTACTCAATCTAGCACTGTTGTTTCTAGTGGCACTTTTAATCAAAGTACTATTACTAGTAACTCTAATCCTCAGATTTGGGCGGCGGCGCTAGAAGGCTTTTTTAGTCCAATCAGTGAACGTATGTCTAAACGCTCTGACCAAGCAGTACAGGAATTACTACAACGTCCAAATATCCAGTTTTTACCTGAAGGTACAGAAGTCTCGGTTGTCGTCAATAGTTTTTTAAAAGTTGAACGATGATACCA
Organism: Nostoc sp. DedQUE05; assembly: GCF_034530955.1. Lineage (NCBI taxonomy): Bacteria > Bacillati > Cyanobacteriota > Cyanophyceae > Nostocales > Nostocaceae > Nostoc > Nostoc sp. DedQUE05. The sequence continues at coordinate 28,996 of NZ_JAVRCB010000006.1, read as the reverse complement.
ATTTGGTGCGGGTAGTCAGCAATTTAAAATTCGACGTTGCATAAATGCGGGATGAATTGGCGGTTGAAACCATTGAAAATTCCTGACAAATTGGACGAAATCATCCCCTGATTCACTAATGCTTAAAATTCAAACAAATTGGAATCAATTCATATACAGCATCCTGGTTATTGAATAGATACAAACTGAACGTTCTACAACTTAATATTTGAGATTACTGGAACAGCCTATAAGTCAAAACTTCTAGTCCAAAATTAAAAATTGGTATGAAACTATTTGCCACTCTTGTTATTACTAGCACCACAATACTGTTTGGGGTAACGATACCTGTTGTATATGCACAAGCACAAACTCCTGCATATCGCTTGATTGAACGGGATATGGCTGCAAACAATAGAATTCAGGTTCAAATTACTCCAGGACGTGCTACGCCCATTAGCTTCACTCAAACCGACGAGGCAATCGCCTACATTTTGGTAGCAGATCCTTCACGATTGGTCTACACCACAGATACAGATTTAAAAAGCGGACGCGCCACAACCATCTTTCTGAGGGCAATCCAACCACTAAAGTTTCCAGGGGCTACCACCACTGCCATTACTAACTTACTTGTCCAAACTGTAGACAAAACGGGACAAAAACGACTCTACAACTTCGATATCGTCCCAGTGCGTAGAAACACTGGGTATGTTGGTATTCAGATTGCAAATGTCATTGGCTCCGGCACTGCGCTAAGACGCGGAGCGGCTTCTGAAAGTAGCGCGATCGCTGGACAGCAGACACTATTAATAGATAAAAATCGCAGAGCGAGAGTAGATGATATTGAAACCGGGTTGAGAATTGCTATTAATCGGGGTTACACCAACAAAAGCGATCCAGTTGTTCCTAAAGTGCAGCAAGTTTTATCTCTGTTACGAAATAGCAGAGTAACAATAAAAGAAGCAGCTACATCTGTTGGTATTCCAGTTGAGGTTATTTCTGAATTAGGGAGAATCGCCTTAAATGACCGCCTACTCAGACTAGGACAGCAACGCTAGAGGTTATGCACTGGTTAAAATACATTTCTTTTTTCTAAATTCAGATAATTCAAAATTTGAAAATAGAAAAATCAATTAATGCAAGAATTTTGAATTGGTAATTTTGAAGCAGGGAGATAGCGACGGTCAAAAAGGCAACTGAGTGATAAGTCAGTAAGCATTACTTAATGCGATTATTTGAGAATTTGTTGAGAACACAGGCTTCTTAATGACAATATGTGTTCGCCCTAATCTGGATGCTGATGCTAGGTATTATCATTTTCCCCTTTGGTGATAATTCTGTAAATCACTGTCTAATGACCAGATAAACACTTCACTCATTTGGAAGAGATTACAGGACTTATGAAATTCCTGAATGATGCTGAAATCACCGAAACTGGTTCCTTCTTGCTTATTAGGAGCTTTGTTTTTGCCAGCCAGATCGGGGAAGTTGTCAATCCACTCCAATATCTCTGCCGTGTTTGGGAATGTAGTAGGTCTCCAGGGAGCTACGCCTGTGAATGCCTCTTTAACTTCTTTAACAAAACGTAGAGCGGTTTTCCTTCGCATTGTGCCATCGCCGTTCTGGGCAATGTGGTTGCCTGTTTCAAGTATCGTCGCCATAGGCAACAAAAAAGTACAGCCAGATTGAGCATAGGTCTGAAAATCTTCGAGAACTGATGCTCTATGCTGATTATAGTTGGGAACGTTTAGTATTTCGAGGAATATGCTGGTATCTATTAGGCAGATACTACTCATTGCTGTACTCCTGCAAACGAGACAGCCATTCCATAGCTTGCTGTTTTCTATCTTCAGGTGTGTGCGGCGACTTGACGAACCGATCCACTACCCCAGCAGTTACCAGTTGACCGAGCGGCCCCTGAGATATCAGACTTGGGAAATCGTACATATCCCCAAGCCGTACAAGGCGGCTATCTCCTGACTCTGGATCTCGGAAACAAAACACTACATCACCGAGAGCCGCATCAGGTAAGGCATCCATTAGGGCTGGGTTATGGGTAGAAAGCAGCACTCGTAACTTCCGTCGCTCGGCAATATCCCGGATACTGGTGAGTAAATGCTTGGCGCGGTTGGGATGAACACCGTTGTCAATTTCCTCGATTACCACTAAACTACCAACGGGTGCCGATAGCATAGCAGCAGTTATAGCCAATACCCGCAAAGTACCATCGGATAACAATGCCGCCTCACAATAGCGACGGGTATTGCCAAAGGTTTCTGCTAGTCGCACCATGACTTCATCCCGTGGGCCGAAAAGGAAATCTAGCCCATCTATAGCCTGTTCTGGTAGACTCTGGATAAAGTTGAGAATTGCCTGTTGATTTTCGGCTTGGTTCTCCCACAAGCGATACAGGACGCTGGAAAGATTGGTACCATCTTCTTGTAATCGCTTATCAGATTTGAAACTGTACTCGCGCATTCTGGCGGGGACGGGATCTAGAAACAGGATGTTCTTTAAAACTCGTTGATATTCGCGGACGGTTTCAGGAATTATCTTTTGGGATTTGGGGTACTTTGGATCAAAATGGGCAGGGGTGTCTAATTGCACGAATATAGCCATCTGATCGCTGCACGTTACTCGTGGCTTGTTCTTCCCTTTTGTGAAGTTGTTATATGCGACACCAACATCAGTCCCTACTCCTTGAGAAGGCTGATCTAGGTCATATAGCGGCACTTGACTTGTCGAGCCAACGATTCGCTCACTACTGATGTGCAGTTCTCCGTCACGCACATTCAGGGTTATATCGAGTTGGTTCCAGTCTGGGTAGTCTAAACGGCAACCAATGGTAAAATTTGACTCTCCCCGATGGCACAAGTCATTTACTCGACCGCGCACAACGCGCTCTGCACTATTTACTGCATATTGAATGCTAGAAAGTTTTTGTCCTTGTGCCAGCCATGACAGAAAGCGCAGACCTTCAAGGGCATTACTTTTACCTGCGGCGTTTGCACCTATTAGTACTGTCAGCGATCCAAGGGGCAATCGGCTTGTACTGTAGCTTTTGAAGCTGGCGAGGGTAAATTCTGTCAGCATGGCACTCATCTTACGATTATCATCTCAAGGCTCAATGGTGGAGGGAGGCGAAGAGGGCATCGAGTTCTGACAGTGAGGCGTGGTGACTCATCTCTAAAGCCCGTTACTGTGAGTCGGTTATTGTGCAGGTTCCGAGTTGGGGACAAATAATCTCTATTGCCTTACTCTTGAAAAAAACAATTCTGTGTTCGTTATCTTCAGAGTCTCCTAAAGTGACTTGTTTACGGATGCTCATGTTTTTCATATCAGAGACGGTATTCTCAAAGAAATCCGATTGATGCCCACAGTCGCAACGAAAGGATGATGGATACAGTTCTATTGCCATCTTACACACCATGACTTTCCCCGCCAAATACTACCATGCTAATCAGGCGATATTTGACGGGAATAGTAAGGTAATCAGTGGGGTATTCAAGCAAGAATACCTCACTCGCTAGCTGAAAGATGTCCAGAAAACCCCCTGAGATCAAACCAGGATACTGTTATCACATTACCATTCGCTGCAATAACCGTGAGTTTCAGTTAACTCACCACGAATGCCGTCAGGTGATTGCTATACTGTTGATCAAATTTTTAACACCTCTATGATCTTATCCACAAGTTCCATTGGCTTAATTGGCTTGGCAATAAAAAGTTGAAACCCTGCTTTTAAAATACGTTGCTCATTTTTGGCTTCAGCAAAAGCAGTGAGAGCGATCGCTGGAATTTGTCCCCCTTGCTCTATACTGCGGGAGCGAACCTGACGAATCAAGGTAAAGCCATCCTCATCTGGCATACTGATATCACTAATCAGTAGAGCAGGCGATTGCTGTTCTAAAAGTGCCAATGCTTCTTTTACTGATGCTGCCACTAATACATCTGCCCCGGCGCTCTGAAGAACAGTCTGCATTAACATCCGAGCATCTGCATCGTCATCCACAACCAGAATGCACAAGTTCTGCAATTGGGCAATTTTCTGATTGCCATGCAGCAATTCTCCTACGACTAGTTCGTCATTACTCAACTGCTTTGTCATTGTCACGATAGGTAGCCTCACCGTGAAGGTCGAACCCTTGCCGAATCCCGCACTGGCTGCTGTGATATTGCCATTGTGGAGTTCTACAATTGTGAGAGCGATCGCAAGTCCTAACCCTAATCCACCAGCAGAACGAGTAGTGGAAGCGTCACGCTGACTAAACCGTTCAAAGACGAATGGTATAAATTCTGCTTCTATACCCCTCCCTCTATCAATAACAGTAATCTGAGCCTGAGACTCAACTTCCTCCAACCTCACCTCTACACTTTCATTCTTGGAACTAAACTTGATTGCATTTGAAAGCAAATTCCAAACCACTTGTTGTAAACGAATGGCATCACCCAAAACGTTGGACACAGCAGCATCAAGATGTAACTGAATTTGAATGCCTTTTGTTTCGGCTGACAATCGAATAGTATCTGCTGCTGACCGAATTACACTTGCTAGGTCAACAGGTTCGATTTCCAAATTCATCTCGCCCTTCTGCATCCTAGCCAGATCCAGCAAATCGTCAATTAAGCGAACTTGTAGACGGGCATTCCGCTCAATCGTTTCCAGTCCCTCAATTTTCAGTGCTTCATCCATCTCAGATTCAGTTAGCAATAGTTGCGCCCAGCCGTGGAGATTATGCATGGGAGTACGTAACTCATGAGACAAGACAGCGACGAATTCATCCTTTACTCGATTTATTTCTGCCAGTTCCTCAGTCTTTTGTCTCAGTTCTTCTTCTACACGCTTTTGTTCAGTGATATCAATACCGATTAAAAATGCGGCTCTGTTTTGGTCATATTTTTGAGCCACAATTAAATAACTACGATCTGCGCTTATGGATTTCAACTCATATAATGCTTCAGATTGATTTCCAGCAAAGAAATTTTGCACAAATTCACGAAACCCATTACCACTAGCTAAGAAACCAATATCTTGACCAACAAAAGCTTCGGGAGGCAAATTAAAACTATCAGCTAAGTGCTTGTTTACACCTAGATAGCACAAATCGGAACTGACCCAAGATACAATTCCAGGTACAGCCTCCAGTACAGTCTGCAACTGATCTCTAGCCGCTTGCAGTTTTTTTTCTGCCTGGTTGCGCTGGGTAATATCTAAAAATATACTTACACACCCCCGCACTTTTCCATCTTCATCAAATAAAGGGGCAGCATACTGCGATAGGTTAATTCTCACACCATCATCACGAACCACCTCGATCTCAGAATCCAGTATTTCCACACCATGAGTGGTAGCATATTGCATAGCCAGTTCTTCTGGAGCTAATTCTCTGCCTGACTGGTAAACTTTAAAGTTAGTTGGACGTTCATCATTAGGAGCGCTGAGAGAGGCATTTGCGTCAACAGGTATGCCAAGCAGTTTGGCAAGAGCCGGATTAGCTCGAATAGTTCGGCATTCTGGATCTTCTGCAATGCCAATGCCAGTTGGAATCACCTCTAACAAAGTTTGTAGTTCTTTAACTCGTCGATTTAAAGCTTGGTTTAACTTGATAATTTTTGCTTCTGCTTGTTTGCGGTTCGTGACGTTTTGGAAGATTGCCAAGCCCGTCAGAATTTTGCTATTTTCATCTTTGACTGGAAAAGTTTGTATTAGATAAACTTGATTGTTATAAGGGATTTCAATACACATTGGAGTACCCTGTAAGGTACTACGGTAAGCTGGTTCTATTAGATCGTAAGTCTCAGGGAGAACAGTTTCGTGCAGCGTTTTACCTTGGAACTCTTCTTTTGGTAAACCAAAGATTTGCAGTTCTGTACCCTCAGCACCCATAAAGCGCATATCTCGATCAAAGAGAAAAACTACTCCATTGGGTAGATTTTGGGTTAATGTTCGGTATAGTTCTTCACCTTTACGAAGTGAACGCTGACTCTGTAATAAATCTTTTAGATTAATTTGGGCTTCTGTTTTGTCAGTATCTGACTGTTGTTTGCTTGACTGAAAGTTAGCAGTTAGCACACTGATTAATAGACCCTCGATAACAAATAATACAAATTCCAGACTATTGAGAGTAGAAGATGGGTTTGTAAAAAAGTAATGACTAGCTAAAGCAGCCAAAAATACTGATGTCAATCCTGAAATGATACTACCGTACCAAGTACTTATAGAGATAGCAATCACCCACAAGCTGAAAGAACTTGTGATTCCGGTTAGATGCTCTAGTCCCAGCTTTACTAGCAAGGTTACTCCCACACTGAAAAATGCAATCCTGTAAGGCAGGTATTTTTGTTTGATGAATAACATAGAGATGGGAGCAACGCTCCAAAGTGAGGCTGGATAAAAACGAGCGATGTCTACGGCGGGCCACGCCTATGCTAAAAACTATTTTAAGTGTAATAAATATTTAGTATATTTAAATACGTGCTAATGCGTAATGAGGTCTAATGTATGGTGACATGCGCGAAAATTTGTAATCACAAGAATTAAAGTAGGATTTCTGAGTAGCAATAATTTTAAGGTTGAAGATGTTTACCTTCATAGAAAAAAATATATGTGCAACTCCAGATTTAACTAAATCATCTGAATGTTAAAAAACTTTCAATATATTGATTGCTGATGATGCCCAATGGATATGAAAACATATTCCTCAAACCAGAAGGAGTATTGTTTTTCGGAGAAGTAAAACCAACAGCTATCGCTGCATTGAGTGGATCAATTAATGGAATTAGCGAAGCGATGATGATCCAAACACTTCCTACTTTCGCTGCAACAAGTTCTTTTCCATTTCAACTCACCCAACAGCAGCAAAAAGCTTTAGATGCAATGTGGACATTTATACAGCCAACTGTGATGGCTGCTTTATTTCTGCTGGTTGGCTATGCGGGAACCGGCAAGTCAACTATTGTATTCCAACTAGTTAAAGTTCTTGTCGCTGCGGGTAAGCGAGTTGTACTGACTGCACCCACTAATAAAGCTGTAGGTGTGCTGCAACGTATGGCGGCAGAAAATGGCGTAACTGGGGTAGAATTCTTCACCATTCACCAGTTGTTAGGACTGGGTATGGTAACTAGAGGTAAAGAGAAAGTACTTGACCAAACTGGGCCTTCTTACATCAATCTATTTGATGTTGTCTTTATTGATGAATGTTCCATGATTGGCAAACAACTCTGGCGCTGGATTGAGGATGTTGCTAACCAATCATCCACCTGGACAAAAATCAAAATTATTCTCATGGGCGATCCAGCACAGTTAAATCCAATTAATGAAGGAAAATCTCCTAGTTTTCAAGTGCCAGATAAAGCAGTTTTAACTCAAGTTGTGCGTCAGGGAACTGGTAGTCCTTTGTTAGAGTTTGTCACCGCTTCTCGCTATGCAGTTACCAAGAGCAAGTATCCTTTTGAGCCTTATGCCAAATATCTGCCTGATAAAAGTAATGGGGCGCTGATGGTTAAACGTCAAACTTTGCTGCGTTATGCCTGCAAAAAGATGAAGAGAGAATTTGCTCAAAACCCAGATTGTTTCCGAATTTTATCCTGGACTAATACTCAAGTTGACTTTTACAATCAGCAGATTCGCACACATTTATATGGTGAAAATATCAATCGCTTTATTCCTGGAGAGAGATTAATCACCAGAGATCCTGTGATGGCTCCTGATGGTAAAACTACGATTCTTTCTACATCTACAGAGTTTACTATTTTAGATGTTTTTGGCGATCGTTACAACAACTATGATACTTGGAGGTTAAAGGTAGAGACAGATGAAGGGATTGTGCGTCAAATCTATGTTCTGCATGAAGATGAGCAAAAACAATTTGACCAAGAAACCAAACGCTTACTCAAAAGTGCCAAGCGTAATCCCTTTCTGTGGAAGCAGTACTACAAACATTCAGAGCAGTTTGCCAACATCAGAAACTGCTTTGCATTAACTGTTCACAATAGCCAAGGTAGTACTTTCTTAGAAGCGGGTATTGATGGTAAAGATTTGAGTAAGCGACTTTATCCAGAACGAGGAGATGACAGTAAGGCAGTACTGGCCAAGATTAGAGAGTTTAATCGTTTGTACTATGTTTCTAGCTCACGGGCTAGACAACGGATATTAGTTATCCGGTAATAATTGTGTATAGCAATCTCGACACAAAATTCCGATTAATCATTCGTGAACAATGAGAACCCCGATTTATTAGATAAATTGGGGTTCTGTGCCTTGTAATTTTCACAAATCAAATAAGCTAATGAGCATTTAAGTTGCATGAAAGCAGGGCTTAAACCTTTACTATAAGCGAATAAATCTGGAAAAATAAATGACGATTAGCTTATGATTGCTAGATTATGAAATAGATAATGTCTTATGAAACATTTGCTCACTTTAAGAACTGCTTATTAACTATATAAAGACTGTCTTTTTTTTACAATATTTCTGCTAATAATCTGATTTTAGCAGCTTTTTAGTCTCAAATTATTTTTAAAAGTACAATCAAGCTTAACTAAATTTAGTAAGCAATTAAATGATGTTTATGAATAAAAATATAGCCTAAATTAGTGGCAAAAAGGTAAAGCTTACGCTTTATTTACTGAGGGTAAAAATTATTATTCCTAGTAAATGTGGTACAAGCAGTGATTACACATTCAAGCGAAACCTTTCTAAAAGACGCTGTTGTTGAAAGATATAACATCTCTAAGTTGAATAAAACTCGCATCCGCTTCAAGATTCAGTTAAAGAAGACAACCAAGAGTAATGCTCCAAAATGGACAGATGTTCTCAAATATTCTCAAGATGAACAAGAATCTGACTTAGTGAAGGTTACAACCTCAGAAGTTGGTTTAAAGGGCATCAAAGTTTTCAAAGCTTTAGACGAAGCAGCAAACCAATTAAGGCAAGAAATTGCTTCAGTCCAAGAATGGATGAATTATGACAATGGTGATTGGATTTGTTCTATAGACTTAGCGCCATTGGTCTGGAATCAACTAATCGAAATTCGAGATAATATTGCACCTGTTTTACGCACTCAACTGAAAGAAGAGTATGAAAAGGGGTACACAGACTATCAAGAACGTATTGACAAATTTCTCTCACTCAATGCTTGGCAGTTATCTGTAGAACAACAACAAGAAGTTAAGCAGAACTTAGCCAAAGCTTTTCCCTGTTTAGAGGAACTAGAGGACTATTTACAAGTCGTAATTGGTCGTCCTGTCATTATTCCCGCCATCAGTGAACAACTGTCAGAGAAACAAGCTGAATGCTTAGGGCAAATAAGTCGGTTTATAGAACAGTATGACAGAAATTTAGAACAAACACTGAGGGAATCAGCGATCGCAGGAGGCGAACAACTAGCAGCCCAGTTGCTCGAAGATTTGAGCAATTGGGAACCAGGACGAAAGCCTGTCAACTTCAAGAAGAAGATGGAACGCCATTTCAAGAAAGTCCAAATGCTTTTGGCTAACGCCAGTTTTGAAGCAGGTAGCAGCCTTGGACAAATGATGGCTCATCTAGAAAATGTTCTCGAAAACGCTTCTGTGGATGCTAAAAAGCTGGATTCACAAGGGCGTTCTCAGTTACAGGAAAAAATGGATGAAATTTGCTCCAAGCTTTTGGATGAACAACGCCATCTCCAACGATTAGCAAGTGATGAGGGTATGGGCTTAACCAAAGCTACAGCGATGTCTCTCAAACTTCGCTAGAAAAAACAATCAAGAACGTGTCTGTATCGTCGTTGATCGAAAACGAGGTGTGGGGGAGCCACTGCGGTGGGTGGGTTTCCCGACTTGAGGCGACTGGCGTCAAGTGGCGTTGTAGAGGAAGACAATACGCCCACACTTCCTAAGCTTGCTAGCAAAGGAACTTTTTGCTTCCTTGTCTATCACCACTGTTCGCATTAATTTACCAATCCACAGTATTTAGAGGTAGGGAATGTCACATTTTTCAACTGTCACTACAAAACTAACTAACCGTGAATGTTTAGTACAAGCTCTACAAGATTTGCAGCTTACCGTCCAAGTTTATGAAAAGCCACAATCCCTGAGAGGTTATTACGACGACTCCCAAGGACAAAGTGCTGAGATTGTTGTCCCTGGCCGTAGTTTAAGTGTCCGCGCAGATATCGGGTTTATGTGGGATCAGGAGGCAGGGGTGTATCAACTCATCCATGATGCCTATGAAACTGTACCCCGACTAGGAGAAGACTTCTTTTCGCACACTTTAATACAAGCCTACGGACAGAAGATGGTTCGCGCTAAAGCAGCCCAGTTACAAGAACATCTGGGAGAATGCACCATCACAGAACAAACCAATGGTCAGGTACATACTTTGCGTCTCGCATTTTCAGCACATCAGCAAACTCAACAAGTTCGGAGGTAATTTATGGAACGGGCAATATTGATACATTTTGACACTGCTACAGGTGAAGTGAAAATAGAAGCCGAGGGATTTGAGGGATTGTCGTGTCTAGAAGCAACCCAACCCTTTGAGGAAGCTTTGGGTGTGGTGCAGGGCGATCGCATTTACAAACCAGAATCTCAGCAACAGCTTCGTAGCATCATTACTCATCAACAACGACTGCACCAATAAATGATGGCAAGGGAGAGGGGGAGCAGGGGAGGCAGGAGAAGAGATATCTGATAGTTGTCTTGGATGGAGGAATTGAGTAATTTAATTTTTGGAGTTCCCTTAATAATTCCTCCTTGTCTTCATGTCCTCTCTGTCCTGCCTGTTCCTCACCTAAACAAACGTGCCATTCCACCAATAAACATTCGATGGGGGAACGAGGAAAATCCCCCTGCACAATTTTTCTATGAGTGAACTACCTGAAGATTATCCGATGCTCCATATTTACCCCTCAAAAGGAGCGCGGCAACCAGTAATTATCAAAGGAAATGCGGGGGGACTGTGCGCTTTAGTCAATGCCCTAATTTCCGCCATTGCTCATCCAAACTCTTCTGGAGTTGCTGAAGTGTTTAACGGCGATGCCGAAGTTTACGAAGTAGTTGTGCATCTTGTTACCACTCACGAAAAACTTTCTCCCGTACCCGATCAAAATTAGCAATAATGAAATTATCAAACCTGATTACCACCATTGACTCTCAAATACCCATCGTGGCAATAGATGTTCTGTCCCCCGAAGAAGCCACTATCATTCAGTGGTTAACTACTGAAATGATGGACAAACTTAACAGTCCTGTATACTTCTGGAATTTGGGAGTTTCCGGCTTGGAGCAATGTCTGATTGCTGACGACGGTGGACTGGTGTTCAAATCAGTCGAGACGTATAAAAAGCCGCCTCACATAGACCCTTTAATATATGTGTTCGAGTACATCAACAATTTCGGCGGTAATGGGGTTTTCATCCTGGGAGATGTTCACCCTTTTGTCGGTAAAAACTCTCTGCAATTGAGTTGGGAAGTCCTCACCAGAGTAAAAAACTTGTACCATCGCCTCAAACCAACTGAAAAGCGAATTGTGTTTTTAGGTCAAAACATTCAACTGCACGAATCCCTGCTGAGACTAATTCCTTGCTGTGAAGTTCCTTTGCCCAGCATTGAGCAAATTCAAGACCACTTAGAATCATATTTACTATACTTGCAAGAATCTGCCAGTGAGCAAGAGGTAACTTTTACCGTATCTCTCACTACTGAAGATAAAGAAACCTTGGCAAGAGCAGCATTAGGCTTGACGCTGGAGGAAATTAGCGACTTTCTCCGGCTCACTGTTAAGGAGCGATTAACTTCTAAAGGTATAGTAATTGATACTACGGTCATCCCTTTGGTTGTCGAATACAAAACCCGCCTACTGGCTCAAATGGGTATCGAATTGGGTAAATCAGCGACCATACCTTTTGGTGGTTTGGATTTATTGCGGGATTGGTTGCAACGTCGCAGCCGGTTATTTTCCCAGGAAGCGCGATCGCTAAATCTACCCCAGCCTAAAGGTGTGTTACTGGCAGGGCCACCAGGGACGGGTAAATCGATAGTAGCAAAGAACATTGCAACCATACTCAATCTTCCACTGCTGCAATTAGACATTGCCTCGATGCTTGGTAGCCTGGTGGGAGAATCTGAGGGCAATGTCCGCCGCGCACTCAAGACTGCTGAAGCGATCGCACCCTGTATCTTGTGGATTGATGAGGTCGAGAAAGCACTTTCAGCTAATGGCGATACCTCTGGAGTCTCACAAAGGATTTTGGGAAATATCCTCACTTTCATGTCTGAGTGTACGGCGGGGGTGTTTGTGGTGGCAACTTGTAATGACCCAACAGCGCTGCCTATTGAGTTCAAGAGGAAAGGGCGGTTTGACGAGAATTTCTTCGTTGACCTGCCTACTGAGTTGGAACGTTGCCAGATTCTCAAAATTCACTTAGAACGGTTTGGTATAGAAGTTCCGCAGGAATATTTAGAGGCGATCGCTGCTAGCACCGACAAGTTTAGTGGTGCTGAGTTGGAAACCCTAGCATCAGAAGCAGCTCTACTGGCTTTCGATGAGGAAAGACCTCAGCAGGTTACACTAGCTGATTTAGAAAATTGTCAGCAAAACATTACCCCTTTAGCTGTTCAAGATGCTGCTGCTGTTGAGCGGATGCAGTCTTGGTCAAAGATTGCGCGACCAGCCTCTAGTCCTGTGCAGGTGTCTAAGAAAGGTCTTCGTACTTCTAGGTTCCGTACTAATTAGATATTCCCAAATTAGTAATGATTTGAAGCTTTTGTCAAATGAACATCTGTTGTTGAGATATTCATTTGACATGGCAATACTTTACTCTAAATTATGTCAAAAATATGGAAGTTTACTTAATATTTGTAGATGCTGCTCAGAACAGTAACAAATTCTGGAGTGCAAAAGTTGAGCAAAGCAATCTAACTGTTGAGTGGGGTAGGGTAGGCTACAAATCTCAGCAAAAAGTACACTCTTTTGGTAATTATCAACAAGCAGTTTCTAAATTCCACAATCTCGTGGCTGAGAAGAAAATGAAAGGCTACCGAGAAAGCCAACCTCAAATTGATAATACTTCTGATTCTCTAGAAATCAAAAGAGCTATCCAATTACTGGAGATTTTGCGCCCTTATGTAGCACAAAGACAATTTAGCAATAGAAATTATCTAGAGACATTAAACCAATATTTAAAAATTGTTCCTACACCTTTAGGAATGAAAATAGACCCGTCTCGAATATACCGCGATGTGGCAGATGTTGAACATCAACTATCACTGCTGAACTCTTTGTTGGAAACTGATCCTGTGCTGGTTGATAACACTACAGAAGAATCTGCTAATAACAGCAAAGTTATCAGTTTAAAAAGCATTGGAAAGAACTTTTGGAGGCATTTGTAGAAATAATTCAGGAGCGGAGCCTGATACTCCGAAAGCTACGATTAGAATAAAGGCTTACCTGAGAGCGGTTAAATGGGATATATCAGTAAACTTCCGTATGTCTCACAGAGTAAAAGCATCTGATTCAAAACTTCACATCCTTTATTTTCTGCTATCGCAGTCACCTTTCTAACAATGACGCAACCAGAAATAAATTATCATGACTCAAACAGCATCGAAACAGAGGGTAAAGCCTGCCAATCAGACCAAAAAAACAAGTGTAGCTACTCCTAAAGGTGAAAATGAAGTATCAGCAAATATCCAAGAAATATCTACAGGTAAAAAGAAAAAATCTACATCTCCTGATGCTGATACTTCAACTGAGCCTATCTCAAATAAGCTTACTAATAAACGTTCTGCCAAATCAGAGTTAAACTCTCAACCACTTATAGAATCAGGAATGGAGGTAATCTGCTCACAAACTAAATTTCACGATGCACTCTCTTTAGTGAGTTGTGCTACCCCAGCTAAACCTACCCATCCGATTCTTGCTAATGCTCTAATCATTGCAGATATCGAAACACAACAGATACATTTAACTGTTACTGATTTAGCATTAACAATTCAGGCAAGTTTTGAAGCCCAGGTGTTGCTCGAGGGTGAAATTACTGTGCCAGTGGAAATGCTATTTGAGATAGTTAAGCATTGCCCTAATGGTGATATTAGCCTCAGTAGTCAGACTCAGATTATACAGCTTATTGATGAGGAGAAGCAAACAAAAATCTGCTCTCTCAGTTTATCTGATGCTGATGGGAAATATGAAATTCGAGGCATTAGTGCTGAAGAATTTCCACCTAGTTCTACAATTGATACTACTCCCATTCCTCTGCCAACAACAGCTTTAAAAGATGGTTTGAAAGGTGTGATTTATGCTGTCAGCACTGATGAAAATAAATATATCTTGACCGGAGTTCATATCCAACTTACACAGGAGAAGTTAAAGTTTATTGGTACTGATGGGCATCGAGTCGCAACCACTGAACTTTCAACTCAAGGAATTGGTAGAAAACCCCGTAAACAAGTAGAATCTTCAGAGATACAATTTACTATTCCTGGTCGAGTTCTCAAAGAACTAGCGCGTAACTTGGATGATTCTGTCGAATTCATTAATTTGTTGTATGATGCCCAAAGTAATCGCTTGGGTTTTGCTTGGCAAGATATTATCCTCAGATGTCAATGTTTGGAAGGAACTTACCCTGACTGCGAACAGCTATTGGCAAGATTTAGCTTTGACCGAGAAGTAATCCTAGAAAAAGCATTCTTAGTCAAAGCACTGGAACGGTTAGCTGTGTTAACAGATAAAAAAGAGAAAGGTATTTATTTACAATTTGATGGAAGTTTGCAGCAGTTACGATTATCAATTGAACGGGAGTTTGGCAAAGGCGATCAGGTTATTGCTGCTCATCTACCATCAGAAATGTCATTGAATATTCAGTTTAACCTCAAGTATTTAGTAGAAGCAGCCAAAGCAATTCCTACTTCCGCTATCAAAATGCACTTGCAACAATCAGATCATCCTGCCATGTTGGTTCCTTATGGAGATAGACCAAATCCAGAACTGCAAATGGAAATGCGTCAATTCTTATTGCCACTGTACACTCTAAATGCTTAATAAATGTTAATCGGAATCTTGAAGTTTTGTAGGATGTTTTGGATACGAGTGGTGTTTATTTTAGACGTGGATTTGACTGGAGTTTAGACAAAACTGGACAACATGAACGAAAATCCTCGATTTTGACCAATAGAAACTGTGCATTTTGGCGGTAAATATCCGACTATTTACCGCCAAAATAGCAAAGTTATCCAGTTTTATCAAGAAAAAAGGAAGCAAAGCAGGGTGCAAGAAGGAAAGAGAGAAAAGTATGTTTTAGAATCTAATTGTTACCCAATATGGTAAACACTTTACAATCAGAGTATTACTCAATAGTTCCACCATGCCAGCAAAAGACATATACCATAATGAAGTCAAGAACGCATTGATAAAAGACGGTTGGACTATCACAGATGATCCTTACTTTATCAAATATGAGGATGCTGAACTCTACGCCGACCTAGCAGCAGAAAAACCAATCGCCGCAGAACGCCAGGGACAGAAGATTGTCGTAGAAATCAAGAGCTTTGTGGGCAAATCACTGATGTATGATTTTCACGTCGGCCTTGGGACAATACATAGTCTATCGGAAACTCATTCAACTTACAGAGCCAGAATATAAACTTTATTTAGCTGTTGATGATGTTGTCTATGAGAACTTTTTTCAACGTAAATCTGTACAAGCAGTCATCAATGAAAATAACCTGCTGTTAATAGTTGTAAATACAGAAAAGGAGGAAATTCGGCAATGGATAAGCTAGAACAATATCGCAATGTTATCAAGAAGATCTTGACTGAGTATTACGAAACTACTAATACTCAAGTTATAAAAGATGCGGGAGTTGAAGTAAGCGATCGCTTGGCTTTTGATGAAACAAGAGATCAATATCTTTGGTTTCGGTTCGGCTGGGATGACAAAAAGCAGATACAGTATATTATTATCTATCTCTGCATTAAAAACGGCAAAGTTTGGGTGGAAGAAGATGCAACTAATTTATGCGTTGTTGATGATTTGCTATCAGCCGGAATACCCCAAGCCGATATTGTTTTGGGTTTCCATCATCCCAGGAAACGAGGTTTAACAGAATTTGCTACTGCTTAATGAGGCAGATGAAGAGTACTGAGTATGGTAAATCTTACTGGGAACAGTTGAGCAAATAAGCCTACTTTTGAGTCAAAATTACACCCCCTTAACAGGGGTAAGGGCGACAAATTAAGGTTAATGAATCCTATGTCTACAGTCGCCCTACATCAAAAATATCGACCCCAGACAATAGCCGAATTAGTTGGACAGCCTTACATCAAAACTGCTCTGACTAATGCTGTAAAACACCTGCAAATTGCACCAGCTTATTTATTCACAGGTTCTAGAGGCACAGGTAAAACCTCAACTGCTCGGATATTTGCTAAATCCCTCAATTGCCTCAACACTAAGAAACCAACTGATCAACCTTGTGGTATCTGCCAATCCTGCCGTTCAATTGAAACCAGTAATAGCCTAGATGTCAGTGAAATTGATGCTGCTTCTAATAATGGTGTAGATGATGCCCGTGCTTTAATTGAGCGCAGTACCTTAGCACCTGTTGCAGGACGTTACCGAATTTTTATTCTCGATGAGTGCCATTGTCTAACCGGTAACGCCTTCAATGCCTTACTTAAGTGTATTGAAGAACCACCACCTCATGTTGTTTTCATTCTCTGCACAACAGAATTGCACAAGGTGTTACCTACCATTGTCAGCCGTTGTCAGGTGTTTAATTTCCGCACTTTGTCTGTTCAGGCAATTGTACAGCACCTCGGTATTGTAGCAGATGCAGAATGTATCTCTATTGATGAGGAGGCACTAACAGCGATCGCTCGACTTAGCGATGGTGGATTGCGGGATGCACTGCAATTACTCGGTCAGGTGAGTCTTTTAGATGAAGATATCACTGCCAATCATGTCATGGAAATCGCTGGTGGTGTGACAGAAACAGAATTGATGTCAATTTTACAGGCAATATCCACCAACAACACCTTTAACTTGCTGCAAGTAGCGAGACTTCTAGTGGACTCTGGTAAAACGCCCAAATTGATTCTCTCCAACTTACTGCAAACATACCGAGATTTACTGATTATCAAGTCTGCACCCAAAGAGCAATCCCTACTAACTGGTTGTGTTAGCTATGCTCAACTCAAGGTTTTAGCAAATCACTGGAATTTCGAGACGCTGAATTTGTCCCTAACAGAGTTACAAAAAGCAGAAAACTATCTTCGGTACACAGTAAATGCTGCTGTGTGGCTAGAAGTTTGCTTACTGAACCTGATACCCAATTTCTTGCCTGTCAGTGCAACCAAGACGCTAACTGCTAAACCTGTGCATGACGGCAAGTTGCTACCAACAGTTGGAGTATACACCACAAATAAGGTGACAGCTAAAACTGTAGATGGCAAAGGGCATGATGACAAATTGTTACCAACAGTTGCAGCCCAGACTACTAACCTGGCTCAAATTTGGCTTTCTGTGATGGATACAGCTAAACCCAGCAATCAAAAGCTGTTGGCTCATGCAAATCTCGTTAAATTGCAAGGTGACAAGGCGATTTTAGAGGTTACACCAGCTTACCTGAATAAGTTTGAGAGTAGTAAAGAAGCGATCGCTAAAATGCTGCAACGAGCTACCCAAAGTCAACAACCAATGACTGTGTTAATTAAAACTGCCAACAAGAGCAGTAACGGGAGGTAAAAGCATGATTGTCTTGCTGACAGGCGACGACCAACACGCCATCCAGGAACAGCTAAACCAATACAAAGCAGAGATTGATGCTCAATGGCTCACACTTTGCTATCACCGATTTCCAGCCGATCGCCTTGACCGAGCCATCAGTGTAGCTCGCACTCGTTCCCTGACTGGTGGTAAAAAACTGGTGATTGTGGAAAATTGCCACATCAAGCAGTGGGGTGATACTGAGTTAGAAACTTTGCAGCAGCTTGTTCAAGTGCCTGAATTCACAATTTTGGTGTTTGTTGCCACCAATGTAGATAAGCGCCTGAAGATTTACAAACATCTTGTCAAGTATGCCAAGTTGTTTGAGTTTCTATTGATACCACCTTGGCGTACTGATTTGATTGAGAAGGCGATCAGTACTCAGGCTAAAAAAATCAAGCTGGTGCTGTCAAAGGATGCAGTGGAATATCTAGCAGAAGCAATTGGTAACGACATGACTCGTGCAGCCACAGAGTTACGCAAACTGTATATCTATGGTAATGGCAGACAACTGGAGCTTGCAGAAGTAAAAGAGTTAGTGCCATGTCAGACTCAGAATAGCCTACAACTGGCATCTGCTATTCGCCAAGGAGAAAGCAATCAAGTTTTGCACCTGCTAGATGATTTACTGTCACGCTCGGAACCATTAATGGTGATTATTGCTACTCTCCTAACGCAGTTTAGAACTTGGCTGTGGGTTAAATCTGCAATTGTTTCTGGGGTTAAGAAAGATAGTGAATTAGCTCAACTGTGCAGTATCAGCAATCCTAATCGCATTTACTATTTGCGTCAGGAGGTAGCAAATACAAGCATTAATGCTTTAGCTAAAGCAGTGACTATGATGCTGGATTTGGAGATGTCTATTAAGAGGGGTGCTGAAAGTAAGGATTTACTGCTAATAATTCTTAGTGTTAGCAGGTTATTTAAGTTAACTTAATCAGATAAAATTGACTGATAGTTTTGGATTTTGGATTGTATATTTGATTTCAGTCTAAAATCCAAATTCACTAACAATTATATTAGTATCTAACAAAACTTCCAGACAACTTCCATCATCATCTCCTAGTAAATCAGCGATCAAATCATCAACGCTTCCCCTATGATCTGTCCCATCCTTAAAAGCCTGGATCACTTCCTGAGCATTAGCCAAAATTTCAAACCGCCGATTCTCAATTCGTTGCTTGCGAAGAAACTCAAATAAATACTCTCTATCTTCTGTGGGCAAACTTTCAATAGAATTAATAATTTCTTGTAAAGTCATCATAGAACCTCCCAATCAAGTAAACTCTACCTTTATTAACTCTATTTTAATCTCTAAATCCAAAGCCTCAGCCTCTTACATTTAGCCATTTTGCGCGAGAATATGATACAGTATCGGGCGCAGTGAGGGCAAATGTTTCTGGAGATTTATCAAATGTTTTCACCCTAAATATCTGACAATTTAATACCTAAATGTTGACTAATACCAAGAGCAGGATCTTGACCAGATTCAATAAGTTGTATTAGCTGACGGAATGCAGTTAAGCGGGAGTTGTTTTTACGCTCAAAATCATCCGCTATTTTCTTAATATCAGTGTCATTAGGCTTTTCTGGATATTCGTAGAACATTACTTTTCTAGGTGAGTGAGTCAGCTTTAGTAGACCGTTGGTATACCACTCATACAGATGATTAGTGATTTCTGCAATAGATATATGTAACTTGTTAGCAATAGCAATAGCAATTCCTACTCTTGATGCTTTTAATAAATTATTGAATTCTATTAGCTCAACACCTTTAATACATGAGAAACAAGTAATATTATTAATGCCTGTAGCAACAATTTTTAAAAATCCTAGTTCAAGTAATATGAAAAATATAATTAATTGGTCTGTATTTTCAGAACTATTTAGCCAAGGAGAGAATGAGCCAACTTTGTTACCTCGCCTTAAGTTTATAGGAGGATTATTACAGGCATCTACAATCTCAGCTTCACTAGGAAAACTAGCTTTAATCATGTCTTGCCGAATCCTAATGTTTGTTGGTGAGTAGAGAAGATATCCGTAAGATGGCTTTCCATCTCTTCCTGCTCGTCCAATTTCTTGATAGTATTGCTCAATAGATTCAGGTATTAAATAATGAATTACCACACGGATATCGGGAATATCAATTCCCATACCAAAAGCACTAGTAGCAAAAATTATTTGAGTTTTACCTGTTTCAAATGATGTGAGAACAATTTCCTTGCGAGAATCATTAAGATCCGCATCAAAAAAGTCACAATTCCACCCTTCTGTCTGTAATTCTTCGGCTAAGGCTTTAGTGCCAAACTTTCCTTTTTTTCTGTGAGTATAGACAATAATTTTATCATCTTGATATTGTTCAAGCAGTTCTGTAAGTCTGAGTTTTTTAGCAGCTTCATCAGGATGAGTTTCAAAATTCAATTGTAGATTTTTTCTTAACAAAGAAGAACTTTCGAGAATATTCTCTGGTGAAATTCGGAAATCTGTGCATATCTCTTCTCTATCCTTTGGATTGAGTGTTGCAGTTAAACAAAGCAGCGTAGGCCAGTTAGATGAGCCAAAAACACGATCTAAAAATAGAGGCAATGCTTTATAAGCAGGTCTAAAACTATGTCCCCACTGAGAAACACAGTGACATTCATCTAACACAAGTAGACCAATATTTTGTTGATAGCGACGGAAGAGATATTCTAGATAACCGTCAAAAGCAGCTTTTTCGGGTGAGATAAAAATAAACTTACTCTCATCTACAAATGAAAAATCATGCAGCATTGAGTAGTATTGCTTTGTGTCTAGACCACTGAGACAAATAGATTCAATCTTTTGCTGGTTAAGTCGTTCAGATTGTTGTCTCATCAAGGCAATTAATGGTGAGATAACCAGAGTAATTTTTTTACTTAGTAAACCAGCAACTTGATAAATTAAGGATTTACCCCCACCAGTAGGCATGAGGCAAAGCGTATTTCTGCCAGCTTGAATATTATCAATAGCAGACTCCTGAATATCTCTTAAGCTAGAGATGTAAGGAAAGTATTTTTGGAGAATGTCTTGCTTAGTCGTCGGAGTTGCCATCAATGTTTACCGTGTGTAATATCACTACTTTTTGTAAGAGTCTTAATATCTTCAGAGTGATGTTTGGAGATATTTTCAAGGTATGTATCCACATAAACATAACGATAATGAGGATCGAGAGCAACATTCATTTTTTTACATTGCTCAACAATCATCCTGTAGAGTTTCATTGCGTAGGATGTGAACAGACCATAGGGATACCAGTAATTTTGATCAGCTTTATAAGTTCCTTCTTTTCCATTAGTTTCGTCATTAATCATGATAAACTCTGATGTTTTAGTAGGAAAGTGAAAAAGGTTTATGTAAGGCTCATTTTGGTTAGTTAAAAAATACATTCCAAATAAATCTAATTTGCCACGTTTAGGGAAGATGTGAGGATATAAATAATAAATAGTAATTGCTTTAATTCCCATACCAATTACGCCTCTTATGCTATATTCATCTTCTTCAATTTCATTAAAATTAAAATCATCTGTATTTAAATATTTACCATATTCTGTTTCATCATAACTTTCTAAATAATCGGCTGTAAAATTTATCAAGTTTTCAAAAGTATCAAGAAGAACGACTGTAGGAGTCATTGTAAATAGCTTCCGCCATTCATCCAGTTCTTTTACATTTTTTGCCCCCCAAGACTTCGTTATTACAGGACAGCGTTTAATTAAATAGTCTTTAAAACCGTTTTCGTCATGGCGGCAATCTTCTAAATTATCTTGAGCAAAAGCCTCTCGATATTTCTCAGCTTCCTTTTCAAATTCATCTATCCTATAGGCAAATATTTCTCTGATACACTCGGCATCAGTTTTTAATGCTATGTTTTTACCCCATTGTTTTTTCAGCTTCTCTAAAGAATCATTGCTACGATAATTATTAATTAACGAATTAAAGTAAGCTTCAAAATTTTTCTCAAGCAGTTGTGTAAGTTTAGCAATGTGTTCAGGCTTATCAATAAGACTGAACTCTTTTTTAGACTTAATTGCTTCTGACTTATACATATTCTTCCTCTCTACTCCAACTAGCATTTAATAAATCTTCTAATGTTTTCTTGTTACGCTTTCGTTTTGTCCCTGGCAATATGGATTCAATTGCTAGATAAAGGCTATCAGAATTGATATCATTGATAAATATATGCAACTCATGGGTTGCTCTGGAACAACCGATATATAGCCTTTGCAAAAAGTCATTATCAAGAAATTCTTTGAGTGATATATCAATTAAAAATATCACTTTTGCTTCCATTCCCTTAAACTTACGCACACTGGTAAAACAGATTTTGCCTATCTCAAAAAATGGAGATAAAGGGATTGAGTGAATACTCTGAACACCTGCGAGTACCGATTTATCCTCTGTCTGTATAGTGAGAATAGCTATATCTTGAAGCTGTAAGGCATTCTGCTCTATTAACAGTTTTACCAGTCTAGACAAGATTTTTGGCGCATCTGAGAAATGGCTACATTCATACAACCTAGTTTTAGAACCTTGAACTAGCTCATCAGAGTTACTAGATGACAACTTCACGAACCTATAAGCTGTTCTTGATATCTGGAGGGTATTTCTACAGTTTTTGTTGAGGACAAGTTTACATTGAGCATTTTCAATCCACGATGGCAACTGTTTTCTAAAGATGAGTTGATTTTTATCATAAAATATATAGTGACATCCTTCTGTTCGTTCTATTAGCCACTCAAGCCATTCAGATTCAAAATCCTGGCCTTCATCCACAATTAAATGATGGTAATGCCAGAAGTTCTGCGAATTAGATAACCATTCTAAAAACTGTATTTCTAAATCCTTAAAACTTTTCCAATTAGTACCTATAAACTTACTACCTAGACTATGAAATGTGTGAAAATCTGCAACTTTTAACCCATGTTTAGTTTGTAAGAAATTTCTCAAAGCACTGTTGAAGCAAAGAAATAAAACATTTTCTCCCTGTTCAGTTAGTCTTCTCGCTTTCTCAAGACCAATAACGGTTTTACCTGTACCTGCTGCACCAGTGATGACTGCTGAATCTTGGTCTTCCAAAAAGTCTAGAATACTGGCTTGCCGTCTAGTCATTTGAATGAACTGGCGATCGCGCTTCTCAAATGAAGCTCTCAGAGAAGGAATCACAGAAAAGGTAGGAGCAATTAGTTCTAAGACTTTCTGAACACCTGTAGCACTCAGCTTATGAGAAATTGGAGATTTGTTACTCCACCATTCGTATACCTTGGTAATTGCTTCTTTTGGCTTGAACAGCGCATCAATGTCAAGGACAATACTTTCTGGATAGTTCAAGGGCAGAGTATTTTTGTTGAATTGACCAGAAGGAAACCAAACGGCATGACCAACGAAACAAGTTTCTCCTTTAGGAAGGCGATCGCGTAACCTCTCGATAAATTCAAATCGTGACCGATTCGCTTGGGCTTCTGGATCTTGAATTTCATATTCAACTCCAGTAGCTCGATTCGTTTGATACCAACATCTACCACTACATCTAATTAAACCTGATTTGACCTCTATGACTAACAAACCATGCTCTGGATGAAATATTGCGAAATCTGCCTCACCCTGTACTGCCCTGACTTGTGGGTTATGGCTACCCAGCCATCTGACTGAATGGAAAACATAGCACTTATCCTCAAGTTCTTTGAGAGCATTAAAAATCTCTTGCTCCCCTTGGCTTTTATTGAAGTCAACGGGAGTATCTGGAATCATTACAGCCATAGAGTTGTAGCTAACTTGGAGACCTATTGAGTTAGTATTCCCAAATACACACTCCACTGAACAGGGAGTATTGTTAGGCATCTAGACAATTAGCGCTCTTTTATGTCTCTAGTGAGAGAAAAATGCTCTGATTTACTTGGATTCTTTAAATTCCTTGAAGGTTAGAAATTCAAGCAAATTCGATACCATCTATCCTAATTTAATATCACTCCCCCAATGGGGGATTTTTTAGGGCAATGAGCGAAAAACACCGCCATGAACACGCCCAATTATAGTGCCTTACTCCAAAGCTTTTGGACACCACCTCGTACACCCATTACAGAAAATTCCAACTCAAATAACCATCTTAATGAACCAACAGATATTGCTGAATTTATAGGTGAAGATTTACTCTGGCAACAGACTATCCCTGCCAAAGAACCTAATCTGAAAAATATCCCTAATGACCTACCAAATAAATTAATTAAAGCACTTCATTCATTAGGAATTACCCAACTTTACTCTCACCAACTTCAAGCCTTACAAGCAATTAGACAAGGTAAAAGTTTAATCCTCACCTCTCCCACAGCCAGTGGCAAAACTCTCAGCACATACCCCGCCATTCTGGAAGGTTGCATAAATGAAGAACACCGAGCATTAGCATTTTATGGACTACGAGCATTAGCACTAGACCAGTTCCACAAAATCTCTGAACTACTCTCTACCATACCAACACAATCCAGACCTATACTGGCAATGATCACTGGAGATGTCAAATCAGAAAAACGAGAACAAATCCTCAAGAGCGAACCGCATATATTAGGTGTCACACCAGAATTAATCCACTTTCAACTCAAGCAAGCCTGGAAATCCGTGCATTGGGCAAACTTTTATCAGCGATTGCGCTATATACTGCTTGATGAAGCTCATACCCTATCAGGCAGCTATGGCGCAAATATGTCCTGGCTGATTCGTCGCATTAAACTAGCAGTAGATCATTACGGTGGCGACTCCAAGAAACTGCAATTTATCTTCCTGAGTGCCACTTGTGGTAATCCTAAACAACTGGCTCTGAAAATCTCTGGTTTGAAAGCAACTAAACTCAACCCCAAACCCCTAATTTGGATTCGCAAAAGTGGAGCCGCTTCACCATCTAGACAAATAATTATCACTCAGCCCAGTTACAATTTGACTGGTGATACCGCTCGGATTATTCAATTTTTGCTCAATCAAGGTAAATCAGGTATCGCCTTTTGTAACTCCCGTCGCAGCGTGCGGGAACTAACAGAATTACTCAAATCAAACCAAGTAGCCGCCTTCTACAGTGGCATTACTTCTGAGCGTCGGGCAGAAGTAGTTGACCAACTCCAGTCTGGCACGATCGAGTGGATTATTGCCACAGAAGCATTAGAAGCTGGAATTGACCTACCAGAATTAGAATGTTGCATTTTGCGTGGCTGGCCTGGTTCCAAAATGGCATACCAGCAACGCAGTGGCCGCGCCGGACGTTCACAACCTGGACTGACAGTGCTGCTTCCCAATGCTCTCAATCCCATAGACTGCTATGTAGCAGAACATCCAGAAATGCTGGTATTGGGAGAAGCTGAGGAAGTCTTCTTTAATGACGAATATCCCATCTTTGCTGCTAAACATTTGATGTGTGCAGCCGCAGAAACTGGTATTCCTACTAATAAAATCAAGCACTACTTTGGGACAGCAGCTTACGAGGTAGCAAAACTCCTGTTAGCCCAAGGGCATCTAAATAAAGGTCGTAATGGACTGTGGGCAAAGGGTTATCCCCATAAAGATGTTAACTTTCGGGGTGGCTTATCCCAAACTACCATCAAGCTAGTAGATGCAGAATCAGGGGAAGAACTAGAAGAAATCTCAGAAGATATTGCTCACCGCGAAGTCCATCCCCAAGCCATCTACAAACGACAAGATGCCAATGGACGAATGCTGACTTATCAGTGCATCTCCCTTGACTTGAACAGCAAGCAAGCAATATTAAAACAGACAGCAGATAGCCCACTGTTTACAGTTGCAGTTACGGAATCAGAAACTAGTAGCCTAACAGTGCTGACAGATCCGGTAAAGTTACCATTGCTGTTTTCTCAAGTCAGTGAAGTTGATGACTGTCAGGAATACTTAACCCTGTCACTTAGTTTTGGTGAAGTTAAGCACATTACCAGTGGTTACAGTTTAATGACCCAAATCTATGAGCAGACTTGTTTGAACAAGCGGTGTCTTAACTACAAAGAGCCGCTACCTAAAGAACGTCGTTGTCGGCTTTGTAGCAAACTCACACGCAAAGCTTTGATTGTGAAAACCCTATCAGAAGAAAAGTTTGAGCAGCCTTTCCGTACCCGATTTTCGGCACCAATGGTCAAAGTAGCGATTAACTCAAGTGCGCGAGAATACCTCCAAGACTTTGCCAAGAAAACTAGAACCAGTCTGACTCACAGTGGAGAACCGATTCCACCAGGCTATCAACAGTTGTGGGAATATTCCAGTACCTTGATTGCTATCCACAGCTTTGGGCATCAAATTATGAGAGCGTTACAGCTGGTGGCTAGAGTTGACCCAAAACAGGTGAATTTTACAGTAGTGAAGGAGTTAGGGGAAAGTAACAATTACACAGGCTATTTCTATGATACCAGTGATGGTGGTAATGGTGCGGCTGAAGCTGTGTTTAAACATCTGCCAAAACTTGCTAGTGCTGCTAAGGCGATCGCACTAGATTGCAACTGCGATACTGGTTGTGCCAAGTGTCTAATTCAACATGGTTGCCCTGATGGTAACACTGCTTTATTGAAGCAGATGGGATTACTGTTGTTAGATGCGATCGCCTCCGACAAAACGTAGCCCATCGCTGCACCTGATGTTTGACAAGAGCATCGTCGTAAACATCGCTCAAATTCCAGATTTTATTGTCCCAGATACTCAATCACTGCCTCCAAGTCTGCGATGCCTGCGGCGGGCTACGCCTACGCCCCATTAAATCGATTGAGCATTGCTTCTGCTACTTCTGGTTGAGCCTTGACAGTTGGTAGTTTTTCCCTTACTACACCTTTGAGCGCTTCTAGCCACAGCGACAAATTTGTATGTCGAACTGCTGTCAACAATCCCATGTTGGTGAGAACAGACAAATGAAACCCAAGTTGGTCTTGTCCACCGTAACCCAAATATCCGTTACTCAGTTCTAGTTTTTCGGGAGTAAATTCAAAATACTGGTCAGAAGTAATACCAGATCCTTCGAGTTTGGGTTGTGGTAATGGAGGTTGGGATTGAGTCATTATCAGTTAGGATTGTTGTAACGATTAATGTTTTAATAAGATATGCGTTAGCCGTACTCCGCAGGAGTTACAAGCTACGCGGAGCGTCTCCAAGAGTTGGCTTTGGCGTACCCTTCCTTACAGGGAAGCAAGCTACACGTAGCGTCTCTAAGAGTTGCCATCGCTTGCAGCTTAATTTTACAGGTATCTAGAATTAGCGCGATGTCTACAACGGGCGTAGCTGAAGCACTCCCACACTTGAGCAGTCCGCTTTACCTAATCTATGAGGTGCCGCAGCTACGCCCAGAGCAGGTCTTACCCTGAGCCTGCGCCGTTCGCGCAGCGTCTCGTAGAGAAGGGCATCGCTATAATAAAAACAGTATCACTGAGGTAAAACTCACAATGTCCATTACACTTGATCTGCCACCGAAAGTTGAGGCACTGCTGCGACAGCGTGCTGAAAGTACTGGACAAGATATTTCGCAAATGGCGCTAGCGGTGCTGACTTTAGGACTGAGTTTGGACAATCAAGATTTTTTTGAGGCTTTAAAGGGAATCCAACGTGGGCTTGATGATTTTGAGCAAGGACAATTTTCGAGTTTAGAGGACTTCATTGCTGAACAAAATCAGAAATATGGATTGTCTCTTGAAACATGACGTACCGCATTGATTTCTCTAGCATTGCGAAAGCCGAAGCGGATGCCGCATTCTTAAGTTTTTCTCAGTTTACCACAGATGAACGCGCCCAACTCTGGTATCAAGGGCTGATTAAAGCAATCGTCTCTGGAGCCAGAAATGCCTCGGCGCTGTCCAATCGCTCGAGAGGATGCCTTCTTTAGTCAAGAAATTCGCGACTCTTCTTTACGGGCAAGGAAGGCAAACCTATCGTATTCTATTTACGGTTCTTGAAGATCAACCTGTTCCCACGGTGAGAATTCTCCATATTCGTCATGGCGCACAGAAGACAATTGGTGAGCCGGAAGTAGAGGATTGATCATATTGACCGAACAATTCGCAGTTCGCAATTCGCAATTGCGGACGTAATTGATAATTAAGCCGTTGGGATACAAGCCCCTAATTTCAATTATGAAAAGAAACAAAACACGTAGTATCAATATTCAACGGAACGCATTCATGCGTGGGGTATTATTAATTGCGAATTGCGGTGCGATTTGTTGTTAAGTAAATCACGGTAATCAGCCCGGCGCGACCTGAAAAGGTCGTTTAGAAAGCAGAGCCTTCTCTGCCAAGGGATTCACACCCCTTGCCCTCACGTAAAAGGCTTCCAAGAGTCCGGTCACGACCTAGTAGGTAACGAAAGAGTCGGAATGCAGACCACGAAAGTAACTTCGACTACCAGCCTAAAGGTGGTCAAGAGCAAGAGGGAGTTTTCAATGGTGAACAAACGTAAACTGTTAATAAAACTGCGTGATGTACCAAAGAGCCAAATAAGGCTGACAGGCTCTACCCAAAAAGGGACGTGGATGGATTAGTGATTCGGGCTTTCACTAATCGTGTGAACGAAACTTCCACCGCAGAAAAGACAGCACCTAAAGAAAACAAGAAAAACTAAATGATACAACAGGGTAAACCCTACAAAGTCTAGGAAAGGTCGAATATTCCTAGTAAGTCCGAGGCAACGAAGACCGAAATCTTTGGAGGGTAAAGGATGGAAGAAAAAGCGAATGCTGGTTTGTAGTAAACCAGATAGGGAGTTGAAACATCACCCCTGACCGAAAGGGAAAGCAGACTTCTTCTGGGTCTTATACGAAGGAAACCAAACAAAGGAATCTAATCTAAGGACAAGTTAGATGAAGTCAGAAATGACAACAAACGGACTGAAGAAACAGCTAGTGGACTGGAACCATATTAATTGGAGAAAAGTTAAGAAAGCTGTTAGAAACCTACGTCAAAGAATCTTTCGTGCGAGAAAGCTTGGTAACTTTCGCAAGTTAAGAAACTTGCAGAAGTTGATGCAAAGAAGCTACGCAAATTTACTATTGTCAATTCGACGCATCACCCAGACCAATCAAGGAAAAGCTACGGCAGGCATTGACAAGGAAATAGTCAATACCCCTCAAGCTAGGGTGATTCTGGTAAACAATTGGAAAGGGGGAAACCTTAAACCAACACGAAGGGTAGAAATACCCAAACCTAACGGCAAGAAACGACCGCTCGGAATCCCGACGGTGTATTCATATTGCACTTCGATTCAATGAAGTTTAGGGATATTCTCTT